>NC_007948.1:635714-953571 GCF_000013865.1 Polaromonas sp. JS666
TCAACGTCTGCGTCACCATGCGCGGCCTGCTGGTGCACACCTTCAGCCGCATTTATTTTGACGATGAAGCCGCCGCCAACAGCAAAGACGCCGTGTTGAATAGCGTGCCCGCCGAGCGCCGCAACACGCTGATTGCCAGGCGCACCATGACCGGCGCCGGGCCGGTTTATCGCTTTGACATCCACATGCAGGGTGACAAGGAAACGGTGTTCTTCGACCTTTGACGGAGCGTTTTGAAAGGGCGGTGCCGGGACGCGGCTGGCGGCGGGAGCCACCGGGAACACTGGCGAGCGCAGCGCCGCCCCTGCTGCCTCTGCCCTGCATCTGCCTTTACCTGAGGCGGCTTAAGGTTTTTTTAGGGTTGCCGTAGGCAATTTTTAGCAATGCCGGCAGGTGCATCTTTCTAGACTTTGGCATGGTTTTTCGGTACTGCTGGCGCGTGGCGCTACGCCGGGGAGCCTCCAAGCAGGCAGTCGCCTGAGAAAGAAAAGCCCCATGAATATCAACTCCCAGGAAATGCAACAGGTCGCCGCGCAGGAGGCGCCGCGCCTGGACCTGTACGCCGGCATTCACAAGGCCTTGCGTGCACTGATGGCCGATACCCTGCTGGCGCTGGGCCGCACGGACACCGACGATGCGCTGGAGCTGGCCCAGGCCAGCCAGCGCGTGATGGAGCTGCTGGATTTTTGCGCCTCGCACCTCCAGCACGAGAACGACTTCATTCACGCGGCCATGGAGGCGCGCGCCCCCGGCGCCAGCGAGGTCATCGCCCATGAGCACGAGGAGCATGAGCGGCACATTGGCGAGCTGGGCGGCCTGGCCTGCGCCCTGCTCAAGCTGGAGGCGAAACAGCGCGCCGGCGCGACGCTGGAGCTGTACCGGCAACTGGCGCTGTTCATTGCCAGCAACTTCCAGCATATGCACGTGGAGGAAACGGCCCATAACGCCGTGCTCTGGTCGCGCTACACCGACGCCGAACTGGCCGAGCTCCACGCCGCCCTGGTCGCCTCCATCCCGCCGCAGGAAATGATGTACGTCGTGCGCTGGCTGGTGCCCTTCATGAACCCGGCCGAGCGCATCGCCATGATGGCCGATATGCGGGCGCACGCACCGGCGCCGGCTTTTGCCGCGGCACTGGACACCGTCAGGCCGCACCTGAGCGGTCAGGAATGGGCCAAGCTCACCCGCGGCCTCGGCCTGCCGGCCGTACCGGGGCTGGTTCAGGCCTGAAGCTGGGCGGCTGGTTCAGGCCGCCACGTCCGCCAGCACCAGCGGACGCTGCACCGCCAGCCTGAAGCGGCCACGCCCGGTTTTCTCGATGCGGATGTGCGGGCCGCGCTCAGCCAGGCGGCGCTGCAGCAGCAGCAGGCGCGCTTCGAGGTTGTCTGTCACATCGGGCAGGTGAATGGCGGGGTCCAGCCGCAACTCGCGGTTGGAAAACTCGGTCCGGCCCTGCCGGACATGGTCTGTCACCAGCTTCCAGAAGATCGCGCCCGCCACGCCCTTGATCAGGTAGCTGTCGTTGACAAACACGCTGTCGTTGCTTGTGAAGCGCCGCAACTGCAGGGCCGCACCACCTGCCTTGGCGCCGGGGCCTTCAGCCTGCCTGTTCACCGCTGCCGCTGGCGGTGCGGCGTCCGCCAGCTCGGCGGCCTCCGGGCCGGCCTGCATCAGGTCGATGGCCGCCCCCAGATGGCCGGCCAGCGCGACCAGCGCGTCCTCCTCTTCAAAGCCAAACTGCAGGTCGTTCGGGCTCTCGGCAAACAGCACGCCCAGCAGCCGGCCAACAGAAACGATGGGCACCGCCACCTGGCTGTGCGGCTCGGCCAGGCCCGGGTAGGGAATGTCGGTCTCCAGCATCAGCTCAGGCGCGCTGGCGCCCAGGCTGGTTTTAATGGCCCGGTTGTAGGCGTAGGCGCTGCTCATGTGCACGATGCGAACCGGAGTGCGTTCCCGCGCGGCCACGCCAATCACGCCCTGGCCCATTTCAATTTCCGAGCCCACGCCCGAAGTGGCATAACCGCAGCTGGCCACGGTGTAGAGCCGTTGGGTGGCCGGATCCAGCATCAGCACCATCGCATGCTGAATGCCCACAAAGTCGGTCAGCGTCGCCAGCGCGGCATTGAGCAGCTCCCCCAGCCCGGTGCAGCGCGACAGCCGCTCGCTGCCGCGGCGCAGCCCCGTCAGCATGCTGGCGCGCGGTGGGGCGGCGGGCAGGGGCTCGCCGGCAATGCACTCGATCGCCTGCACTTCGTAGATGTCCGAGCCCTGCAGCCTGAACACGCCCGCCATGCCGCTGTGCGACGCGATGCCGGCCAGCTGGGCCTTCATGCCCTCAAATACCGGGCCTTCGGTTTCGGTGCGCAGGTAGCGGATGTGCATGCGGAAAAACGCCGCCGTGACCGGGTGCAACACCAGCACCGTGGCGTAAGGATTGGCCAGGATGTTTTTTCGCGTCTTGTTGAAGAACTGGAAAGACAGCGCCACGTGGCGCTCGTCCACATAAAACACCTGCGAGATATAGGCCACGTTGGGCGTGCCGTCCATCGCGCAGGTGGCCATGACGGCCGGGATGGCGCCCTCCAGACAGGGGCGTATGTCCGCGAGGCAGGGTTCCGGGGCCAACTGCGCCAACTGTGACAATTGCGCCGATTGAGCCGCGTTCATGACGGGCTCCCGGGGCCATGGGGCAGCGGCGCACCGGCTTGGGGGCCGGGCGTCTGGTCAAACGCCTGCGCCGGCTCAAAGCTGATGGCCACCAGGTCATCCAGCCGGCGCGCCAGCATGGCCCGGGTAAACACCGGCGCGTAGCCGACCCGCTGGATTTCTTCTTCCATGGACGCCACATAGCACTCCAGCGCCGGCTCGTCCGAAGCCTCGGCGCAGCGGATGCGCGCACGCGCGGCCTTGACCTGAACCGTGCGGTGCGAACTCGGCTCGGAAAACACCACGGCGATGCGTCCGGTGCTGGCAATGTCCTGGATCAATTGCCGCGACTGCTGCCGCGACAGATACACCGTGATGCTGTGCCCCCTCGGCGCGATCGTGCAGCCCACCGCGCGCATGATGCTGGGCCGCATGTCGAGGCTGCAGGCGCTCACGATGACGGACACGCCCTTGCCCATCATGGTGACGAGCTCTGGCGGCAGCAGCGGCGCCGGTGTATCGGGCATGGCAGCGTTCATGCGGCCAAATTGTAGGAGCGTTGAGGTGCCACCACCTGCTTAGTTACGAAACCGCTTGCGCGTCAGCACCAGCGCAACCCAGAAACCCGCCACCGCATACCCCACCAGCAACGCCAGGTGCGACAACCCCTGCGTGGGCCATTGGCCCAGAAACAAGGGGCGCACCAGCTCCACCGCCGCCGTCAGCGGCAGCCAGTCCGAGATCACCCGCATCACGCCCGGCAACTGGTCGCGTGGGAAAAACACGCCGCTCAGGAACATCGTCGGCGTGAGAAACAGCGTGAAGTAGTAGGTGAAAAAGTCATAGCCCTTGGCCAGTGCGTTGAAGATCAGCGCAATGCTGGAGAAGGTAATGCCCACTAAGCCGAGCAGCGGCCAGGCCAGCAGCAGCATGGGGCTGTGGCTGATGCCCAGCGCCAGCATCACCACCAGGATGATGCTGGTGGTGAACAGCGACTTGAAGGCGGCCCACAGCATTTCGGCAAACACCACGTCATCGAGCCGCACCGGCGCATTCATGATGCCGTCCCAGGTGCGCTGCACCTGCATGCGCGAAAACGCCGAATACAGCGCCTCAAACGACGCGGCGTTCATCGCACTCATGCAAATCGAACCGCTGGCCAGGAACAGGATGTAGGGCACGGTCGTGCCGTTGAGCTGCACCTGCCCGACCAGTGCGCCGAGCCCGTAGCCGAAGGCCACCAGCGTGATCAGCGGCTCGGCGATGTTGCCGACGAGGCTGGGAATGGCCAGCTTGCGCCAGACCAGCAGGTTGCGGCGGAAGACGGGCAGCCAGCGCAGGCCGATTTGCGGTGGTCTGAACAGCGCCTGTCCTCTCGTTGGGGTGTGGGGTACGGCAGACATCACGCATCCTCCCTGATTTGCCGGCCGGTGAGCTTCAGGAACAGGTCCTCAAGATTGGCCGGGCGGTGCAGCGTGCGCAACTGCGGAAAGTCTGTCAGCGCGTTCAGCAGGCGCTTGGCATCCAGCGTGTAAAAGAACACCGTCTCACCGCTGACTTCGGTGCGCGCCGCCAGCGCTTTGAGGGGCGAATCGGCCAGCGCCAGGGCGCCGTTTCCATAAACCTCCACCACATCGGGTTCGAGGTTCTGTGCAATCAGTTCGCGCGGCGTGCCTTCGGTCATTTTCTTGCCGTGGTCCAGCACCAGCAGGCGGTTGCACAGGCGTTCGGCTTCGTCCATGAAGTGGGTCGTCAGCAAAATCGATTTGCCCTGCTGAACCAGCCGCTGCAGGCGCTCCCACATCAGGTGCCGGGCCTGCGGGTCCAGGCCGGTGGTGGGCTCGTCGAGCATCAGCAACTGCGGGTCATTGACCAGCGCGCGCGCCAGGCTCAGGCGCCGTTTCATGCCGCCGGAGAGTTCACTGAGCTTGGCATTGGCCTTGTGCGTCAGCGCTGCAAACTCCAGCAGCCGTGGAATCCGCTCCCGGATCACCGCGTCCTTGAGACCGAAATAGCGGCCGAACACCAGCAGGTTTTCCGCGCAGCTGAAATCCGGGTCCAGGCTGTCGAACTGGCTAACGATGCCCAGGCGCGCCTTGATGGCCAGAGCGTCCTGCGGCATCTGCAGCGTGCCTGCCGCATGACCGTTGGAATAATAGGAAACACTGCCGGCATCGGGGGCGGTCAGTCCCAGGCACATGCGTATGGTGGTGGTCTTTCCGGCGCCGTTGGGGCCTATGACCCCCAGGCATTCGCCCGGTGCGATGTTGAAAGACAGCTGGTTGACGACGATGGCATCGCCGTAATGCTTGCTCAGGCCGGCGACTTCAAACAGGGGCTTGCTCATGCGGCCATTGTGCCCACTCTATAACCACACCCCCGTCCAGGCTCACTGCGTGTAGCCTGTTCCCCCCTCAAGGGGGCGGCGCCTGGGGCCGGCAAAGCCGGACCCGCGGCCTCCACTGGTGAAATACCCTACTGGGTTACGCCACTGAACTCTTGAACCAAGCATGAGCCGCGGGACTGGCTTTGCCAGACCGCAGGCGGGCGGCCCCCTCGGGGGGGCAGCGACCCACACGAAGTGGGGGAGCGTGGGGGCTCAATCTTCGCCGTAGTCGTGGTCCGGGTGATTGACCGTGCCCAGCTTCCAGTAGCCGCGGCCCACGATGCGGCTGCGCTCCACGCCAAGTTCTTCAATGAGCAACTGGCGTATGCGGCGCATGGCGGCGGCTTCGCAGGCCAGGTAGATGCGGGCATCCGCGGCGGGCGCGCCGGCTTTGCGCAAGGCGGCTTCCAGCGCCTGGCCGGCCCGGGTGTTGTCGGCGCCGCGCGCCACCCAGCGTGCGTCCACTTTCGCGGCGCTCTGCAGCGGGCGCTCTTCGGCGGCATCGACCACTTCGACCAGCACCTCCGCCTGAGCGCTTGCGGGCAAGCTCGCCAGAATGGTTTCAAACGCGGGCAGGGCGCTGTCGTCGCCTATCAGCACGTGCACGGGCGCGTCCAGCGCGAGTTTGTAGCCGGGGCCGGGCCCCATCAAAAACAGCACCTGGCCCGTCTGCGCCTGCGCGACCCAGGTGGACGCGGGGCCGTCGCCGTGCAGCACAAAGTCCACGTCGACTTCGTGCACGTCCGCACGCACGGCCAGCGGCGTGTAAGTGCGCATGGACTTCGGCTTCGGGCCGTCGGGCAGTGGGCGCTCCGGCTCGGTCTGCCCAGGCTCGGGAAAAATCAGCTTCATATAGCTGGCTGGGTCGCCCACCTCAAAGCCTTCAAGCTCCGCGCCTTGCAAGGTGATGCGGCGCATCAGCGGGCTCAGGGTCTGCACGCGGGTGACCTGCACGCGGCGCGGCGGCCGGCGCTTGCGCGGCGCGGCCTCGGATACAGGGGCGGCGGGTGTGGAGGGTGAAGTGGGTGTGGTGGACATTCTGTCTTTCAGAGGAGCGGCGCATCGTGCGCTGCTTGAGGGAGAAACGGAGAAACGTTCTAATTGAGAATTATTATCATTTGATTGCAATGACCGGTGCTTTGCAGGGGCAAAGCGGGCCGGCGTCCTACCCGGGGCCGCGTGGCTGGTGCAGTAAAGTAAGCCCAGGCGGTGCCCAGGCGCCCAGCCTTGCGGCCGCCGTTCCCCTTTTCTCCCATTTCTCCCACTTCTACCTTCAGCGCTTATGACCACTTTCGGAACCCCTTTGTCCCCCCATGCCACCAAAGTCATGCTGCTCGGCTCCGGCGAGCTGGGCAAGGAAGTGCTGATCGCGCTGCAGCGCCTGGGCGTGGAAACGATTGCCACCGACCGCTACGACAATGCGCCCGGCCAGCAGGTCGCCCACCATGCGCGCACCATCACCATGAGCGACCCGGCGCAGCTTAAAAGCCTGATTGAAAAGGAAAGGCCGCACCTGGTCGTTCCCGAGATCGAGGCCATCGCCACGGCCATGCTCGAGGAACTCGAAGCCGCTGGCACGGTGCGCGTGATTCCCACGGCCCGCGCCGCCCGCCTGACCATGGACCGCGAAGGCATACGCCGGCTGGCCGCCGAGACCCTGGGCCTGCCGACCAGCCCCTATGTGTTCTGCGATTCGCTGCAGGAGCTGCAGGCCGCCATCGACACCAACATCGGCTACCCCTGCATCGTCAAGCCCGTCATGAGTTCCTCGGGCAAGGGCCAGAGCAAGATCGCCGGCCCCGCCGACGTGAAAACCGCCTGGGACTACGCGATGGCCGGTGGCCGCGTGAGCCACGGCCGGGTGATCGTCGAGGGCTTCATCGACTTTGACTACGAGATCACGCAGCTCACCGTGCGCGCCCTCGGCGCTGACGGCCAGGTGGAAACGCATTTTTGCGAACCGATTGGCCACATCCAGGTCAGTGGCGACTACGTGGAGAGCTGGCAGCCGCATCCCATGCGCGAGGCCGCCCTGCAGAAAAGCCGCGCCATCGCCAAGGCCGTGACCGACGACCTCGGCGGCCAGGGGCTCTTTGGCGTCGAGCTGTTCGTCAAGGGTGACGAGGTCTGGTTCAGCGAAGTCAGCCCGCGCCCGCACGACACTGGCATGGTGACGATGTGTACGCAATGGCAAAACGAATTTGAACTGCATGCACGCGCCATCCTGGGCCTGCCGGTCAACACCGCGCTCAAGAGCTCCGGGGCCAGCGCGGTGATTTACGGCGGTGTGGACGCCAAAGGCATTGTGTTCGACGGCGTGGCCGACGCGCTGCGCGTGCCCAACACCGACATTCGCCTGTTCGGCAAGCCCGAGAGTTTCGTCAAGCGCCGCATGGGCGTGGCACTGGCGTTTGATGCCGATGTCGAGGTGGCGCGTGCCAACGCCAAGCTGGCCGCGTCCCGGGTCAAGCCCCGGGTGGCGAAGGGCTGATGCATGCTGACAGGGCTGCGGTATGAGGCTGCGGTATGAACCTGTCTGAGCTCGTCGCCTGGATGGACGACTCGTCGCTGCGCATCGTGCTGGCAGCCGGTGTCAGCGTTGTGCTGGCGCTGGTGGTGGCCCGCATCGGTGCCGCCATCGTGCTGCGCGTGACGCGTTCCATGCCGGTGCTGGCCAAGGTGGCGGAGCAATGCCGGTCCCCTGCACAGTTCCTGCTGCCATTGATTGCCTTGCAGGCCGTGTGGCACAGCGCACCCGATGCCTTCCCGCTGATCGGCGGAATACGCCATGCCAATGGCCTGTTGCTGCTGGCAACCCTGACCTGGGCGGGCATGCGCGCGGCACGCGGGGCAGCGCTGGGTGTGATCGGCTTGCACCCGGTCGATGTGGCTGACAACCTCAACGCCCGCCGCATCCACACGCAAACCCGCATGCTGGCTCGCACCCTCATGTTCGTCGTGCTGCTGGCCGGGCTGGCCCTGATGTTGATGACCTTTCCCGGCGCCCGGCAGTTTGGGGCCAGCCTGCTGGCATCGGCCGGTGTGGCGGGGCTGGTGGTCGGCATTGCCGCGCGCCCCGTCTTCAGCAACCTGATCGCCGGCTTGCAGATTGCGCTGGCGCAGCCCATCCGCATTGACGACGTCCTGATCGTTCAGGGCGAGTGGGGGCGGGTCGAGGAAATCACCGGTGCCTATGTGGTGCTGAAGATCTGGGATGAGCGGCGCATGATCGTTCCGCTGCAATGGTTTATTGAAAACCCCTTCCAGAACTGGACGCGCAGCAGCGCGCAAATCATCGGCACCGTGCTGCTCTGGGTGGATTACCGCATGCCGATGGAGCCGCTGCGCCACGCCGCACTGCGGGCCTGCGAAGCGGCCCCTGAATGGGACAAGCGGCTGTGCCTGCTGCAGGTGGTGGAGGCGGGCGAGCACAGCATGCAGTTGCGCCTGCTGGTCACGTCGGCCAACTCCAGCCTGAACTGGGATTTGCGCTGCAAGGTGCGCGAGGCGCTGGTGGATTTCATGCAGCGCGAGTACCCGCAATACCTGCCCCGCATGCGGGCAGAGCTGGCGCAAGCGCCGCAGCCCGGGCAGAACGCGGCGGGCGGGCTGGCCGGCTGAGCCAAAGCCCGCGGGCCCGCAGCCCAAGGCAGGCAAAGCGGGCAGGCAGGGTGCGCATGCGATGATCAGGGGCATCACGAAAGGTGATGGTTGAACCTAGAAACAGCAGTTGACCGCTCACAAACTTCAGGAAAGCCGCATGCCCATTGACTTTCCCCTCTTCGATCGCGTTCACCTTCTGGGTGACAGCGCTATGCGTCCGATTGCACCATGCCGGGCGCGCCATGCGGCGTTGTTCCGCCTTGCGGGCAAGAGCCCACTGCGTTGTCACCCTTGCAGGGCGCGGCTCAGTCGCAGTCTGAGCCCGTTCGCGCTGTCCACGGGCACGCAGGTGCCAGCGGAGCCGCAGCGCTCACCCTTGCCTGGCACGCCGATCACGGCGCACTCAGACGCATCCAACTGCCGTTTCTAGGTTGAACCCACCGGAGGATTTTGCATGGAACTGCGCCAACTGCGTTACCTGGTCCGGGTGATCGAGCTGGGCAGCATCAGCCGCGCCGCACTGGATATGGACCTCGTGCAATCGGCCTTGAGCCAGCAGATCAGCCGGCTGGAGAGCGAGCTCTCCACCCGTTTGCTCCAGCGCAGCCCCAAGGGCGTGACCCCGACCGAGGCCGGCATGGCGTTTTTCCGCGAGGCGCAACTGGTGCTGCGCCACGCCGAGCAGGCGGCGCGCGCGGCGCAGCAGTCGCGCCTGTCGGGCAGTGTCAGCGTGGGCATGGCGCCCACCACGGCAGCCGTGCTGGGGCTGCCGCTGCTTCGCGCCATGCGTGAACGTTACCCAGATGTGCGCCTGCACATGGTGGAAAGCCTGTCGGGCCATCTCACCACCATGCTCAATGCCCGTCAGCTGGACCTGGCCATGCTGTTCAACACCCAGGCGGGGCGCCGCTGGAGCGTGATGCCCCTGCTCGAGGAAAAGCTGTTCCTGATCCGGTCACGCCGCACGCTGGCGGGCCAACCCGCCGACCGCATCCGTGTCGCGCAGCTGGCGGGCCTGCCGCTGATACTGCCCACCGGCACGCACGGCTTGCGCAGCACGATCGAAAGCGCCTTTGCCCGGGCCAAATGCAAGCCCACGCTGGTGGCCGAAATCGACTCACTGGCCATGTTGATGGATGCGGTTGACAGCGGCCTCGGCTGCACGCTGCAGCCCTGGGCCGCGGTGAGCCGGTTCAGCGATGCGGCGCAGCGCTTTCATCTGGCGCAAATCACCGACACGCTGGCACGCCGCGTCAATTCACTGTGCAGCCTGTCGGACGACGAACTCTCGCCCGCCGCCCTGGCTGCGCGCGTGGTGCTGGCCGATTGCGCGACCGAGGCCGTGCGCTCCGGCCGCTGGCTGGGTGCCCGGCTGGTGGACGCCTGAGGCCATCCCAGGTCTTGGCCATCACGGTTTGTGATGCCCCCATGCCGCCGACCCGCTAGGCGTGCCGGTGTTTTGGGGCTAAATTCCAGCGTGGCTGACAAACCGGCCGGTTGATCAACGCCGGCGCTCCCGGCGTCACGGGTGCCCCAGGTGTCACAGGCGTCATTTCCTGATGACGTTCGCCGCGCTTCAGCTTCAATTACTACAAGGAGACCGTCATGATGAGCCCTTCAATTTCCCGGCGTATGCTGTTGCAGGTCGCTGGCCTTGGCGCCTCGGCGCTGGCCTTGCCGCATGCACTGGGGCAGTCGACATGGCCGTCGCGGCCGGTTCGCTTTGTGGTGCCGTTTGCACCGGGGGGCACCTCCGAAATCGTCGCGCGCTCGGTGGCCGCCGAGCTCAGCAAGCAGCTTGGGCAAAGTGTCTATGTCGAAAACAAGCCGGGCGGGGCGGGCACGGTGGCGATGCAGGAGGTGGCCAAGTCCCCGGCCGACGGGCACACCATCATCCTCGGGCATGTGGGCACGCTGGCCGTCAATCCCTACATGCTGAAAAACCAGCCCTATGACGTGAACAAGGATTTCATTCCGGTGACCCTGCTGGCCAAGGTGCCCAATGTCTTTGTGATCCACCCGGATGTACCGGCCAAGAATTTCCAGGAGTTTGTCGCCTATGTGAAGAAAAACCCGGGCCAACTCAACTATGGCTCGGCCGGCAATGCCAGCGCCGGGCATCTGGCCATGGAGTATCTGAAGCTGGTCACCGGCATGTTCATCACGCACATTCCTTACCGCGGCACCGGCCCGCAGCTGACCGATCTGATTTCGGGCCGTACCCAGGCCTCGTCAGCCGGCCTGCCGGCCCTGAGCGCGCACATCAAGAGCGGCAAATTGCGCGCTATCGCGGTGGGCACCGCGCAGCGTATTTCCGGCCTGCCCGATGTGCCCACCGTGGCCGAGATGGGCTTCAAGAACTTTGAGACCTCGCAGTGGTACGGCATTCTGGCGCCGGCCGGCACGCCCGCGGACGTCGTCAGGCATCTGCAGGAAGAGTCGCTGAAGGCGCTCAAGTCCTCGGCCGTCACCGCCCGCTTCGCCACCGACAATGCGGTCGGCGGCGGCGGGCCGTCCAGCGAATTTGCCGCGTTTATCGCGAGCGAACAAAAGATCTGGAGCGATATCGTCAAGCGCGCCGGCATCCATGCTGATTAAACGTCAAAGGGAGTCGCAAGAGACGCTGGATGTCCTGGTGATTGGCGGGGGCAATGCCGCGCTGTGCGCCGCGTTGATGGCGCGGGAGGCCGGCGCCAGCGTGCTGGTGCTGGAGTCGGCGCCGCGCGAGTGGCGTGGCGGCAATTCCAGCCACACGCGCAACCTGCGCTGCATGCATGAGTCGCCGCAGGACGTGCTGACAGACGCCTACCCCGAAGAAGAGTACTGGCAAGACCTGCTCAAGGTCACAGGAGGGCAGACCAACGAGCAGCTGGCGCGCCTGGCGATACGCGAATCGTCGCGCTGCCGCGACTGGATGCGCCGGCACGGGGTGCGCTTTCAGCCTTCGTTGTCGGGCACGCTGCACCTGTCGCGCACCAATGCCTTTTTCATGGGCGGCGGCAAGGCCTTGATGAACGCCTACTACCGCAGTGCCGGGCGCCTCGGTGTACAGGTCCGCTACGACGCGCCCGCCGATCGCCTGGAGCTGCGCGATGGCCGCTTCGTGGCCGCGCACTGCGGCGCCGAGCGGATTGAGGCCCGCGCCTGCGTGGTGGCCAGTGGCGGCTTCGAGTCCAACCGGGAGTGGCTGCGCGAAGCCTGGGGCCAGAATGAAGCGGGCGAGTGGCCGGCCGACAACTTTGCCATCCGCGGCACGCGCTTTAACCAGGGCGTGCTGCTGCGCGACCTGATGGCCCAGGGGGCGGACACCATTGGCGATCCGACGCAAAGCCACTCGGTCGCCATTGACGCGCGCGCACCGCTGTACGACGGCGGCATCTGCACCCGCGTCGACTGTGTGTCGCTCGGTGTGGTGGTCAACAAACACGCCCAGCGTTTTTACGACGAGGGCGAGGACTTCTGGCCCAAGCGCTACGCCATCTGGGGCCGGCTGGTGGCGATGCAGCCCGGGCAGCTGGCTTACTCGGTGATCGACGCCAAGGCCGTGGGCCGCTTCATGCCGCCGGTGTTCCCCGGCGAAAAAGCCGATTCATTGGAGCAACTGGCGCGCCAGCTGGGCCTGGAGGTGCAGGCGTTTATGCGCACGGTGAATGACTACAACGCGGCCTGCCACGTTGGCAGCTTCGACCATGCCGTGCTCGACGATTGCCATACCGAAGGCTTGTCCCCGGCCAAGACCCATTGGGCCCGGCCCCTGGATACGGCCCCGTTTTACGGCTATGCGCTCAAGCCCGGCATCACCTTCACCTACCTGGGCATGAAGGTCAACGAACAGGCTGCCGTGCACTTTGGCGGCCAGCCCAGTCCCAACCTGTTTGCCGCCGGTGAAATCATGGCCGGCAACGTGCTGGGCAAGGGCTACACCGCCGGCGTCGGCATGACCATAGGCACAGCGTTTGGCCGGATTGCCGGCACCCAGGCCGCCCGTGCGGCGCTGAACCACGGAGCGCGACATGCAGCAGCTTGAAGCCCTGACCCGCGAAGCGTGCGCGCTGGCGGTCGGTGACCTGCCATTGACCCCTGTCGAGGCCGAAGTCGGTCGGCAAATGCAGATCTGCAACGCCTGCCGCTACTGCGAAGGTTTTTGCGCGGTGTTCCCGGCCATGACACGCCGGCTGGAGTTTGGCAAGGCCGACATCCACTACCTGGCCAACCTCTGCCACAACTGCGGCGCCTGCCTGCACGCCTGCCAGTACGCGCCGCCGCACGAGTTTGCCGTCAACGTGCCGCAGGCCATGGCGCAGGTGCGCGCCCAGACCTATGCCGACTACGCCTGGCCGCCGGCCCTGGGCGCCCTGTACAAGCGCAACGGCCTGACGCTGGCATTGGCGCTGGCCACCGGACTGGCACTGTTCCTGGTGCTCGCCCTGGTGATGAAGGGCACGCTGCTGCATGAACCGCTGGCGGGCAACTTCTACGCGATCTTCCCGCACAAGCTGCTGGTCTCCATGTTCGCGCCGATCTTCCTGTTTGCCGCGCTGGCGCTGGGTTTGGGCGTGCGCAGGTTCTGGCGCGATGTGTCGCCGGGCGACGCATCGGGGGCCACCGCGGTTGATGCCATGACGCGGGAAGCGGCAGTCGAGGCCGCCACGGATGCACTGCGCCTGAAGTACCTCGACGGCGGGCATGGCGAAGGCTGCAATGAAACAGACGATGCCTTCACCTTGTGGCGCCGGCGTTTTCACCACCTCACGTTTTACGGTTTCATGCTGTGTTTTGCAGCCACCTGCGTGGCCACGCTTTACCACTACCTGTTGGGCCTGCAGGCGCCTTATGCGCTGAACAGCCTGCCGGTATTGCTGGGGACAGTGGGGGGCGTGGGCCTGCTGCTGGGTCCGGCGGGTTTGTTGTGGCTCAACCTGCGGCGCCACCCGATGCACGGCGATGGCGCCCAGAAGCCGATGGACCGCGGCTTCATCGCCCTGCTGTTTCTCACCAGCCTGACCGGCCTGGCCCTGCTGGCCTGGCGCGATACATCGGCCATGGCCCTGCTGCTGGCGGTTCACCTGGGCGCGGTGATGGCCCTGTTTGCCACCCTGCCGTACGGAAAATTTGCGCATGGGGTGTACCGCTGTGCCGCCCTGCTGAAGTGGGCGACGGAAAAACGCCTGCCGACCGGGCTGCGGCTCGGCGAAGACTGAGAGGCTGAGAGTCTTTTGTTCCTACCCGCTTATCACGCCAAAACGCACCCACTCGTCGTTGCAAATGCGCGCCATAGCCCAAGCTATGGCTGTGCTTTGCGCCTCGATTGGGCACGTTTTGACGCGCTACTCGGGCACGACCAAAAAACTCTCAGCCTCTGAGCGCCCCATCAACGAAACGGCAGTTTGGATGGACGGGGGATGCGGGATATAGTCCAGCCCATGACTGATGCCGTTCCCCGTCATGTGCTGCCCGTGCTGGTGCTGGCGCAGTTTGCCGGCACCTCGCTGTGGTTTGCGGTCAATGCGGTGATGCCCGACCTGCAGCGTGAACTCGGCTGGCCGGCATCCGCCGTCGGCACCCTGACCTCGTCCCTGCAGCTCGGTTTTATTGTGGGTACGCTGGTTTTTGCCGTGCTGGCCGTCGCCGACCGCTTTCCGGCCCGGCGGGTCTTTCTGGTGTGCTCACTGTCCGGTGCCCTCTGCACCGTGGGTGCCTGGTGGATGGTGCGCGAGTTCACGGCCCTGCTGGTCTGGCGAACGGCGACCGGGTTTTTTCTGGCGGGCATTTACCCGGTGGGGATGAAGATCGCCGCGCAGTGGTACACCCGGGGTCTGGGTGGGGCGCTGGGCCTGCTCATTGGCGCGCTGGTGCTCGGCTCCGCCAGCGCCCATGCGCTGCGTGGGCTGAGCGGTGAATTGCCCTGGCCCAGCGTCATGCTGGGTGTCGCTGCTTTGGCCGCTACCGGCGGTGTGCTGCTGTACGGCCTGTTGCCCGAGCCGCCTGCGGGCCCAGTGCGGCGCAGCACACTGGAATGGCGCGCGTTGGCCACGCTGTGGACCGACTGGCGCGTGCGGTCCTCGGTGCTGGGCTATTTTGGCCACATGTGGGAGCTCTACACCATGTGGGTACTGGTGCCCCTGATTCTGGCCAGCCGGCTCAACGGCGCGGCGCTGTCGCTGGCTGCGTTTGGCGTCGTGGGTGCCGGTGCCATCGGTTGCATGGGTGGCGGATGGGTCGCACAAAGAGTCGGCAGTGCGCGGGTCGCGTGCGGCCAACTGGCGGTCAGCGGCCTGTGCTGCCTGCTTGCGCCCTGGCTGTTTGACGCGCCGGCCGTATGGTTCGCGCTGTGGCTGCTGGTGTGGGGCATCACCGTGGCGGGAGACTCGCCGCAGTTTTCCGCGCTCACCGCCAGCAATGCGCCGCGCCAGGCGGTGGGCAGCGTCCTGACGCTGACCAACAGCATAGGCTTTGCGATTTCCATCGTCAGCATCGAGCTGTTCACCGGCCTGTCGCAGCGGCATGCGCTGGCATCGCTGCTGCCCTGGCTGGGCCTGGGGCCGGTGCTGGGCCTGCTGGCCATGCGACCCCTGTTGCGCCGGCAGCCGGTTCCCGTTACTGAAACGCCACCTCGGCAAAGCTCCTGAGCTTGCGGCTGTGCAGCTGGTCGATGCCTTCGCCGCGCAGCAGTTCCACCGCGCGGATGCCGATGCGCAGGTGCTGATCGACCCGCTCGCGGTAAAAGTGGTTGGCCATGCCGGGCAGTTTGATCTCGCCGTGTAGCGGCTTGTCGCTCACGCACAGCAGGGTGCCATAAGGGACGCGAAAGCGGAAGCCGTTCGCGGCAATCGTGGCGCTTTCCATGTCAAGCGCAATGGCCCGGCTCTGGCTGAAGCGGCGCTGCGGCTGGTTGGCTGGCAGCAGCTCCCAGTTGCGGTTGTCGGTCGAGGCCACGGTACCGGTGCGCATGATGCTTTTGAGCGCCGAGCCCTTGACTTGGGTCACGTCGGCCACGGCGCGCTCCAGCGCGACCTGGATTTCGGCCAGCGCCGGGATCGGCACCCACAGCGGCAGCTCTTCGTCCAGCACATGGTCTTCGCGCACATAGCCATGGGCCAGCACGTAGTCGCCCAGCTGCTGGCTGTTGCGCAGGCCCGCGCAGTGGCCCAGCATGATCCAGGTGTGAGGTCGCAGCACGGCAATGTGGTCGGTGATGGTCTTGGCGTTGGCCGGGCCCACGCCGATGTTGACCATGGTGATGCCGCTGCGGTCGGCGCGCATCAGGTGGTAGCCCGGCATTTGCGGCAGCCGGGGCGGTGGTGTTCCCAGCGCGTCACCTGCTTCAACGGGCAGGCCGGTGCGGCGCGTCACCACATTGCCGGGCTCGACAAAGGCGATGTACTCGCTGTCGGGCTTGGCCATCTCTTCGTGGCCAAGCCGAACGAACTCGTCAATGTAGAACTGGTAATTGGTGAACAGCACAAAGTTCTGGAACCAGTCGGGCGATGTGCCGGTGTAGTGGCGCAGCCGCTGCAAGGAGTAATCGACCCGGGCCGCCGTGAACAGCGACAAGGGCTGGGGTTCGCCAGGCTTGGGCTCGTGCGTCCCATTGGCAATGCCGTCATCCATCGCCGCCAGATCGGGCAGGTCAAACACATCGCGCATCAGCATGCGGCGCGCCACGCTCAGGTTGCCTTCGATGTGGTCGTGTTCGGCAAACGAAAAATGCACCGGAATCGGCTGCGTGCTGGTGCCTATTTCCAGCTCGACCCGGTGGTTTTGCAGCAGCAGGCGGAACTGCTCCAGGTAGTAGTCGCCATAGAGGTCGGGGCGTGTCAGCGTGGTTTCAAAACGGCCGGGGCCGGCGACAAAACCGTAACTCAGCCGGGCGCTGTCGGGGGCGGCCGGGGTGCGCGCCACCGTGTCGGTGTGGACGCGCACAAAGGGGTAGCAGGCGCGCACATGGCCGGGCAGCGTTTCACCGGCCACATAGCGCTGCATGGCATCGCGCAGGTGCGCAATCTGCTGGTCGTAGATGGCACACACCTGCGCCAGCGCGGCAGCGGGGTCGGAGTAGCGGGTCGGGGCAATGAAGGGGGGCAGGTAGGGCATGGCGGGGGATTCTTGATTTCATTCCATCATAGAGCTATCGCCCGCAGGCTCTCAGGCCTTGACCGGCTCCCGCATGGTCACAAACTCTTCGGCGGCCGTCGGGTGGATGCCAATGGTGCTGTCAAACACGGCCTTGGTGGCCCCGGCCTTCATGGCCACGGCAAAGCCCTGCACGATCTCGCCTGCGTCCGGTCCCACCATGTGCAGGCCCACCACGCGGTCGGTGGCATCTTCAACCAGCAGCTTCATCAGTGTGCGCTCGGTGCTGCCGCTCAAGGTATGTTTGAGCGCCTTGAAATCGGTGCGGTACACACGGATGGCGCCGAATTGTTCGCGGGCATCGGCTTCCGAATACCCGACCGTCCCGATATTGGGATGGGTGAACACGGCGGTGGGAACGAAGTCGTAGCTCATGCCCCTGGGCTTCTTGCCGTCGGTCGGGCCAAACAGATGGTCCACCACCACCATCGCCTCGCCCAGCGCCACGGGCGTCAGCTGCAGGCGCGCGGTCACGTCCCCGAGCGCGTAGATGGACGGCACGGAGGTCTGGTACTGCGCATTCACCTGGATCGCGCCCACCCTGTTCACCGCCACACCCACGGTTTCCAGCCCGATCCCGCTGGCATTGGGCACGCGGCCGGTGGCATACAGCACGCTGTCCACCAGGAAGCTGGCCGGCTTGTCCTGCGAGTCTTTCACCTCCACCTGCAGCCCGTCGTCTGTTTTGGTGATGGCGCTGATATGCGTGCCCAGTTGCAGATTGATGCCGGTTTTGCTCATTTCCCCGGCAATGAAGCGGCGCACGTCGTCGTCAAAGCCCGTCAGAAGCTTGTCTCGGCGATGGACCTGGGTGACCTGGGAGCCCAGGCCGTTGAAGATCGAGGCGAACTCGCAGGCGATATAACCGCCGCCCACCACCAGCAGGCGCTTGGGGAAGGGGCTGAGGTCGAACATCTGGTCGGAGGTCACCACATGCTCACGGCCGGTGATGGCGGGCACGGTGGGGGTGCCGCCGGTCGAGACCAGGACGTTTTTGGCCGTGAATCGCCTGCCGTCGACTTCCACTGTGTGCGCATCCAGCAGGCGGGCCCAGCCCTCGATGATGGTCACTTCGGCGCTCGTGAGCAGCTGCACATAGACGCCGTTGAGCCGTGAAATCTCGCGGGCCCGGTTGGCCTTGAGGAGGTCCCAGTCGAAGGTGGGGGCCTCGCCGACCCAGCCAAAGCCATGCGACTCTTCAAAACTGTCGCCGTAATGGGCGGCGTAGCTGTAGAGCTTTTTCGGGATGCAGCCCACATTTACGCAGGTGCCGCCCATGGCGGCGACTTCGGCCAGCGCCACGCGGGCACCGCGCTGTGCCGACATGCGGGCGGCGCGCACGCCGCCGCTGCCGCCGCCGATGACGAAAAGGTCAAAATCAAAAGTTTGCATGCGCTCTTTCCTTTTTCAGTCTTCAGGACTGGAAGTCCTTGAGTTCCTTCTTGATCCACTCGATGAACACCCGGGTGCGCATGGGCAACAGCCGGGCGTGCGGGTAGACCACGTTGATCGGGCGAACCGCCGGCTCAAAATCCTCCAGCACGGTGCACAGTTGTTTGCTTTGCAGAAACGGCGCCACCTGGTAGGACAGAAACATGCCCAGGCCCGCGCCGGCCACGCAAGCCGCAACGGCCGGCGCATTCTGGTTGAACTCCAGATTACCACTGACGGCCAGGCGCAGTGGCCGGCCCTGGTCATTGAACGGCCCCCATGTGAGGGCATGCTCGGTCACGCGCACGCAGTTGGCCTTCAGCAGGTCTTTGGGATGCCGCGGCGTGCCATGGCGTTTCAGCCAGTCGGGGCTGGCTACCACCAGGCGCCGGATGTGGCCGACCGTCTGCGCGACCAGCGTGGAGTCTTCGGGCTCGCCAATGCGGATGCCTACGTCAATGCCTTCTTCCAGCAGGTTGACCACGCGGTCCAGCAGCACCATGCTGCAGCGCATCTTTTCGTATTGCTGCACAAAGCGCGTCACGGCAGGGGCAACATGCATTTGCCCGAACAGCACGGGCGCGGTGATGGTCAGGTGGCCCGTTGGTTCGCCGGCCTCCGCCGTGAGCGCTGCTTCCGCATCGTCCAGCGCGGCCAGCAATTGCCGGCAACTCTCCAGGTGCCGCCGGCCTTCCTCGGTCAGCGAAATGCGTCGCGTGGTCCGGTTGAACAGGCGCACGCCCAGTTGCGCTTCGAAGCCGGCCAGCGTGCGCACCATGGCGGGCAGCGACGACTCCATGACGCGGGCCGCAGCGGTCAGGCTGCCTTCTTCGGCAATATGAATGAAGGCCTGCATGGCCCTGAGCTTGTCCATGGCGCCATGGTAACCCCGTGCTTGAAATTAATCCGATTTAAGGATTAGTTAAATCCTATGTCAGCTATTTATTCAAATTAACGGATCAAACAGAATCCACCGTAGTCGAATCCCTTGTTCCATTTCATTAACCCCCTTGAAAGACCCCGCATGAACGCAGTTGCCGCCTCCACCCCCAACGCAAGCCTCAAGGCGCTCCCGGCGCAGCCCATCAAGCTTTACCGTGTCGCCATTTCCGGCCACGCGCACCGGGTGGAGCTGTTCCTGTCGCTGCTGGGCCTGCCGTTTGAACGGGTGGAGATTGACCTGGCGGCCAAGGCGCATAAAACACCTGAATTCCTGGCCATGAACGCATTCGGTCAGGTACCCGTGATCCAGGATGGCGATGTGACCCTGGCCGACTCCAACGCCATCCTGGTGTACCTCGCCCGGCGCTATGCGCAGGACGCAGACGCGTGGATGCCGACCGAGCCCGTGGCTGCGGCCGCCGTGCAGCGCTGGCTGTCGGTAGCCGCCGGCCCGCTGGCATTCGGGCCTGCCGCGGCACGCGTCATCCAGCTGTTCAAGCGGCCCGACAGCCCGGACGCCGCCATAGCTCGCGCGCATGCCCTGTTTGCCGTGATGGAGCAGCAGCTCGGGCAGTCCGCATTTCTCGCCGGCAACACGCCCACGCTGGCCGATATTGCCAACTACAGCTATACCGCCCATGCGCCCGAGGGCAATGTTTCGCTGGAACCTTACCCCAGGCTGCGCGCCTGGCTGGCCCGCATCGAAGCCCTGCCGCGCTTTGTCCCCATGGTCAAAACGCCCACCGGGCTGGCAGCATGAGCGTATCCGCGTTTCACGAGGGCGAGCGTGCGGTGCAGGCCCGGGTGGGCGTGCAGGAGCGGATGGCGCAGCTCGGCCCGCGCGTCATCCGGGACTTCATGCCCGATCAGCACCGCGAGTTTTTTGGGCAGCTGCCTTTTGTGATTGCCGGCACGGCGGACGCGTCCGGCCAGCCTTGGGCCTCGGTGCTCGCGGCACCACCCGGTTTCATTCACTCGCCCCATCCGCAGCGGCTGGTGCTGCAGGCGCAGCCCCTGCCGGGCGATCCGCTGCAGGACACTTTGGCGGAAGGCGCGGCCATCGGCCTGCTGGGCATGGAGCCGCACACGCGGCGGCGCAACCGCATGAATGGGGTGGTGCAGGGCCTGGGTGCTGCGGGTTTTTCGGTGCAGGTGAGCCAGAGCTTTGGCAACTGCCCCAAGTACATCCAGGCCCGTGAGCCGGTGTATGACGCGGGCCTTGCGCCTGTACCGCCCGTGGTGCACCAGGCGGGCCAGCTCGACGATGCGGCGCGCGCCATGATCGCGGCGGCCGATACCCTCTTCATCGCGACGGCCTATATGGGTGACGGTGACGACGCGGGGCGGGCCGGCGGGGTGGATGTGTCGCACCGCGGTGGCAAACCCGGCTTTGTGCGGGTGGGCGCCGACGGCACGCTCACGGTGCCGGATTTCATGGGCAACTTTTTTTTCAACACGCTGGGCAATATTGCGGTCAATCCGCGGGCCGGCCTGCTGTTCATCGACTTTGACAATGGCGACCTGCTCTATCTGGCCGTTACGGCAGACATCATCTGGGACGGCCCTGAGGTGCAGGCCTTTGCCGAGGCGCAGCGCCTGCTGCGGTTCAAGGTGGGATCGATGCGCTTGGTGAAGGGCTCATTGCCCCTGCGCTGGGGCGAGGCGGAGCTGTCGCCGGTGCTTGAGACCACGGGCACCTGGGCCTGATCTGTAGCGTTGACACGAGCTCAGCCGATGGCTTCCAGCGCGAGCTCTCGCTCCAGCCATGCGCGAAATTTCTGCACAGCCGGCCGATCCGCGCTGTGGGCTGAGGTGACGATGCGGTAAGCCATGCCCTCGACCGTCTGGCCGGGCAAGACCACCTTGAGCTGGCCGCTGCCCAGCAGGGGCAGCACCAGCGGCGTGCGCCCTATGGCGATGCCGGCGCCCTGAACGGCGGCGGTCAGCACATGCTCGTACTGCGAAAAATACAGGCAGGGCTGCTGGGTCGACTGCTTCAGCTCCAGCCGTTCGTACCAGGCCGTCCACGACATCCACGAAAAGCGCGTGGCCGGGTCGTAATAAACAAGCAGCGGCGTGTGCAGGATGTCGGCGACAGCGCTGATGCGCGCCGCGACGGCCGGCGCGGCCACCAGCAGGGCTTGTTCTTGCAGCAAGGGCGGCGGGCCTTCGCCTCCGGGCGGAGGCGGGCTTAGCCGCACGGCCAGGTCGATGCCTTCGCGCTCCAGGTTCACCTTGGCTTCCGAGGCGTCGACGCGCACGTCAATGGCGGGCTCCAGCAGCTGGAACTTCGCCAGCTTGGGCGCCAGCCACAGCGCGGCGAAAGACGGCGTGGTGGTGATCGACACCGACACCCGGTCTACGGCCAGCAGGCGGTCGACGGCCGAGGCCAGTTGCGCCAGCGACGCACGGGCCGCTTCATAAAGCTGCCGGCCCTCGGGCGTCAGGCTCAGCCCCTTGCCGCCGCGCAAGAACAGCGCTGCGCCCAGCGCGTCTTCCAGGCTCTTGACCTGCTTGCTCACGGCCGATTGCGTGATGAACAGCTCTTCGGCCGCAGCGGTGAAGCTCAGGTGACGCGCGGCCGCTTCGAAGCCGCGTATCGCATCAAGCGACATGGCGCGCAGCGCGCTGGAGGAAGAACTGTTCAGCATGGCATGAATGATTGGAATACCCCGGATGACAAACCATCCGGCCGCGCGGGCCGGGTACAGGGAAGAATCAAACCACACTTTCCAAGGAGTCCGCCATGCATGCCCTGCAAACCCCGCTCAAGCTCGGGCCCATCCCCAAACCCCTGCGCCTGCGGCGCGGCCAGGCTCTGACCTGCACCGAGGGCTGCCTCTGGATCACCAGCGACGCGCTGGCCGGGCGCGGCCGGGACAGCGACGTCGTGCTGGAGAGCGGCCAGTCCTTTGTCACGCCGCAAGCCGCGACCTACTTTGTTGGCGCCCCGCGTGGTTGCGGCGTCCTGTCATTTTTATCCCCGGACACCCCTGCCCGAAACCCTCTGGAGGCTACATGCTGATAGAAGCCGAGCGCCGCGGCCAGCACGTGGTGCTGACGCTGAACCGCCCCGAAAAACTCAACGCCCTGAGCTACGAACTCATCGATGAGCTGATGGACCGGCTCGATGCGCTGGAGCGCGACGAGAGCGTGCGCTGCCTGGTGCTGACCGGGCGGGGCGACAAGGCCTTCAGCGCCGGCGCCGACATCGCGGGCTTTGCGCCGGATGTTGCCGCATCGCCCGAAACAGCAGCGCGCCGCTTCGTCGCGCGCGGCCAGGCCATGACGCGCCGCGTCGAGAACTACCCCAAGCCCATCATCGCGGCTGTGAACGGGATTGCCTTTGGCGGCGGCTGCGAAACCATGGAGGCCTGCAGCCTGGCGATTGCGGCGGAACATGCGACTTTTGCCAAGCCTGAAATCCGGCTGGGCTTTCCGCCGCCGTTCGGCGGTACACAGCGCCTGCCGCGCCATATAGGCCGCAAGCGCGCCAACGAAATGATCCTGACGGGGGAGGCCATCAGCGCGGAAGAGGCATTGCTGATCGGGCTCATCAACCACGTGGTGCCTGCCAGCGACCTGTTGCCTGCCTGCCTGCGCATGGCGGACCTGATCGCCGCCAATTCGGCCGTAGCCGTCACGGCCTCGCTGCGTGCGGTCACACGCGGGTTGAACGTCTCCATCGACGAAGGCCTGGCCATCGAAGCCGCGCAGTTCATGATCGCCGCGGCCTCGCCTGATGCGAAGGAGGGCACGGCGGCCTTTGTGGAGAAGCGCCAGCCGGTGTTTTGCCATCGCTGAGGCCACCGGCCCGTGGGGCCACAGTAGGGCCACAGTGGGGCAATAGTGAGGTTATTGAGCGGCTGGCCGGGCCTCGCGCCGATAATCGGCGCATGACTTCTTCTTCCTCCGACTTCAGCGCCCTGTCCCTTCCGGCCCATGTGCTGGCCAATCTGCAGCAGCTGGGCTACCTCAGCATGACGCCGATCCAGGCGGCCAGCCTGCCGGTGGCGCTGCTCGGCAAGGACCTGATTGCGCAGGCCAAAACCGGCAGCGGCAAGACCGCGGCGTTCGGGCTCGCGCTGCTGGCCAACCTCAATGCACGCCGCTTCGCCGTGCAGGCCATGGTGCTGTGCCCGACGCGCGAACTGGCCGACCAGGTGGCCACGGAAATCCGCCGGCTGGCGCGCGCCGAGGAAAACATCAAGGTCGTCACGCTGTGCGGCGGCGTGCCGCTGCGCAACCAGGTGTCGAGCCTGCAGAACGGCGCACACATCGTGGTGGGCACGCCGGGCCGCATCATGGACCACCTGGAGCGGGAGACGCTGGACGTCGACGCGCTGAACACCCTGGTGCTGGACGAAGCCGACCGCATGCTGGACATGGGCTTTTACAACGACATCGCCACCGTGGCCAAACAGTGCCCCGACGAGCGGCAAACCCTGCTGTTTTCGGCCACCTACCCCGAGGGCATTGCCAAGCTCAGCCAGCAGTTCATGAAGGAGCCGCAAACCATCACCGTGCAGGCGCAGCACGAGAAAAGCAAAATCCGCCAGCGCTGGTATGAGGTGCCGGAGAGCGACCGCGACGAAGCGCGCCTGAACGCGGTGGCGCTGCTGCTCAACCATTACCGCCCGGCCAGCACCCTGGCTTTTTGCAATACCAAATCGCAGTGCCGCGCGCTGGTCGCCTATTTGAAGAACAAGGGCTTCAGCGCGCTGGCGCTGTACGGCGAGCTCGAGCAGCGTGAGCGCGACCAGGTGCTGGTGCAGTTTTCCAACCGCAGCTGCTCGGTGCTGGTGGCCACCGACGTGGCCGCGCGCGGCCTGGATATTTCGCAGCTGGAGATGGTGATCAATGTCGATGTCACGCCCGATGCCGAGGTGCACATTCACCGCATCGGCCGCACCGGCCGCGCCGATGAGGAGGGCTGGGCCATCAGCCTGGCCAGCATGGACGAGATGGGCTCGGTCGGCAAAATCGAGCAGTTGCAGAACGCCGAATCCGAATGGCACAAGCTGACTGAGCTCACACCCACCAGCACCGAGCCGCTGCTGCCGCCCATGGTCACTTTGCAGATCGTCGGCGGGCGCAAGGAGAAAATTCGCGCCGGCGATGTGCTGGGAGCGTTGACCGGGGAAGCGGGTTTTACCCGCGAGCAGGTCGGCAAGATCAACGTCAACGAGTTCTCGACCTATGTGGCGGTGGACCGCGCCATCGCCAGCCAGGCGCAGCAAAAACTCGCCAGTGGCCGCGTCAAGGGCAAGAGCGTCAAGGTCCGCTTCATGGACGAGACCTGAAGCCCCGCGGGCAAGCTGCTCCTTACCTTGATTCCTGCCTGCTACTTTCCACTTTCCACTAGTGTGGTGCGCTCGAAGTTCTAGAACTTATGGGGGCGCCGGCAGTATCGGCGTTTGCGGGTGTCGAACTCACGCTCCCGGCCAGAAGGGGCCGCTCGTCAGCGACGGCTTAACGGCCGACTGACGCAGCGAGCGATCGTTGCCCAGAAGCAGTTAATAATTGGAACAATCATGCGCCAGCGCGTAATCTTCACGAACAGTCCCGCAGTCAGCGAGTTATACCGTTGCTTCGAGATCTCCCACGGGGCGCTTCACCACTACACGACAGCATATGCCGCTGCTTCCATCTCAAGTAATGGGGAACTGTGGCTTACGCGTGCCGACTCGTTCCTAGATCAAAGCGAAGTGGACTACGGGACCAGTATCTTGAAGGCGGCCGTCAAAGCGATCTTGACGGGTGAGGACCAAGCACGCCTCCTTGACCTTCTCGCACACATGAACGGCTCACTCCGCAAGTGTTATGTGCTTTCCCTCTCGAGCAATTCGTCATCTACTTACCTAGCCAACACATACGGACCAAGCAATCTTGAGCTTCGAGAAAACTTTCCAATCGATCTCACGTACTCCGCGCGGCACTGCGTTCCTGACGGGGACGGATTTCTCCTCCACCATTTTTCCCAGCTGTATGAGGCGGTAGAAGGCTATGTCGTCTACGACGAAGACGAGCAATTGAGGATTGCTGGAAAGGCGATTGCCGCGGTTCAGGAGTTGGCCCATGCGAACGCGGACGTTGGGGATCTATTCCACATGCGTCAATTACTGATCGCTTGCATCACCCTCTTCAAACAGAAGCACTATGAGCAGGAAGAGGAGTACCGGATCGTCCTGCATCGCCTTGGCGAGATCGAGGTCCCTGACTTCGACGAACAGAGAGTCACCAACGGTCGAACGATCAGCTACATCAGGGCGCAAGTTCCATGGTTCGAGCGCGACTGTGTCGTTGCCGTTCATGCCGCGACGTCAAATGCACACCATCCCGTCATTTCAGCGGATCAGTAGTCGAGGCGGCTTCGGGTAGCACCGCAAAGCCGCTTGGAGGAGCGCTTTGGGTCGTGATTGACTGTTCGATCCGACGCCGGAAAGCCGACTATTCTTGCCAAGTCTGACGCGGCAGCGGGGCCTGTCAGCGGTTGTCATTCCGGGAGCGCCGGCTGATCAGCGACGAGGCCCACGGGCCTCGCCATCATATAAGTACAGAATAGAGTGGCGCACCACACTAGCTACTTTCTGATCAGGGCAAATCCTTGTTCACCTCGGGCAGCGACGCATCGCGTGGCCCGACCATGCCCAGCCGCGCTTTCAGGGACTGTGGCTGCCCCGTCAGGATGGCCGCGTAGTTGGTGGTGTTTGAAAGCACTTTCTTGACATAGTCGCGGGTCTCGCCGAAGGGCACATTCTCGGCCCAGATGGCGGCATCGAGCACCGGGCTGCCGGGTTGCCCGCGCCAGACGCGGGGCCGGCCCGGCCCGGCGTTGTAGGCGGCTGCAGCCATGGCCATCGAGCCCTCGAAGGCGTCCAGGGCGAGCTTCAGGTAGCCGGTGCCTATCGTGATGTTGGTGTCGCGGTCATTGATCTGGTCGGGCGTGAAACCCGCCAGGCCGATTCGGCGTGCGGTTTCGCGCGCCGTGGCGGGCATGATCTGCATCAGGCCCGAGGCCCCCGGGCCGGAACGGGCATCCATGATGAAACGGCTTTCCTGGCGGATCAGCCCATAAACGTAGGCCGGGTCGAGGCCGACTTCGCGGCTGCGCTTGACCACGGCCTCGCGGAACGGCACGGGGAAGCGCTGATCGAAATCGGTCTCGGTTCTGGTGCGCTCGCTGGTGTTGATGCAGCGGTCCCAGATCTGCCGGTCACAGGCAAACTGGGCGGCTGCCAGCAGTTCGCGGTCGCCCATCCCGGCGCGTTCGCCCTCGCCGTTGCGCTTGTGCAGGTTGGTGCTGTAGTTCCATTCGCGCACGCCCTCCGGCCGCAAACCTATCGTGATGGCATAGGCGGCGCGGTTCAGCCCGGGGTTGAGCCGTGCGGCTTCCTTTTCTGCCGCCGTGAGTGGCGCCGGCTGGGCCGGCACCGTGATCTTCTGGCCCAGTTCCTCCAGTGCCAGCTGCTCATAAAAGCCGCGCGGGGAGGCCAGAGCCTGCAGCATCGCCAGCGCCTCGGCGCGCTGGGGCGCGATGCTGATGGTCTGCGTGACACCCTGTGGCGTGCTGACCGCGGTGGGAATGTTGGGCGGCGCCGTGGCCAGCAGCGCGCGCGCCTTCCAGTAGCTCCAGGCCGGGTCCTTGCGGGCCTCCTCGCTCATTGCGTTGATGGCCGCCAGCACCTGCGGCCATTGGGCCTGGGTGCCCGCGCGCAGCGCTGCACGGGCCTTCCAGGCCAGCATGTCATCCGTCAGGTCGCTGTCGTTGTTGACCCTGGCAAAGTACTGCAGCGCATCGCTGCCCGGCACCGTGCCCAGGCGGGTTGCCGCCTGTTTGCCGATCACGCCCCAGACCCAGTTGCGCTCCTCGGCGTTGAGCTGGACGGCCCACTTGCTTTCCAGCTGGAAAGCGGCACCTTCCACGTCGGTGGTGGCCATCTTGATCAGTGCCAGCGTGATGATTTCCTTGCGCACTTTCCGCAGGGCCAAGTGTTTGCCGGCAAGAAACCTGATGGGGCTGCTGTTCAGCTCGGTCAGCAGGTCCATGGCCTCCGGAGCAATGATCTGCACCGCACCCGCTGCGGCCCGTGGCCGGTTGGCCTCGGTGGCGATGCGGGCTTTTTGCCAGACATCCTGCGTCGTGAGGTTTTGGGCGCCGACCAGCCGGTCGGCGGCGGCGGTGCAGCCGTCGTCGGCGTCGCGCTGCGCGTACCAGTTTTTTCGCACTTCGTCCGACAGGCGCGCATCGAGCGCCGGATTCTTCAGGTGCTCCACCAGCAGGGCATAGCAACGCACTTCCCTGTCGTCGTTCATGCGGTAGTTCGGGTACTCGGCCGCAAAGGCGGCCCAGTCGCGGCGCTGGCCCAGCAGCAGCAGCCAGTCATTGCGCAGGCGGTCTTCCTGGTAGGTGCCGGCGTAGCGGGCGAGAAAGTCCTGCACCTCCTGCGCGCTGGCCTCGCCCAGACGCGTTTTCAGCTCCCAGTAGGCCGCCCAGGGCTCCAGCGCATGGCCTCTGGCCTGGGGCAGCATCTGGGCCAGCCGGCCCTTGTCGCTGCGCCTGAAGGCCTTGTTCATTTCGAGAATCAGGTTGTCGCCATTGCTGCCGTTGCCGTTTGAGGAGGTGTTTTGGGCGGCGGCGGGGACCAGCAAACTGAGCGAGAGGGTGGCATACGCCGCAGCAAAGAACGCGGCGTTGAAATTTTTTTTGTATAGCATCGGGACATTATGGACAAATTAAGCACACGAAAAGCACTGGTGCAAGCCCGCCTCGATATGCCCGACCGCCTGCAGCGAGCCGATTTGCTGCAGCGGGTGATGCGCATCTGGCTGGTGGGCTCCCCCCATGAGGTGATAGGCGCCTATTGGCCCATCAAGGGGGAGTTTGATCCGTTGCCCGCGCTGTACCGCTGGCAGGAAGACGCCATCCTGAGCCGGGATTCCCAATCAAACCAGGGTTCGGACCTTGAGGAACCGGCACAAATTGCGACGGAAAGCATAGCGAGCCGCTCGCCCCGCAAGATCGGCCTGCCGGTTGTCAACAAACTGCACAAGACCCTGACCTTCCATGCCTGGTACCCGGGCTGCCCCATGGAAGAGGACGCCTACGGCATTCCCAAGCCCAAGGACACGGAAGTGATCGTGCCCACACTGCTGTTTGTGCCCTGCGTGGGCTACGGCCCGGGGGGTTACCGGCTGGGCTACGGCGGCGGCTTTTATGACCGCACGCTGGCGACGCTGCAGCCCCGGCCCGTGACGGTGGGGCTGGGCTTTACCAACGGGTGGCTGCCCGATATGGAGCCTGAGGCGCATGACATTCCGCTGGATGCGATTCTTAATGACAATGGGGTGGTTTGGCCGGTTTGAATGGGTTGGTGGCGGCTTAGGGCGCTGTTGAATTGATAGCCTGCTGGCTTTTCTGAGGGCGGCTGGCCGGGGGTAGCCCGGCGGCTAGTAACTTTCTTTTGCTTCGCCAAAAGAAAGTCACCAAAGAAAAGGCGACCCGCAGTCTGGGTCCCTTCGCTGCGCTACGGGCAACCTGCGCTGCTCGACTCCGGCGGGGGTCCGCAGAACTCGCTACGTTGCACTTCGCTCAAACAACTGCGGCCCTGATCCCGCCTCCATCTGCGCTGCTCGGCCCAGCCAGAACGGGGCAGTCCGAATACCAAAATGCCGAACCCCAAGACAAAGATGACCAAGACAAACAAGGACACGCCATGGCGTGTCCTTGTGGTTTCAGGTATTCGGGTTTGGTATTCCTTGCCCCATCCCTTGTATGCTTAAAAATTAGCGATTCAGACATGTTGATGTGCTTTGTTTTGGGAAGTTATTCACAGCCTGTTTGCCCCTTGAGCATGTAGCTCGTACAGAAGCTTTTGGCGTGGATCACTTGCCGCTCGTTGTAAGCCCGAACAGTTGCTAGTTGGCCATATTGATTTTTTGGACCCCGTATTTGCAAGGATGGGATTTATGAGTGCTACTTCAGAACAAATATTCATTGGTATCGATGTCTCCAAAGCAACGCTTGATCTGGCCGTTCGCGGTCAAGCCAAAGCACAGCAGTTTGTCAATACTGATGCAGGCGTTGGCGCCTTGATAGACAGCCTGGCAACGCGTAAGGATAGTGTGGCGGTAGTCTTGATGGAGGCCACGGGAGGCCTGGAGCGGCTGGCGGCAACGGCGCTGTGCCTGGCCGGTTATGCCGTCATGGTGGTCAACCCCAGGCAGGCCCATGACTTTGCCAAGGCGCTTGGATTTTTGAGCAAGACCGACAAGAGCGATGCCCAGGCGCTGGCCCAGTTCGCCCACACCCTTTACAGCAGTGACAAGCGGGACAAGTTGCTGCTCAAGTTGCCAACAGTGCAGCAGGACATGCTCGCGGCAATGGTCACCCGGCGCTCCCAGCTCGTGGTGATGCGCGTGGCGGAGGGTAACCGGCTGGCAAGCAGCCATCCGACGCAGAAAAAAAGCATTCAGGCTGTACTCAAGGTCATTGACCGTCAGGTCAAGGAGCTTGATGCAGACATTGCAGGCAGTCTGGGCAAGCATTTCAAGGAAAAGCTCGATTTGCTCAAAGGTATGAAAGGTGTGGGGATCTCGACCCAGGCTGCCTTGATGGCGTCGTTGCCAGAGTTGGGCAGTTTGAGTGCGCGCGAGATTGGCAAGCTGGTAGGGGTGGCACCGCTTAACTGCGATAGTGGCACGATGAAGGGCAAAAGAGTCACTTGGGGTGGGCGTGCTGACATGCGCTCGGCCCTGTACATGGCCAGCCTGAGTGCGGTGCGTCATGACCCGTTGATCAAGGCTTTTTATCAGCGCTTGCGTGCGGCAGGCAAGCCTGCGAAGGTGGCGTTGGTGGCCTGCATGCACAAGCTGTTGACGATCATGAATGCCATCATCAAGTCGGGCAAGCCCTGGCAGGCGGGCTATGGTTGTCCACAGGCTGGAGACGCTTGAAATTTCATTCAAAATCGTTTGACTTTGAACACAGTTGCTTCTGTCTGCGCCGAGGAGCGGAGGTTCAGGCGGATCAGGGATCGCGATTGTCTGAGCGAAGTGCAACGTAGCGAGTTCGAGCGAGACCCCGCCTGGACGGAGCACCGCAGGCTGCCCGTAGCGAAGCGAAGGGACGCAGACAGCAGGGTCGCCTTCTCTTTGCTTACTTTCTCTTGGCGACGCAAGAGAAAGTGAGTCGCCCGCCGGGGCGAGTCCCGGTCAGCAGCCCCAGAGAAGCTAACTCGCTACCAATTGAATAGCAGATGGGGCAGGTGACCAATGGGCTGTCACTCGAAAGCCCCAAGCCCCTCGAGGCGTTCTATCCACGCGGCTTGTAAGCCACCACATCAATCTCCACCCGCGCATCCACCATCAACCGCGCCTCGGTCGTAGAGCGCGCCGGCTTTTTATCACCGAAGTAACTCATGTAGACCCGGTTGAAGCTGCCAAAGTCACGTGCGTCCTGCAGCCACACCGTGGTCTTGCAGACATCGTCCAGCGTGCAGCCGGCCAGCGCCAGGGCCGCAGAGAGGTTTTTCATGACCTGGCGCGTCTGCACCTCAATCCCGCCCTGCACGATTTCGCCCTTTTCATCGGCCGGCACCTGGCCCGAGACATAAACAAAGTCCCCGGCGCGCACGGCGGGTGAAAACGGACGCGGCTGGTGGTCGGAGGCCATCGGGGGGTTGCCAAAGTATTCAAGTGCGGACATGTGAAAAGCTCCTGGTTAGGGTGAACAGGGGTAAACAGCAGAAAACACCAGACTGGTGCGAAGGGGGGAGGGCGCCGCGCCCCAAGGTCATGCAGCTTAAACCCAAAACTGAAATATATTTTCATATTTATAGATTTAACCTAGGGTTTTTACCGATTTTCTGCGAATTATTGCTGGCATATTCTTTGCAAGTTGAAAAATACTTTCACTTTTAAGGAGATCGGCATGCTGCAAAAATTCTGGATCAGCCGTCGCAAGGCGGTGGCTTTGGCGCTGGTGGTGGGCGGTTCGGCCTTGTTGCCGATGGGTATGGGTGCCCAGGCGCAGGCGCTTTCAAAAGCGCCTCTCAATCTGGCGATGATCGCCGAGCCGCAGACGCTGGACCCGATGGCGTCCACCGCCGACCTGGTGGGCACCATCATGCAGCATGTCTACGAGCCGCTCTACACCTTTGATGCGAACTGGAAAATGGTGCCCATGCTCGCCGAGAGCCTGCCCAAGGTGTCGGCCGACGGCAAGCGCTACAGCATCACGCTGCGCAAAGGCGTGCAGCTGCACAATGGCCGCGAACTCAATGCCGACGACGTGGTGGCCAGCCTGAAACGCTGGATGGACGTGTCGCCGCGTGGCAAGGCGCTGTCCAAGGAAATTGCCGACCTGTCGGCCAACGGCAGCCACGGTGTCGAGATCACCCTCAAGGCGCCGTATGCCCCCCTGTTGCCGCAGCTGGCGATGCCCTCCGGCATGGCCGCCATCATGGCCAAGGAGTCGATCGCCACGCCGCTGAAGGAATACGTCGGCACCGGCCCCTACAAGTTCAAGGAGCGCCGTCCCGACCAGTATGTACTGCTCACACGCTTTGACCAGTACAGTGCGCGCAAGGAAGCGCCCAGCGGCTACGGCGGCAAGAAAACCGCGATTGCCGACGAGCTGCGTTTCATTCCCGTGCCCAATGCGAATACGCGTGTCGAGGGCTCGCTGGCCGGCCAGTACCACTTTGCCGACCTGCTGCCCACCGAGGCGCTGAACCGCCTGGAGAAGTCGGCCGGCAAGACCGTTCCCATCCTGACGCCGTCGTTTGGCTTTCCGTATTTTGTGTTCAACACCAAGGAAGGCGTGATGGCCTCGCTGCCGGTGCGCAAGGCCGTGCAGACCAGCTTCGGCGAAGGCGAAATGCTGGCCGCCGGTTTTGGCGACACGCGTTTCTTTGTGGCCGAACCCAACCATTTCCCCAAGGGCACGCCGTTTTATTCGGCCGCCGGTTCGGCCAGCTACAACGAGCGGGATGCCGCCAAGGCCAAGGGCCAAGCCGCGCAGGCCGGCTACAAGGGCGAAACCATCCGCATCCTGACCAGCCGCCAGTACGACTTTCACTACAACATGGCGCTGATCATGGCTGAGCAGCTCAAGCGCGCCGGCTTCAAGGCCGAGCTCAATGTGGTCGACTGGGCCACGCTGGTGCAGCGCCGCAACGACGCCAAGCTCTGGGACATCTACATCACCCATTCGGGCCAGTTCCCCGAGCCCATGCTGTCGCCGCCGCAACTCGGTGACGGTGCGCCGGGCTGGTGGTCGTCGCCGGCCAAGCAGGCCGCACTGGCCGCCCTCAACCAGGAAACCAACCCCGCCAAGCGCGGTGCCTTGTGGGGTGCCGTGCAGCAGGTGGTGTACGACGAAGTGCCTTACATCAATGTCGGCAAATTCAACAGCCTGTCGGCGAAGTCGCCGGCGCTGCAGGGCTATGTGCCGTCGACCTGGCCCTTCTTCTGGAATACCGGCCTGAAAAATTGAGCCCCCACGCTTGTCGCTTCGCGTACTGCGCGAGGCCGTGCAGGCCGCGGCTCGCGAGACGCTTCGCCTCTGTCGCCTGTCCAAAGCTGCTCAAGCAGCTTTGGAGCCGCAGGCTCCAGCCCCTCGGGGCCGCCCGCCTGCGGCCCGGCAGAGCCGGTTCCGCGGCTTGACTGGCTTTTGTTTCGCTTCGTTTTGGGCCGGGTTTAGTGATGTTGACGGGGACACCCTCGAATGGATAAAAAGCATTCCCCCCTTTTGGATAGAACAAGGTTATGACCCGATATTTGTTGTCACGCATCATGGGCATGCTGGTCGTCATGGCGCTCGTGGCGGTCCTCGTGTTTGTGCTCACGCGCGCCGCGTCGGGTGACCCCGTCACGGTGCTGCTGGGCGACCAGGCCACGGCCGAAGACATTGCCCGCGTACAAAAAGAGTATGGCCTGGACAAACCGCTGCCGGTGCAGTTCGGCTACTGGCTCAAGGAGCTGTCGCAGGGCAACCTCGGGCAGTCCATTTTTTTGCAGCGCCCGGTCACGCAGGCGCTGTGGGAGCGGGCCGAGCCCACGACCCTGCTGGCGCTGCTGTCCCTCTTCATCGCCGCGGCGATTGGTGTGCCTTGCGGCATTGTCTCGGCGGTCTTTCGCGGCAAGTTCATCGACCAGCTGCTCACCGGTTTTGCCATGCTGGGTGCCAGCATTCCCAGCTTCTGGTTCGGCTTGGTGCTGATGCAGATTTTTGCGGTGTCCATGGGCTGGTTTCCGGTGTCCGGCTACGGTGACCCGGGTGCCACCTTGATGGCGCGCATCCATTACCTGGTGCTGCCTTCGGTGGTGCTGGGCGTGCTCAACTCCGCGCTGATCATCCGCTTCACGCGCGCTTCCATGCTCGACGTGCTGGGTGAAGACTATGTGCGCACGGCCCGGGCCAAGGGCCTGTCTGAAAAAGTCGTCGTGCTCAAGCATGCGCTGCGCAACGCGCTGGTGCCCATCGTCACGGTGTTGGGCCTGACCGTGGCGCTGCTGATCGGCGGCGCGGTGGTGACCGAAACCGTGTTTGGCCTGCCGGGTGTCGGCAACCTGGTGGTGAGCGCCGTGCTGCGCCGCGATTACCCGGTGATTCAGGGTGCCCTGCTGGTCGTTTCCATGATTTATGTGGTGATCAATTTCCTGACCGACCTGCTTTATATGGTGGTCGATCCCCGCGTCAAATACTGATCGCCATGAAAATTCCGCTCACTCTCAAAAAACTGTTCCGGCGCCGCATCGTGCTGGCCGCCGGCATCTGCCTGCTGGTCGTGGTGGCGGTCGCCCTGCTGGCCAACGTGATCACGGGCTACGACCCGAATGAAACCGCGGTGCGCGAGCGCCTGTCGGTGCCGACGGTCAGCCATCTGATGGGCACCGACGAGCTGGGCCGCGACCTGTTTGCGCGCATTGCCTTCGGCGGCCGCTATTCGCTCACGATTGCCGCGCTGACCGCCATGGGCGCTATTGTGTTCGGCACGCTGTTCGGCCTGGTGGCGGGTTTTTTCCGGCGGCTGGACGCGCCCATCATGCGGGTCGTGGACGCCATGATGTCTTTGCCCGACATCCTGCTGGCCATTGCCCTGGTGGCCATTTTGGGCCCCTCCATGCTCAATGTGGTGCTGGCTCTGGTGCTGGTGTACTCGCCGCGCGTCGCCCGCGTGGTCCGCGCCTCGACGCTGGTCGTGCGTGAACTGCTGTTTGTCGAAGCGGCGCGGGCCGTGGGTGTGTCGACGCCCCGCATCCTGTGGCGCCACATCCTGCCCAACCTGATGTCGCCCATCCTGGTGCAGGCCTCGTTCATCTTTGCCTATGCCATTTTGGCGGAGGCCGCCCTGTCTTTCCTCGGTGTGGGTGTGCCGCCCGAGATTCCGACCTGGGGCACCATGGTGGCCGGCAGCCAGCAGTATGCGCATGAAGCGCTCTGGATCGTTTTATTTCCCGGCCTCGCCATCATCCTGACCGCGCTGTCGCTGCAGTTGCTGGGCGACGGTGTGCGCGACCTGCTGGATCCGCGGCTCAAGAAGTCGCTGTGAACAATCAGAGGCCAGACCCCATGAATTCGCCCATCACCTCTTCCAATGCGCCGTCTACCGCGTCGATTACCCCGCGGCTCGATGTCCGCCATCTGAGCACCTTTTTCGACACCGACGAGGGCCTGATCCGTTCGGTGGCCGACGTCAGCTTCAGCATTCGCCCCGGCAAGACCACGGCGCTGGTGGGCGAGTCTGGCTCCGGCAAATCGGTGACCAGCCTGACCCTGATGCGCCTGCTGTCACGCACCGCCGCCACGCAGGTCAGCGGTCAGGCGCTCTTCACCAACCGCGCCGGCGAAACCCTGGACCTGCTGGCCCTGCCCGAGCCGGCCATGCGCCGCATCCGCGGCAATGAAATCGCCATGATCTTCCAGGAGCCCATGACCAGCCTGAACCCCGTCTTCACGGTGGGCGAGCAGATTGCCGAGTCGGTGCGCCTGCACATGGGGCTGGACCGCAGCGCCGCGCTGGCCCATGCCCTGCGCATGCTGGAGCTGGTGGAGATTCCGGCCGCCGCGCAGCGCCTGCACGAGTACCCGCACCAGCTGTCGGGCGGCATGCGCCAGCGCGTCATGATTGCGCTGGCCATGGCTTGCAACCCCACGCTGCTGATTGCCGACGAGCCGACCACGGCGCTGGATGTGACCATCCAGGCGCAGATCCTGGAGCTGATGCGGCGCCTGCAGGCCGAGACCGGCATGAGTATTTTGTTCATCACGCACAACCTCGGCGTCGTCGCGCACCATGCCGATGACGTGGCGGTGATGTATGCGGGCCGCATCGTCGAGTCGGCGCCCGTGCGCGAGCTGTTTGCCTTGCCGCGCCATCCCTACACGCAGGGCCTGCTGGCCTGCCTGCCGGCGCAGCAGCGCAAGCGCGAACTGGCCGCCGGTGAGGTGGGTTCCAGGCGCCGCTTGTACGCCATTCGGGGCCAGGTCTCCAGCCCGCTCGCGCCGCCGCCCGGCTGCGCGTTCGAGCCCCGCTGCGACCATGCCCTGGCGGCCTGCCGCGAGGCCATGCCGGCGCTGGAAAGTGCCGGCCCGCACCGCAGCGCACGCTGCATTCTGGTCCGCGAGCCTGCAACTGTTCCAACTCTTCCCGTGGAGACCGCATGAGTGCCCCGCTGATCGAAGTCAAGAACCTGCACCGCTATTTCGGTGCGCCGGCCAAACCCGTGCGCGCGGTGGACGATGTGTCCTTCACGATCCAGCCCGGTGAAACGCTGGGGCTGGTCGGTGAATCCGGGTCCGGCAAAAGCACCATAGGCCGCACCCTGCTGCGCCTGATCGAGAGCACGTCGGGCCAGGTGCTGTACCGGGGCGAAGACCTCGGGGCCGCCTCCAGCAGCCGCATGCGCACGCTGCGCAGCAAGCTGCAGATGATTTTTCAGGACCCCTACGCCAGCCTGAACCCCAAGATGCGCGTCAAGGACATCCTTGGGGAGGCGCTGCAGGTGCATGGCCTGGCCAAAGGCAAGGCGGCGCGCGAGCGGCGGATTGCCGAGTTGCTGGCCCTGGTCGGCCTGCGCGCCGAACACGCCGACCGTTACCCGCATGAGTTCTCCGGCGGCCAGCGCCAGCGTATCGGCGTGGCGCGCGCCCTGGCCGTCGAGCCTGAATTCATCGTGGCCGACGAGCCCCTGTCCGCGCTGGACGTGTCCATCCAGGCGCAGGTGGTCAACCTGCTGTGCGACCTGCGCGACCGGCTCTCGCTGACCATGCTGTTCATCTCGCATGACCTGGACGTGGTGGAGTATTTGTGCGACCGCGTGGTGGTGCTGTACCTCGGCCGCGTGATGGAAGTGGCGCCCACCGCCGAGCTGTTCGCGCGGCCGCTGCATCCCTACACGCAGGCGCTGCTGGCTGCCTCGCCCAAGCCCGATCCGGAGCACAAGAGCGAGCGCGTCGCGCTCAAGGGCGACATTCCCAGCCCCGTGAATCCGCCTTCCGGCTGCGTGTTCCGTACCCGCTGCCCGCACGCAATCGAGGCTTGCGCGGGCGCCCGCCCCGAGTTGCGCGACATGGGGCAGGGCCGCTTCAAGGCCTGCATCCGCGACGACATCGTTATCAACGCATCGTTGATGGCCGCCTGATAATCTGGATTGATTCATGACCACACTGCAAGACATTCTCGATCCGCAGATCGACCGCTCCTTCAAGGGATTTCCGCACACCAGCCCTGCGCTGCGCCGTTCGCAGATTGCCGCCCAGCACTGGCGCGTGCTCGACGGCGACCTGCCGCTGCCCGTGGCGCTGGTCAAGCAGCAGGCCCTGCAGCACAACCTGTCCTGGATGCAGCGCTTCGCCACCGACCGGGGCATCGACATGGCGCCGCATGGCAAGACCACCATGTCGCCGCAACTGCTCAAGCGCCAGCTCGATGCGGGCGCCTGGGGCCTGACCTTTGCCACCGTCGCCCAGTTGCGTGCCGGCGTCTTGGCGGGCGCGCGCCGCTGCATGATTGCCAACCAGGTCTTCACCGCGGCAGACCTCGCCGGCATTCAGGACATGCAGCGCGAGTACGCAGGCTTGCGCATTGCCTTTCTGGTGGATTCGGCGGCACAGCTGGAGCTTATTGAGGCCTGGCATGCGTCGCAACAGGATGCGCAAACGCCGGTGCGGCCTTTTGAGGTGCTGCTGGAAATCGGTGTCGAGGGCGGCCGCACCGGCTGCCGCAACCAGCACGATGCCCTGACGCTGGCCCAACGCGTTCATGCCAGCCCGGCTTGCCGCCTGGTCGGCATCGAGTGTTACGAAGGCCTGGGCGCGACCGGTCAGTCCGACCCGGACGAGGCCTATGCGGGGGCGCTGATGCAGCGCGTGTGCGACATCGCCATTGCCTGCGACCAGCAGCATTTTTTTGACAATGAGGAAGTGCTGGTCTCGGCCGGCGGTTCGGCGATTTTTGACCTGGTGGCCAACCGCCTCAAACCCGAACTCTCGCAACCTGTGCGCGGCCTGTTGCGCTCGGGCTGCTACGTCACGCATGACCACGGTTTTTACAAACGCATGGTGAGCACGGTCAATTCACGCCTCGGCTGCGGCGATGGCCTGCAGGCCGCGCTGGAAGTCTGGGCGGCGGTGCAGTCCTGCCCCGAGCCGGGTCTGGCGATTCTTGCGGTCGGCAAGCGCGACATTTCCTACGATCTGGATTTGCCCGTGCCGCTGGGCTTTTGCAAACCCGGCGACCGCGGCGTTACCGGTGCACCCGCCGACTGGAAGATCGGCGGCCTGAACGACCAGCATGCCTACTTGCGCGGCACCGGCCCCGAGCATGCGGCGCTCAAGGTGGGCGACCTGGTGGCGCTGGGCATTTCGCACCCCTGCACCACGTTTGACAAATGGCGCTGGATGCCCGTGGTGGATGAGAACTACACCGTGTGCGATGCCCTCGTAACCTGTTTCTGATTTTTTGATGTTCCCCTGCTTTTGATGTTCCCCTACCTTTCCTACCTCACGCCATGACTTCCAAAGTGCTTGCCAAAATTGCCGAGGTCATCGCAATCGCGCCCACCTCCCGGCGCAAGGTGCTGGCGCTGATCCTGCAAGACCCGCAACGGGTGCTCGATGAAAGTTTTGAGCAGCTGGCGCAGCGCGCCGGCAGCTCGGTGCCCACGGTGATGCGCACCTGCCGCGATCTGGGCTACCCGGGCCTGCGCGAGTTCAAGCTCGCGCTGGCGCAGGAAATGGCCGTCAGCGGCTCGCCCCTGCACCGCCGGGTGCAGCTGCATGACGACGCAGAGGAGGTCATCTCCAAGGTCATCAAGGGTGCGGCCACGGCCGTCAGCGGCGTGCAGGCCCAGCTCAGCGTGGCTGCGGTGGAGGCGGCGGCCGACGCCATCGTGCGTGCCAGCCGGGTCGATTGCTACAGCGTCGGCGTGACCTCCAGCTTCATGGCCTCCGACATGCAGGCCCGGCTGTTCCGGCTGGGGCTGGTGTCCAACGCCTACCTCGACATTCATTTGCAGCTGGTGTCCGCGGCCACCATCGGCAAGCAGGGCGTGGTGTTTGCCATCTCGCACGTGGGCGGCATGCCGTCGTTGCTCGAAGCGGTAGACGTGGCCCGCTCGCAAGGCGCCACGGTGATCGCCCTGACCCAGCAGGGGACCGCGCTGGCCGAGCGGGCCGACATTGTGCTCGGCATCCATGTGCCGGAAGACCCGGTCATGCATGTGGGCACCGAGGCCTACCTGGTCCACCTCACCGTGATTGAAATCGTCACCGTGCTGGTGGCGCAGCGCCTGGGTGACCTGGCCGTCAAACGCCTGGGCGGCGTGCGCGACGTGCTCAGCACGCGCGGCGTGGACATGCGGCACTATCCCAGGCTCGATTGGGACACGGTCACCGCCGTCAAGGAAAGCAAACTCAAATGACACGTGCGACCCTGCTTGAAAGCGGGCTGGTGATTGACGGTACCGGTGCTGAAGGCTGGATTGGCGACGTTCTGCTGATGGACGGCCGTATTGCGGCGCTGGGCAAAAATCTCAGTGACCAGCTGCCCGAAGGCCTGAAGCCCGAAGAGGTGGCCCGTATCGATTGCACGGGCCTGGCCATCGCCCCGGGCTTTATCGATGTGCACACGCACGACGATGCGATCGTGCTCAAGCAGCCCGACATGCTGCCCAAGGTGTCGCAGGGCATCACCACCGTCATCACCGGCAACTGCGGCATTTCGCTGCTGCCTTTCATCGTCGACAACCCCGAACCCCCGCTGAATCTGCTCGGGGCCGATTCGTTTCGCTTTGACTCCGTTCAAAGCTATGAGCGCGCCATCATCCAGGCGCAGCCGGCAGTGAATGTCGCCGTGCTGATTGGCCACACCACCCTGCGCTTTGCCTGCATGGGCGACCTGACCCGCGCCGCCAGCGCCAGCGAGCTCGACGCCATGTGCGCGCTGCTCACGCAGTGCATGGAGAGCGGCGCCACCGGCATGTCGTCAGGCCTTTTTTACGAACCGGCCTTTGCCGCGCCGGCGCAGGAAGTGGTGCGCCTGGCCCAGGTGGTGTCGCGTTTCGGCGGGGTGTACAGCACCCACCTGCGCGATGAAATGGCGACCATCGTGGAAGCGCTGCACGAGGCGGGCGATACCGCTTTCAGCGCCGGCGTGCCGCTGATCGTGTCGCACCACAAATGCGCCGGGCCCGCCAACTGGGGTCGCACGCAGCAGACCCTGCCGCTGATTGAATCGCTCGCCCGCCGCCAGCCGGTGGCCATGGACGTCTACCCCTATGTGGCCGGCTCCACCGTGCTGCGTGAAGACCTGGTCGATGGCGTGATCGACGTGCTGGTGAGCTGGTCCACGCCGCACCCCGAAATGACGGGCCGCACGCTGGCCTCGATTGCGGCCGAGTGGGGCGTTGACCAGAAGGCGGTGTGCCGCCGCCTGCAGCCCGGAGGCGCCTGTTATTTCCAGATGCACGAAGACGACGTGCGGCGCGTCGTGGCCCACCCGCTGACCATGATCGGCTCGGACGGCTTGCCGCATGACCAGCATCCGCATCCGCGCCTGTGGGGCGCGTTTCCGCGCGTGCTGGCGCGCTACTGGCGCGAGGAGAAACTGTTTTCGCTGGAAACCGCCATCTACAAAATGACCGGCCTGTCGGCCCGCAATTTCCGCCTGCACCAGCGCGGCCAGCTGCAGCCCGGCTGGCATGCCGATGTAGTGGTGCTGGATCCGGCCCGCGTGCGCGACGTGGCCACCTACGAGAACCCGATCGCGCTGTCTGAAGGCATCGAGAAGGTGTTTGTCAACGGCGAACTGGCCTATGTGGCCGGCTCCGCCGATGCGGCCAACGCCAAGGTGCAGGCGCGCGCTGGCCGGTTGCTAAAACGGCACGTAACCCAGCCCTGAAAAGGTTCCCCGCCCAGCAGGGGCCGCGGGACTGGCTTTGCCAGACCGCAGGCGCAGCGCCCCCTCGGGGGGCAGCGAACCACACGAAGTGGGGAGCGTGGGGGCTGTATCTTCCCAGCCAGGGCCGCGGAACCGGCTTTGCCGGGCCGCAGGCGCAGCGCCCCCTCGGGGGGCAGCGAACCACACGAAGTGGGGAGCGTGGGGGCCCTACTTCTCCACCGTGTCGGCGTCGGGCACATCGCCAATGGCCTTGCGGGTCTGCGCGCCTTGCGCCTTGAGCCACTCGCAGAACGCCAGCACTTCGGGGCGCGCCACATTGCGTGGGCCGATGATCAGCCAGTAAGCCATGGGGGACTCCATGCGCAGGTGCGGCAGGGGCTCGACCAGGTCGCCCGAGGCCAGGCTTTCGGCAATCAGCGGCAGGCGTGCCAGCACCACGCCCTGGCCCGTCAGCGCCGCCTGCACCATCTGGTAGGCGTAGTTGAAGTAAAGCCAGCGCTTGGCCTCCAGCTTGGGTGTGGCGTGTTGGTCCATCCAGCGGCGCCAGGTCAGCCATTCAAAGTGCGTGCGGTGCGCGTCGCCTGCTTCGATCAAGGTGAAATGCGCCAGGTCATCCGGCTTTTTCAGGCGCGGGCCGCTCTTGAGCAGCCAGGGGCTGATCACCGGCGTGATCTGCTCGCCAAACAGGCGGATGGCGTGCGGCGGCATGTGGCTGGCCGGGGCATAGCGCAGAGCCAGGTCCAGGTCCGAAACATCGAGGTCCACCGCCACGTCCGACGCATCAATCCGGATGTCGATGTCGGGGTTCTCGCGCTGAAAAACCTCGAGCCGGGGAATCAGCCACATCGAGGCAAACGACGCAAAGGTGGTGAGCGCAACGCTTTTGCGCCCGGCGCTCTGGCGGATCTGCCGCACCGCGCCGTCAATGCGCTCCAGCGACGGTGTGACCGCCCGCAGCAGGGTGCCGCCCGCACCGGTGAGCTCCACCGCCCGGGTGTGACGGTGAAACAGGCTGACGCCGACATCTTCTTCCAGCGCCTGGATCTGGCGGCTCACGGCCGACTGCGTGAGCGCCAGCTCTTCGGAGGCGGCGCGGAAATTGAGGTGGCGGGCGACTGCCTCGAAGGCGCGCAGCTGGCCGGCTGAAATCGGCCGGGAGCGTAAATGGGTTTGCGAATGCAGCATGCGGAGTGGGGTGGGGGTGGGTGGGAGGTGGGGTGATTGATGCGTTTATGGAATGAATAGCGTACCGCGATTTCATTGGACGGGGAAGCCCCCCGGCGAGATCATTCATTCCCGTCAACGAATTCAGGTCTTTTTCTGGAGAACACCATGGACCACGCAATTGCTCATCATTCAGGCAACCACTACCTGCCCCAGGCGACCGATGCCGCGGCGGCCCGGGCTGAAGGACTGCCCGGCTGCTGGAAGCTGGGCGCGGGCCGCGTGCTGACCCTGCATGCCCGCCAGGCCGGCGTGCTGCGCATCGCGCACGGCCGGGTATGGGTGACCTTCAACAACGCCGGCGACGACCTGCGTGTGCGCGCCGGCGACCATTTTCTCAGCCGCGGTGAAAGCCTGCCACTGTCGGCTGGCGAGGCCGTGGTGATGGAATCTTTTGGCGTGGGGCATGCGTCGTCGGCCTACTTCAACTGGGAGCCCGCGGCGGCCGCCCACCCCGTGCCGGCGAAGGCCACAGGCTGGCGCGCGGGCGTGGTTCAGCCCCTGCTTGACTTGCGCCTGGCGCTCGGCCTGGTGGGCGGTGCGGTGGGCCGGCTGGCCCGTGGCCTGGCCGGCGGTGTGGCGGCGGCGGTCGAGGTTGCGCTGACCGGTTTTGCGGTGGTTTTTCTGGCGACCCGGGCCCGCGGTGATTTGGCAGAACGCGCTTTCAACGCGCAATCGAGAGACACCCGCGCCCACTGCAGCATCAACTGAGCGGACTCCATCGCCTCCTCGGGGGCGCTGTAATAATTCAGGCTGTGCGCCAAGCGCTCGCCGTTTCGGGTGATGTCATAGGTAAACCGTTCACAGCCCGCGGCTTCAAACCGGCCGCGGGTATCTGCATCGGCCTTGAGCCAGAGCTTTTCCCCGCCCCCGAGATCGGCCACCAGCGCCAGCGTCAGGCCTGAGGTGCTGATGCCGTAGCCGCCAAACATGCGCCTGGCAACGCACGGCCCGACGCCGGACAGCAGTTCACAGCAGTAGATTGCAAAATCGTCTTTGGGAGTCGCCATACCGCAACCTTAGCGCAAGCCCGGCGAAACCGTGGCGAAACCTTCACGAAAGGGTGAGTGTTCGATGCTTTCCCATGTGGCCGCATGGGTAGTGGTTTAACAATGCGTAACTGATTACGTTTACGTAAAATGGCGTGCATTCGCCACCGCAGCGCCCTGGGCGGTATTGAGCAGCATTGAGCGGCCCCCACACCGGAAAACAGGAACCCCATGTCCAAAGCCTTCGCCTCGCAGTCCGACCTGACGGACAAGACCATCACCTTTGAGCAGCTCAGCGCCCACTGCTGGGCCTACACCGCCGAGGGCGACCCGAACTCGGGCGTGATCATCGGCGACAAATTCATCATGGTGAGCGACGCCACGGCCACGCCCGCCATGGCGCAGGACCTGATCGCGCGCATCCGCACCATCAGCGACAAACCCATCAAGTACGTGCTGCTGACGCACTACCACGCCGTCCGCGTGCTGGGCGCCAGCGCCTACTTTGCCGAAGGCGCGACTGAAGTGATCGCGAGCCAGGGCACCTGTGAGCTGATTGCTGAGCGCGGCGCGCAGGACATGCAAAGCGAGATGGAGCGCTTTCCGCGCCTCTTTCGCAACGCCGAGAGCGTGCCCGGCCTGACCTGGCCCACCCTGGTCATTGCCGGCGGCAACCCCGCCAAAGGGGAGGTGCCGGGCAGGCTGGTGCTGGACCTCGGCGGCGTCAAGGTGCAGATCTGGCACCCGGGCCCGGGCCACACGCGCGGCGACACCATCGCCTGGGTCGAAGAAGAAAAAGTGCTGTTCTCGGGCGACCTGGTCGAATACGAAGCCGGCGTGTACACCGGCGATGCGCAGCTGGAGGAATGGCCCGCCACACTCGAGGCCCTGCGTGCGCTGAAGGCCGAGGCCATCGTGCCCGGCCGCGGCGAGGCGATGAAGGGCGCCGCCAACGTCAACAAGGCGCTGGACTACACCAGGCGCTGGGTCGAGACCCTCTATCAGGCGGGCAAGGAGGCCGCCGCTGCCGGCATGGACCTGAAAGCGGCGATGGACCACACCCGCAGGAGCATGGACCCGGTGTTTGGCCACGTATTCATTTACGAACACTGCCTGCCGTTTGATGTGAGCCGCGCCTTTGATGAAGCCAGCGGCATCAAGAACCCGCGCATCTGGACGGCCGAGCGGGACAGGGAGATGTGGGCTGCGCTGCAGGGGTGAGCTACACCACAAGCCTGGCTTGTCAAGGCGCGGGCCCTGCGCCTGGGTCTGGTTCAGGAATCAAGATCCAGCGTGGAGAGAATTTCCACAAAGGCATCAACGGCGGCTTGCCCTTCCAGCTGTTCCAGCCTGCCCAGCACCTCGACATCCTCCACGGGTGCGTAACCCATGCTGAAGCTCTTGAATCTGCGTTCGGACAGGGGACCATGATGCAGCAACTTGATACTGGTGTGCCGCGGGTCCTGGCGAATCCGCTCCAGTAGCGCCAGAGTGTCTTCTTCAAGGCCTTCGAGTTGCTCGCAAAAGCGGATGCCGTCAAAAATGAGCAGCCCCGTGATGTCGCGTGCCTTGTTGGCAATGCGCGCTTTGCCCGCGATCTGCGCGACGATGCTGATGGGCGCCTCGGGCGCGATGGTGCTGACGAAGAGAACTTCGTGCAAGGGGGCTGGTTTTTGCATCATTGATGAAAAATGTAGCCGGTAGCAACAAACGGGGCAATGTCAAAAGACACAGGTCTCCTGCCTGAAATTCACCTCCTATGGCCAGCGCGCCTTCACCCTCTTCAAGCTGCCCACCGGTTTGCAACGCCTGCCGCCTTCGCCAGACGGGGGCCTTTCGCTACAAGACCCTGAGTGACGGTCGCCGGCAGATCCTGAATTTTCTTTTGCCGGGCGATCTCATCGGTTTGCAGCAAAAATTTTCGGATGGCCCCATCCATGGCATTGAAGCGGTAACCGATGTGACATTGTGTGTGTTCCCCCCGCGATGGTCTTTGGGCGCTGTTTCGCCAATATCCCAGCCTGGGCTATGACATCACCTGGCTGTCGGCGCGCGAGGAAGGCATGGTGGACGACAACCTGCTGACCGCCGGCCGGCGCAACGCGACCGAGCGCGTTGCGATGCTGTTGATGCATCTGTACCGCAGGCTGGACCGCATCGGGCTGGCGCAGGGCGGCTGCGCCTGCTCAACACCAGGGCGCTGGAGCGCATTGCAGATTACTACGACACGCCGCCCAGTAAAGTACCGCTGTTGTAGGCGCGGGCTGGCAGCGAGGGCCAAGGTGGATGCAGATGTGAAGTCAGATGCCAAAGCGGCCAGGCGGGCTACTCCCGAGGAAGCGGCGTGACAGCCAAGAGCAAAAAGCGAAGAGCGAAGAGCGGCGCGCGCCGGTCGCCAGCGTATCGCTGGAGCGCCTGCTGCTGGATGGTCATGATTTCTGGACGCTTGACAAAGCCCTGAGGTCCTGCTCGTAAGCGTCAAGGGTCTCGACCGCCTGGGCGCGTTGGGCCGGGGTGGTGCTGTTGTGCAGGGCGGCAAATGTTTGGCAGCCTTCCCGCGTCAACCCTTCCAGATGGTCGCGATGTGCGGGGATGGGCGAGTGGAGCCATCGCTCCAGCAGCCCGCGTACGGCCAGCCGCGTTTTTTCCGCGCTGGGCCGCTCCGCAACCAGGACGCGCAAGGTCTGCAGGACATCCTGCTGGCGCCGCAGTTTCTCGGCATAAAACAGGGCCGCATCAAAGCGCGACTGGTCGATCCGCTGGCCAATCACGGCGAGCTGTTTTTCCTCCAGGGTTCCATACAGCCGCTCGGCGCGGCTGACCGCCTGCTTGTAGCGCTTGTCGCGTCCTTTTTGGGGCGGGCCGTCGAGAAAGGTGTCCCGGTAATCTGCATTGCCCTTGGCCCACTGGCGCTCCAGTTGCGTCAGCTGGCTGGTTTGCAGCGTGCCCACGAGTGCCACAGCCACCGGCTCGGCCCGGTGAGAAACCGCGACCAGCTTGCTGCGCACATCGGCAAATACCGCGCAGGCCTGGGCGGCGTCCATGTCAGCGGGCATGCGCTGCCGCAGCTTGCGAAGGGTGTCGATATAAGCCGGCAACTGGGTCTGACGGTGCCAGGCCTGGAGCTTGCCAAGGTCGTCCTTGACCTGCAGGCTTTGCGCGCCGGTGAAGTCGATATAACCATCCAGGTACCAGTAGGCAAAGTCCGGCGCCTGGTTGTAGAAAATTTTCAGGGCGCTGCAGGCCGGCAAGAGGCAGGCCAGTGCCAGCACACCGATAATCCGGATGAAACGGTTCAGCCTTGTCTGTGCCGCCGGGCCCGAATGCCCCTTCATCCCAAAATTAACAGGAAACTTCATGGCAACCCCAATTGATGTCGTCATCATGGCCGCGGGCAAAGGCACGCGGATGAAAAGCGCCTTGCCCAAAGTGTTGCACCAATTGGGCGGTCGTGCCTTGCTGGCGCATGTGATCGATTGCGCTGCCCGATTATCGGCCCGCCAGGCGGTGGTCATCGCGGGGCACGGCGCTGCAGATGTTGAGGCCGCCTGCGCCCACCTGACGCGGGCTGCAGGCGATGCGCGCCAGGACCTGAGCCTGAAGTTTGCGCGGCAGGAGCCGCAGCTCGGCACCGGCCACGCGGTGCAGCAGGCCCTGCCGCTGCTGGCCGACGACGGCGTCACGCTGGTGCTGTCGGGCGACGTTCCGCTGACGCAGCCCGCCACGCTGCGGGCCCTGCTGGAGCAGTGCGACGGCCAGCGGCTGGCGCTGCTCACGCTGAACATGGCCGATCCCACCGGCTACGGGCGCATCGTGCGCGCCGGGACGCAGGCCACTGCCCAGGCTTCATCACAGGTCAGGGCCATCGTCGAGCACAAGGATGCCACCGAGGCCCAGCGCGGTATCCATGAAATCTACAGCGGCATCATGGCCGTGCCCACCCGCTTGCTGCGCGGCTGGATCCATCGGCTGGACAACAAGAATGTGCAAAGCGAGTACTACCTCACCGACATCGTGAAGTTCGCCGTGGCCGATGGGGTGGCTGTGGTGGCGCACCAGATCACCGATGCGGCGCAGGTCGCGGGCGTCAACAGCCCGGTGCAGCTGGCCGAACTGGAGCGCGTTTACCAGCTGAGGCAGGCCACGGCCCTGATGGAGCAGGGCGTGCGGCTGGCCGACCCGGCCCGTTTTGACGTGCGCGGTACGCTGCAATGCGGCCAGGATGTCGAGATTGATGTGAACTGCGTGTTCGCCGGCCAGGTCAGCCTGGGCGAAGGCGTGCGCATCGGCGCCAACTGCGTGATTGCCAACGCCACGATTGCGGCCGGCGCGGTGATCCACCCATTTACCCACATCGACGGTGAAAAGCTGGGCGTGCAGGTGGGCGAGGGTGCACTGATTGGCCCGTTTGCCCGGCTGCGGCCGGGTGCCCAGCTGGGCGCTGAAGTGCACATCGGCAACTTTGTCGAAGTGAAGAATTCCACCCTGGCCAAAGGCGCCAAGGCCAACCACCTGGCCTACCTGGGCGATGCCACCGTGGGCGAGCGCGTCAACTACGGCGCGGGCAGCATCACCGCCAACTACGACGGTGCCAACAAGCACCGCACGGTGATTGAGGCCGATGTGCATATCGGCAGCAACTGCGTGTTGGTGGCGCCGGTGACGATAGGGCAGGGCGGCACGGTGGGCGGCGGCTCCACCATCACCAAGGACACGCCCCCGGGCGCGCTCAGCGTGGCGCGCGGCAAGCAAGTCAGCCTGCCCAACTGGAAAAGGCCTGTGAAGGTTAGCAAGGGATAAGGCTTCTTTCCTCTTCCTCAGTTCGGGCTGGGCTTGTCGAGGCTGTTTTGTTCTGGTGAGTGCGCTTTTTGCTGAGGGCTGCTGGCCGGGTCTCGCCCCGGCGGGCGACTCACTTTCTCTTGCTTCGCCAAGAGAAAGTAAGCAAAGAGAAGGCGACCCTGCTGTCTGCGTCCCCTGCGCTTCGCTTCGGGGCAACCTGCGGTGCTCGGGCCAGGCGGGGTCTCGCTCGAACTCGCTACGTTGCACTTCGCTCAGACAATCGCGATCCCTGATCCGCCTGGCCCTGCGCTCCTTGGCGCAGTCAGAAGGGCTGGAGAGAAAGAAATACCTACAGCCAAATACCGAATACATAAATCCACAAGGACACGCCGCGGCGTGTCCTTGTTTGTCTTGGTGTTTTTCTGTGTGTATTCGGTATTGGTATTCATTCCCCACCCGTCCTGGCTGGGCCGAGCAGCGCAGATGGAGGCGGCCTAAAGGGGCCGCAGTTGTTTGAGCCGCAGGCGAGTTCTGCGGACCGCCGCCGTAATCGAGCAGCACAGGTTGCCCGTAGCGAAGCGCAGGGACCCAGACTGCGGGTCGCCTTTTCTTTGGGTACTTTCTTTTGGCGAAGCAAAAGTAAAGTGCCTCGCCCGCCGGGGCGAGTCCCGGCCAGCAGCCCTCAGCAACCTCAGCAACCCTCAGCAGCGAACCCACCGCCGGAGCAAACCAAAAGCCCGCAACAAACTCACTCCTTTACCCGATTCACCAAAAACACCCCAAAAATAGCCAATCCCCCACCGGCCAGCAGGCTGGCACTCAAAGGCTCCCCCAAAATCAGCCACCCCAGCAGCACACCAAACACCGGCACCAGGTTATTGAACACCACGGTGCGCGCCGCGCCCAGCTGGCGTATGCCTTCGTAGTACCAGACAAAAGCCACCGCAGTGCCCAGCACGCCGAGGAAAACCAGGCCTGCCCACACCTCTGGCGTGAAAGACCCGGCATGCACGCTGGAGATGTCGCGCAAGGCCAGCAGCCCCAACAACAGCGTGCCCCAGATGGCCGCCCACAGCGTGGCCAGCAGGGGCGACAAGCTCTGCAGCAACTTGCGGCCCAGCAAGGTGTACACCGCCCAGGCACACACCGCGCCAAACATCGACAGCTCGCCCTTGCCCAGCGATTGCATGATTTGCGAGAGGTCGCCGCGCGTGACGACCACCCATACCCCCAGCAGCGCCAAGCCCACACCCAGCCAGCGCACTGCCGAGAGCCGGTCGCCCAACAGTGCAGCGGCGAGCAGCAGCGTCACCACCGGGTTGAGCGCGATGATGAGCGAGGTGCGGCCTGCCGGCAGCACCGACAGCGCAGTGAAAAACAGCAGGTTGTAGATGAAGATGCCGGTGGCGCCGAGCGCCAGGGTGCCCAGCAACTGGCCGCGCGTGACCTGCGTGATGGCGCGCAGGCCCTGGGTGAAATGCAGCGCCACCAGCAAGGCCAGGGTGGCAAACACAAAACGCACGAAGCCCGCGGTGGCCGGGGGCAGGTGGGCCGAGATGACGCGGCCGGCGATAAAAGTCCCGCCCCAAAGAATGGGCACGCAAGTCAAACGGAGGTAAATGCCCAGCAGCCTGGTGCCGGCAGGCACCGCGCCGGATGTGGCGGCCGGCTGCGCGATGGCGGCGGCAGTGGAGGCCACAGTGGGTGGCGTGGTGGCAGTCGTCATGGTGGTTCTTGTTGTTGGAAAGCGGTGAATGGGGTAAATTGATACATGAGATTAATTGTTAAATTGCTCACTATCAAATGAGTATTCATTCATCATGAAATCATGACCCTGGCCCAACTCGAAGTGCTGATCACCCTGGACGAATGCCGCAGCTTCTCGCGTGCGGCCATGCGTCTGGGCACGACACAGTCAGCCGTCAGCCACGCCCTGCGCGCACTGGAAACGCAGTTCGGCGTGAAGCTGGCGCAGCGCGATGCCTCCGGCGTGGCCATGACAGACGCCGGTGAACGCCTGCTGCTGCGAGCCCGCGAAATGACGGCCCTGGCGGCCACCATGACACAGGAGCTGGGCGATGCCCGGGAGCTGAAAACCGGCACGCTGCGCATCGGCTCGTTTGGCCCGACTTCCACCGTGAACCTGTTGCCGCCCCTGCTCGCGGCGTTCAAAAAGCGCCACCCGGGCGCGCAGGTGCGCATCGAGGAAGAAAGCGACGAGGTGGTGGACGACTGGCTGCTGCAAAAGCGCGTGGAACTGGGCTTTGTCGTGGTGCCCGACGAACGTTTTGAAGTGCAGCCGCTGGTGCAGGATGAATTCGTCGCCATCCTGCCGACCGGGCATCCGCTGGCCAAACACAAGGCGGTGCCGATCAGCGCGCTCACGGGGCTGGACTTTGTGCTGACCGAAGCCGGTTGCGGCCCGGTCATCGTGCCCATCCTCCAGAAAAACATTGCACTGCCCAAGGTGCTGTATCACTTCACGCAGGTCATCTCCATCCTGCAGTTTGTGCAGCGCGGCCTGGCGGTATCGGTGGCGGCCCGCCTGGCGCTGCCCGACGCACCCAAAGGCGTGGTTTACCGGCCCCTGCTGCCCGCGCAGCCGCGTACGGTCGGACTCGCTTGTCTGGATGCGGCTAGGCTGTCGCCGCTGGCACGTGCATTTTGGGACCTGGCCAAAGCGCAGACTAAAGCTTGAGGCCGTGCCCGTTTGCTATCGTTTGCTCTCTATTGGATGGTTTTTTTGACAGCTGTTTTTGTCTGCTGTTGTCAGGCTGGCAGCAATACTGTTCAGTTAAGTTATTCACCCGGAATCGGAATGACCAAAACCATGACTTGTCATTGCGGGCCTGACCCGCGCAATCCATGGATCCCGGATCGGGCCTGCCCCGGACTTGATCCGGGGTCCGGGATGACAAACCAGGGGCAAGGGCTTAACTGAACCGTATTGAGGCCAGCAGCACTTTGGGTTCGAACTTGGCCCGCTTGGTGCTGAAGAAGGCCTTGACGTTGCGCACATTGGCGTCGCTGGTAAAAAGCCGCTGCGCCAGCGCCAGGTAGCTGGGCATGTCGGCCACGTGCACCATCAGCACAAAGTCTGGCCCCGGCGACACCCGGTAGCACTGCTGCACGGCCGCATCGGCCGCTACCCGCAGCTCAAAGGCATCCAGATGCTCGGCGCCTTGACGGTCGAGCGTGATCTCGACAATCGCGGTCAGGCCGTGCCCCAGCAGGGCGGCCAGCTTGTCGCCGCTGAGCAGGGCCACTTCCCGCTCGATCAGTCCCGCATCGCGCAGGCGCTTGACGCGGCGCAAACAGGTAGGCGGCGAGATATGAACGCGTTCGGCCAAAGCCTGGTTGCTCAGCGATGCATCGGTCTGCAGGCTGTCCAGCAACTTGAGGTCTGTTTCGTCTATCGATATTTGTTCCATAAAATTACTGTAAATGGAATTAAATTCAATTATCAAAGAATATTGAAATTAAATTCCATAAATCAAGAAAAATCAATCACATAAGAAAACAACATGCACGTAGCATCGATGCATTGTTTTTCAGGAGACGTCCATGTGCGGCATCGTTGCGTCGGTTTCGACGAGAAATATTGTTCCCATCCTGGTGCAGGGCCTGCAGCGGCTGGAATACCGCGGTTATGACTCTTGCGGCGTCGCCGTGTATGCCGATGGCCTGAAGCGCGCGCGCAGCACCTCGCGCGTGGCCGAGCTGCAAAGCCAGGTCGACCACGATCACCTGCAGGGCAGCACCGGCATTGCCCACACCCGCTGGGCCACGCACGGTGCGCCCGCGGTGCACAACGCGCATCCCCACTTCAGCCATGGCGCCGGCGCCAACCAGGCATCGCGCCCCGGCAAGGTGGCGCTGGTGCACAACGGCATCATTGAAAACCACGACGAGCTGCGCGTCGCGCTGCAGGCCAAGGGCTATGTGTTCGCCAGCCAGACCGACACCGAAGTCATCGTGCACCTGATGGACAGCCTGTACGACGGCGACCTCTTTGAAGCGCTGAAGGCAACCGTGGCCCAGCTGCATGGCGCCTATGCGATTGCCGCCTTCTGCAAGGACGAGCCGCACCGCGTGGTGGGCGCGCGCGCGGGCTCGCCGCTGATTCTTGGCGTCGGCAAGGGCAACTCCGAAAACTTCCTGGCCAGCGATGCGATGGCACTGGCCGGCGTGACCGACCAGATCGTGTACCTCGAAGAAGGCGACATGGTCGACATGCAGCTGGGCAAATACTGGGTGCTTGACCGCCAGGGCAAGGCCGTGCAGCGAGTGGTCAAAACCGTGCAGGCGCACAGTGGTGCCGCAGAGCTGGGGCCGTATCGCCACTACATGCAGAAGGAAATTTTCGAGCAGCCGCGCGCCATTGCCGACACGCTCGAAGGCGTGCAGGGCATTGTTCCGGAACTCTTTGGCGATGGGGCTTACCGCGTGTTCAAGGAGATCGACTCGGTGCTGATTCTGGCGTGCGGCACCAGCTACTACAGCGGCTGTGCGGCCAAGTACTGGCTCGAATCCATTGCCGGCATTCCCACCCAGGTGGAAGTCGCCAGCGAGTACCGTTACCGCACCTCGGTGCCCAACCCCAGGTCGCTGGTCGTCACCATCACGCAAAGCGGCGAGACCGCCGATACGCTGGCGGCGTTGCGCCACGCGCAGAGCCTGGGCATGCAGCATACGCTGACCATCTGCAACGTGGCCACCTCGGCGATGGTGCGCGAGTGCAAGCTCGCCTACATCACGCGCGCCGGTGTTGAAATCGGCGTGGCCTCCACCAAGGCCTTTACCACCCAGCTCGCCGGGCTGTTTCTGCTGACGCTGGCGCTGGCCCAGAGCAAGGGCCGGCTGACCGACGAAGCAGAAGCGGAACACCTCAAGGCCATGCGCCACCTGCCCGCCGCCCTGCAGGCCGTGCTGGCGCTGGAGCCGCAGGTCATCAGCTGGTCAGAAGATTTCGCGAAGATGGAAAACGCGCTGTTTCTCGGCCGTGGCCTGCACTACCCGATTGCGCTGGAGGGCGCACTCAAGCTGAAAGAGATCAGCTATATCCACGCCGAGGCCTACCCGGCCGGCGAACTCAAGCACGGCCCGCTGGCCCTGGTGACCAGCGCCATGCCCGTGGTCACGGTCGCACCCAACGACGCCCTGCTGGAAAAGCTCAAGAGCAATATGCAGGAAGTCCGCGCCCGCGGCGGCGTGCTCTACGTGCTGGCCGACGCAGACAGCCACATTGAAAGTGGCGAGGGCCTGCACGTCATCCGCATGCCCGAGCACTACGGAGCCTTGAGCCCGCTGCTGCACGTGGTGCCGCTGCAGCTGCTGGCGTATCACACGGCGTGTGCGCGGGGGACGGATGTGGACAAGCCCCGCAATCTTGCAAAGAGCGTTACCGTCGAATGACGGTCACAGTGCGCGCAAGCTGATTGCGAGGAATAAAGTACGTCGGGTTAAATAAAAGTCCGTCGGGCATTATTCATAATGTGAAATCTTCTGAGCGTCACCGAAGGTTAGACGGAACAATCACCATACGGCGGCGATTCAGATGGCTTTTTCGTTGTCTACTCCTCAAGAACAAGGATGCGCATCGCCGCATGCTCAGGCATAGTCCTGCTGCGTGAGGCAAGCACTAAGAACACAAGCGGAGGGTGGTAGATGTATAAATGGATCGGCATAGAGTGTGAAGCCGACTATCAAAAACTCGAAGTCGCCCTTGGCGGCGAAGAATTTGGACTACGACCTGTCATCGAGAAGCTTCAGCTTTATATGAATGCTCAGGTTCGCGGCATTCTGGTCGAGTAGCCGTGTGCAAACTGTAAATTTAACTTGTTTACGACTTTATGCTGTCATGTTGTTAAATCGAAACGCCGCGAACCCGCATGGATGCTACGGTGCCGTTTACGACTTTAATTACGCGGAATACGAATGTTGCATGGGAATAAGGTCTGTCGGGAGCGGAATAACGTCTGTCGAAGGCTGGCTGTGTGGCGCTCTGCGTTGTTACAGATGCGGTTCTCGGCAGCTCGTCAGCGCTGCACAGCTACCCGAGATAGGGCAGCACACCCATGGCAAATCGCCTATTCGATGGGGATATCGTGTCCCGCCTCTCGCAGCACCTTCGACCATCGACGGATCGCTGCGCGCAGGCTGCGCTGCTCTTGGGCGGCGAGAGGCATCGTCGAGACCAAAGCCAGCACCTGCGCCGGCGTGACATAGCCGTACTGAAGCAGCGCCATGCAGAACTCTCGATCCTTCTCGCGGCCGGCCGTTGCTTTGGACAGGAAAAGGTCGGCCAGATCCAGGCAGTAGCCAATCCGACCGTTGGTGTTGGCGTTCTGCACCTTGTGCGCGCGGCTGAGCCATTCCGCAGGCAGCGTCGCCGTCTCCGGGCCTACGCCCTGGGCGTAGTAGCCGAAGGTGTCCTGGAAGTGCGAACCTTCCCCGATCGCGCCGTCGATCTTCTCAGCCAGCTCGGGAGCATCCTTCGGATAGATGTCGGCTTCCATCGACACCGTGAACACCGGTTCGGGATGGGGCACCGCGCCGAGAATCGACTGGCTGCCGATGATGATGAACTCGTAGTAGTCGGTGATGTCCGCGGCCGCGCGAATGATGTGTTCGAGTTCTTCGCGCGTCATGGAGTCCCCTTCTTGTGCAACTCGCTCTGAGGCAATGATGACTCGGCTCCTCCGAGCACAACACCATTCCGTAGGTCATTCACCTGGTCAAGGATAGCGCCGCGCACATCGTCAGGCAGAACGGTGGCAAGCGGCGAGGCCTGCCGAAGCTGCTGGGCATGTCGGGTACGGCCGAGCGCCTTTCTCCAGGTTCCAGCGTTCAGGATCTGCAGCCACTCTCGCCACAGGCTGGCCGAGCGGGGATCTCCGGCCTGAAGCCAGCGGTCGACCGTTGCCTTCGCCTTAAGGAGCAGCGAGGGGTCAGCCTTGACCCGGCGCACTGCTTCCTCGTGGAGCGCTATGCTTTGCAGGTCCTGCAGGCGGTGCTGACCGGCCTTCGCCGACACGTTCACCTGGACGATCGGAGGTTCGCGCCGCGATCGCGCCGCGGCAGACCCCGCCGGCGGTGGCAGCAGGGTGTCCCCTGCGAGCAGCGCCAGCTCGCCGCTGACGCCCAGCACCGACATTACCCGCAGGTAGGTCCCGATCGCCGTGGCCGGATCTCCAGCCTCGACGCTGCGAAGAGTGTTTCTTGTGATCCCAACACGGTTGGCCATCTCAACCGTACCCAGGCCCTGCGCTTTGCGCAACCGCCGCAGCCGGTCGCCCAGCTGCAGCAGCAGATGTCGGTCGAGGACAGAGGTGATTTCGGGAGTGCTCATCTGGTCAATATAATAACCAAAATTAGCCTTTTTGAATAGTCTGTTGACCAATTTGCTTCCGAGGTCCCGCATCTCGTAGTCGACATAGAGCTTGATGAGTTCGGGCGGGCCAAAGGCGGCGGACATGCGGCGTACTTCGAGTCCGACCACGACCCACGGGCTATCTAAACCATTGAGAATCCGGACGCATCATCCGACAGACCTTATTCCTACCGATCAATTGGCCGCGTTTTTAGTGCCCTAGAAGAGCTGCTGCAGGTAAAGGTCTCCTGGATGCCCAAGCAACATGTAACACGCGCCAAAGCAGGACCAATCTCCGACAGACCTTATTCCGCGCCCGACAGACGTTATTCCCACGGAACACTGCTGTTACAAATCCCGACAGACGTTATTCCACGGCAGTAATATTTGCGCCAATTTCGACGAGGTTTCGACAGCCTTTTAGAGCTTTCCGCAACTCATGCCTTACTGGGTGAAAGCCCGACAGACGTTATTCCCACGGATCACGAATTGTTCCGCGCAATTAAAGTCGTAAACAGGTTATTAAAGTCGTAAACACATGCTCTACCCAGGGTGTCGATACCCGTCGAAAAAAGAGTTCAACATAAATGAGCAGGCGGTACGACCGCCAATGCGACGGAACCCTTTTAAGACCTATCCTCTGAGATCACGCAAGGTCGAAGCGATCAAGGTTCATCACTTTGTTCCAGGCCGCCACAAAGTCACGCACGAATGACTTCTGCGAGTCGCTGCACGCATAGACTTCCGCGAGGGCTCGGAGCTGGGAGTTCGAACCGAAGACGAGATCCACGATGGTGCCCGTCCACTTGAGCTCGCCCGTTGCCCGATCGCGCCCCTCCAGCACGCCTTCAGAGGTGGCGGACTTCTGCCACTTCGTGCTCATGTCGAGGAGATTCACGAAGAAGTCATTGGTCAATGTTTCGGGTTGCTTGGTGAAAACACCGTGTTTGGACTGGCCGACGTTCGCATTCAGGGCGCGCAGGCCGCCGATCAGAACCGTCATCTCAGGGGCGGTCAGCGTCATCAACTGCGCCTTGTCCACCAGCAGCTCAGCCGCCGATCCTTCGAGTCCCTTGCGGGCATAGTTGCGGAACCCGTCTGCGGCCGGCTCCAGTACGGCGAACGAGTCCACATCGGTCTGCTCCTGCGACGCATCCATGCGCCCCGGCGAGAAGGGAACCTTCACGTCTTGGCCGGCCTTCTTCGCCGCTGCCTCGACGGCTGCGCAGCCGCCCAGAACGATCAGGTCTGCAAGCGAAACCTTCTTGCCGCCAGACTGTGCGCTGTTGAAGTCCTTCTGGATCGTTTCCAGCTTCTGCAGGACCTTTGCCAGTTCAGCCGGCTGGTTGACTTCCCAATTCTTCTGCGGCGCCAGGCGAATACGCGCGCCGTTCGCTCCACCGCGCTTGTCGCTGCCGCGGAACGTTGCAGCAGAAGCCCAGGCCGTGGTGACCAGTTGGGAGATGGACAGGCCAGATGCGAGGATCCTGGTCTTCAGGGCGGCAATGTCCTGCTCGTCGACCAATTTGTGATCCACTGCGGGGATGGGATCCTGCCACAGCAGCTGCTCCTTGGGAACAAGCGGGCCAAGATAACGCGACAGGGGGCCCATATCGCGGTGCGTCAGCTTGAACCACGCCCGGGCGAATGCGTCGGCTAACTGATCCGGATTCTCGTGGAAGCGCCGCGAAATCTTTTCGTAAGCAGGGTCCAAGCGCAACGACAGGTCGGTGGTCAGCATGGCCGGCGCGTGACGCTTGGACGGGTCGTGGGCATCCGGCACCGTGCCGGCGCCTGCGTCGCCCTTTGGTTTCCACTGCTGCGCACCGGCCGGACTCGTGGTCAGTTCCCATTCGTAGCCGAACAGGTTATCGAAGTAGTTGTTGCCCCATTTCGTCGGCGTGGTGCTCCAGGTAACTTCCAGGCCGCTGCTGATCGTGTCACCCCCTTTGCCGGTGCCAAAGCCGCTGTTCCAGCCCAGGCCCTGCTCCTCGATGCCGGCAGCTTCCGGCTCGGGCCCCACATGTTTCACATCGCCGGCGCCGTGGGTTTTGCCGAAGGTGTGACCGCCAGCGATGAGCGCAACCGTCTCTTCGTCGTTCATCGCCATGCGAGCGAAGGTCTCGCGGATATCCCGCGCCGCAGCGATCGGATCCGGGTTACCGTTCGGGCCTTCCGGATTGACGTAAATCAGACCCATCTGCACGGCACCGAGCGGATTTTCGAGATCGCGGTCGCCGGAGTAGCGTTTGTCATCCAGCCAGGTGTTCTCAGAGCCCCAGTAGACGTCTTCTTCCGGTTCCCAGATGTCCTCACGCCCACCGGCGAAACCGAACGTCTTGAATCCCATCGATTCCAGCGCGACGTTGCCAGCGAGGATCATCAGGTCGGCCCAGGAGAGCTTGCGGCCATACTTCTGCTTGACCGGCCAAAGCAGCCTGCGCGCCTTGTCAAGGTTGACGTTGTCCGGCCAGCTATTCAGGGGAGCAAAGCGCTGGTTGCCACTCCCTGCGCCGCCGCGACCGTCGGAGACACGGTACGTGCCGGCGCTGTGCCATGCCATGCGAATGAACAAAGGTCCGTAGTGGCCGAAGTCCGCCGGCCACCAGTCCTGTGAGTTGGTCATCAGCGCCAAGAGATCCTTCTTCACGGCCTCCAGGTCGAGGCTCTTGAACTCCTGGGCGTAGTTGAACGCCTCGCCCATGGGGTCGGACATTGCGGAATGCTGGTGCAAGATGTTCAGCTTCAGTTGATTGGGCCACCAGTCTGCGTTCGATGGAGCTCCTGCCGCCGTGTGTTTGCGAGCGTTGCCCGAGAATGGGCAGTTGGGTTCGGTTGACATGGTTTTCTCCTTGGGTTGTTTGCAACTGATTACGCAATCCAGTCTAGGGTTTGGGTACCGATCGATCAATGAAATTTTGCTAATGGGAGCGATAGTCCGGTCTGACAAACTCACCGGACCTACCTCTGGGCCTGCGCATAGCGAAGATAGTCGGCGCTGATCCGCCTTGAATGGGTGACCAGCGCGCGAACGAAGGGCAATCGCGCCACCTCGTAGCGGGCCAGAGCGGCGGAAACGGGTTCGTTTGCGCGCCGGTCTGCCAGCATTTGGGCCAGCACCGCCGCATCCTCCACCCCGGTAGCGAAGCCACGTCCTGTCATGGGTGAAACGACGTGGGCATCCGGGAAACCTAGATCTAGGGGCGAAGCTAGCGGGGGTACTCAGTGAAGGCAGCGCGGCGCAGGGTCGCAGCCCACTCGCAAGTGGGCAAGGATGGCCGGTACCACTGGTTCTACGGCTGCGCGTTCAAGACGCGGAGAACGGCCGCATGCTCGACGGCCAAATCAGGTGACCCATGGAAATGGCGCATGTAGTGAGATGAAAAATCATCGACCTGCCCTTGCTCCTGCCCACCGTCCAAACGCAGCAACTGACGCGTTCGCTCCGCCACGATCACAGGCGCCACCGAGAGATCTCCCTTGGGGTCCAGTGCCTCGTCAAGCATGACGATTAAGCGACTCAGAGGCTCCAGCCACCGCATAGACTCCCCGAACGCAACCAATTGCAGGAAGTCGCCAGCTGACTGTCTGCCATGCACCTTCTCATACTCGCGTCGCTCGAGCTCGATCAAGGTGCGATGCAAGTCCAACAAGACTGAACGTAACAACACGCATTGTTCGTCTCTGGTATGTGGTGTTTGAAGGCTCATGACGTTACCCAGGTTATGTGCTTCCAATAGCGGTAACTTCGAGAATACCAGCGCAGATATCGGCTACAGCCTGGACAGATGACGCGTCATCTGTAAGCGGCCACTGCTGAAACCCATGCCGACTGTATTCCCTGCAACTTGATGATGTATTGGCGCGTGAATGCCCTGAACCAGCATTCGCTCATCCCATAATCATTGTGCTTTCACGCACCGAGCGCAAATTTTTTCAACCCTTCGAGGTCCACTACCTCGATCGATCCGTATTGCACCCTTATCAAACCGGCATTTTCAAGTTCGTGCAAAGCACGGTAGGCAGTCTGTCTTACCATCCCGGTAAGTCGACCAATCTCCTCCTGGGAAATGTCTATGCGGAGTTGCGTGTTCGGATAGAGCTGTGGGTTGAAGAGTTCGGCCAGGCAGTACGCCACCCGGGTATTCACATCCCCCAGGCGCAGGCCTTCGACCAGCGCCACGTAGTAGCCTAAACGGGCGTTCAGTTGGTCGATAAGCCAGCGGCTGAACGAATGGCTGTTGTCCAGCAGCCAGAGAAAGGTGGCCCGAGGCACGAAAGCGACAGTGCTGTCGCGAATGGCCACGACGGCATACGGGCGTGGTTCGCCTTTCAGTACTGCTCCTTCGCCGAACCAAGCGCCGCCGGGAACGCCGGCAAACGTCGTCGCCCGGCCATCGGCAGAAACCGTGTCAACCTTGACCAGGCCATCAACGACGGCCAGCCAGTGCTCAGAGGGCGATTCGCGAAGGCAAATAGTGGCCCCAGCCGTGAAAGTACGCGTCACGGCGTCGCCACAGACACGATCAAACTGATCTTGGGAAAGTCCCTCGCGCCATGGAGAAGAGGCGAGAAATTTCAGCAATTTGTCGCGTTGGGCTGTCTGGTGAGCATTCATTTCGTTACCACCGATCGAAAATTTTACCGATGAATGATCGGCTTCCAAGGTCGTCAATCTCCCCGAAGCAGCATCCGATGCCGGGTAGCGGCAGGACGGCTAACGATCGCAATACTAACCAGCTATAGCTGCGTCGCCAAGAATGTTATCCAGAGAACATTCATCTCGCTCCACTTCTCCGACAATTTTCAGTCGCTTAACTCAATCCCGGTTTTTAATCACGGTTTTCAATGAGCGACGAACCAGATCGTGTTGATGGGATTCTTACCTGGAAGATGAAATATGAGTATCCGGCTGGCCTCTCCGCCAAGTATCTCAACCGACTCGTTACGAGGCGCTGTCGACTGGGCGCTCGTTACACGCCGTTCCACGCGCGCCTTCCTTCCTACACCGGTTCCACGCACGGATGTGGAGGCTATCCTGGATGTGGCGCGGTATTGTGCTTCCGGGGTAAATACGCAGCCCTGGCATGTTCACGTCCTCATGGGGGCTGCAAAGCAGCGCTTGAGTGAAGCGATCATGCAAATACATGACGATCCGTCGCTGGCGGCCACGCTCGACGAGCCCTACGATTACTACCCACAAGAGTGGATATCACCCTACATCGACAGGCGGCGCAAAGTCGGTTGGGACCTGTATGGCTTGCTTGGAATCCAGAAAAGTGACAAGGAGCGCATGCATGCCCAGCATGGCTGCAACTACAGCTTCTTTGGCGCCCCGGTCGGGCTGATGTTCACCATTGATCGGGGCATGGGGCGGGGTAGTTTGATCGACTACGGAATGTTCCTGCAAAGCATCATGGTCGCCGCACGGGCGCGCGGCCTTGACACCTGCCCTCAGGCGGCGTTCACCACGTTTCACCGCGTTATTTCCAGGGAATTGGCTATTCCAGAGCAGCAAATGTTCGTCTGCGGCATGAGCCTGGGTTACGCAGATCCCAGCCGCATTGAGAACTCACTCGTTACCGACCGTGAGGTGGTCAGCAGTTTCACCACTTTTCACGAAACCACCTACAAGGAGACAGAGCAATGAGTGCAAAAGCCTACGCAGAGGGCCTTGACAGGAATGCCGCCAACCATGTACCTCTGACGCCACTAAATTTTCTTGATCGTACGGCTGACGTTTTTCCGCATCGAACCGCCATCATCCATGGAACCTTCCGCCAAACCTGGGCTGAAACACGCGACCGTTGTTACCGTCTCGCTTCTGCGCTCGTCAAGTTGGGAATACAAGCCGGCGACACAGTGTCGATCATCGCGCCGAACACGCCCGCCATGCTGGAGGCTCACTTCGGCGTTCCTTTGTCAGGGGCCGTACTCAATGCCATCAACTGTCGCCTTGACGCTGACGGGATTGCTTTCATCTTGCGGCACGGTGAGTGCAAACTGTTGTTGGTGGATCGTGAATTTTCGCCGCTGGTAGTTAAAGCCCTTCAAGGCGTGTCCAACCCACCCCGTGTGATCGATATCAACGATCTCGAGGCGCCTGCCGGCGCCGCCATCGGCGAGACGGATTACGAGTCATTTTTGGCCGGCGGAGACCCGGCATTCCCCGGCCGTTGGCCAACTGATGAGTGGACACCGATCGCGCTCAACTACACGTCAGGCACGACGGGTGACCCCAAAGGCGTGGTGCCAAGCCACCGGGGTACCTACCTCATGAGTCTCCTGCAGATGACCGACTGGGCACTGCCGCGCGCGCCGGTCTATTTGTGGACGCTGCCGATGTTCCATGCCAATGGCTGGTGTTTTACCTGGGCGATCACCGCAGCGGCAGGCACGCATGTGTGCCTCCGCAAGGTGACGGCGGCTAATGTGTTCACTGCCATTTCGGATCACGGTGTTGATCACTTCTGCGCAGCACCGATAGTGATGGCTGGCATTGCCAGTACACCTGAGGCGGAGCGCCGGCCGCTGCCGCGCCGCGTGCGTGTATTGACAGCCGGGTCTCCTCCGCCGGCTGCTGTTCTTGAAGCTGTCAGGGCCATGGGCTTTGATGTGGACCACGTCTTCGGCATTACCGAGATCTCCGGCACTCCGGTTAGTTGTGCTTGGCAGACCGAATGGGACGAGCTACCCGCTGACCAGCAAGGTCGCCTCCAGGCACGTCAAGGCGTGCGTGCAGCAGCCCTGGAGAATCTCCGGGTTGCTGACCCTGATACGCTCGAACCCGTACCAAGAGATGGCGTCGCCACGGGCGAAATTCTGATACGTGGCAACACCGTGATGATGGGCTATCTGAAAAACCCTGGCGCTACCGCCAAGGCTTTTGCGGGTGGCTGGTTCCACACGGGCGACGTGGCCGTTGTGCATCCGGACGGCTATATGCAGATCACGGACCGTTCGAAGGACATCATTATTTCTGGCGGAGAAAACATATCGTCGGTAGAAGTGGAGGAGGTTCTGTACCGGCTCGCCGGTGTGCTGAATGCCGCGGTAGTCGCGCAGCCTGACGACAAATGGGGCGAAGTGCCCTGTGCCTTCGTTGAACTCAAACCGGATGCGCCGCTCCTCACTGAGGTCGATGTGATCTCATTCTGCCGTGACCGCCTGGCCCATTTCAAGTGCCCCCGTCGCGTGGTATTTGCAGAGTTGCCGAAGACTGCCACGGGCAAGATTCAGAAGTTCCGCTTGCGCGAGCTGGCTGGCAGCCGCAATGCGATTACACAGTTGGCTGCATGAGTGTAGGGCTGCGAAGGGGTACCCGCTGCGGGGAGGTCGGGTCCGCCCTGGGCGGCGGATTCAGCGGCCGCTGAATGCGATCTGGTAGCCAATCCCTGCCTAAAGGTCTCCGCAGGCGGTCTGCCTTGTTTGCACTTGGCACGCGCCCGGCTTGATTGCTCAGACCTGCTGCCAGCCCTTAAAAGCGTTGTCGTTCAAACGACAGATGTGCGACTACGCTGGGCTTTAGTAGGAATCGAACGAACGTTGAGGCAAGTGATCTCATGGTCTGTCGCTCGTGAACGCATCCACTGATACCGGTTTTAATTAAATCAGCATTGAACTTTTTCATCTCACCCCTGTCAGATTTCCTTTTTAACGGAGGGAATCCATGACTTTTTCCAGCAACAACGAATTCACTTCACGCGCACTCTCAGTCCTGCGCATTGTTTCGGCTTATTTGCTTATTCAGCATGGCGCGGCCAAGCTGCTGGGCTTTCCTCATGTAGCTTTTTTTGACGGGCTGCAGATCTTTTCCATGCTCGGTGCCGCAGGCATCCTTGAACTCGTTGGCGGGGCGCTGCTGTTGATAGGCTTGTTCACGCGTCCCGTGGCTTTTGTATTGTCTGGCTTGCTGGCGTTTGCCTACTTCATTGGCCATGCGTCCAAGGGCTTTGTGTTGTCGCCCATGCTCAACCAGGGTGAGGCTGCCGTGCTGTTCTGCTTTGTCTTTTTGTTCATTGCGGTGGCAGGTGCCGGCGTCTGGAGCGTGGATGCCATGCGCCTGGCGAAGAAGGGTGCCTAAAGTAGGACCGTGCGCAGGACCGTGCGCAGGACCGTGCAAGGGTCCGCCAGAAAGTCTTGAATTCGACCTCGAATCGGACGAGGCCTGCATAGCCCATCAACGATATGCACGCTTCGGGGTCAACAAGAATTTGCGGCTCGATCCGCGGTTGACGGTCGAGGTCGGCGTGCGAACACTGCGTGGTGATGCCGTTTCAGGCGCGAACCAGTCACGCCCGCGGACAGCAAGCGCAAGCGCCGCCATGCCGCAGGCGCTGATAGCCCGCGCCGTCCCGCTCCGCCGCCTGACCGAGCTCGGTCTGGGGACGTCGCGCGCCCAGCGAGGCCGGCACGCTTAGCGCGCGAGCAGCATCAGCGCCGCATGCGGGGCAAGGCACCGGTTGGTCGAATACGGCCAGCGGCCGCCGCGCGGTGAAAGGGCCGCAGCGCGTACAAGCGTAGTCGTAGGTTGGCACGGACGCTCACCAGCCGCCCGATTCGCCGCGCGGCACGAAGCGCCCGCTGCCGGCCCTGCCCAGCCACCGGTCGCCGTCGACGATGAGTTCGCCGCGCAGCAGCACCTTGCTCACCTGGCCGGTGATGCCCTTGCCTTCGAAGAGTGTGAAATCGCAGTTGCCGTGCTGGGTGCTCGCCGAAAGGACGTGCTGGGCGCCGGGATCGAACAGCACGAGGTCGGCGTCGCTGCCGACCGCGACGGTGCCTTTGCGCGGAAACAGGCCGAAGAGCTTCGACGGCGCCGTCGAGGTCAACTCGACGAAGCGGTTGAGCGAGATGCGACCGGACCGCACGCCGCCGTCGTGGAGGGTCGCCATGCGTGTTTCGACGCCCGGCACGCCATTCGGGATCTTCGAGAAATCGTCGCGCCCGTACGGCTTCTGGTTGACGCGGCCAAGATGGCCTTCCTTCATGCAGAACGGGCAATGGTCGGTCGACACGAGCTGCAGGTCGTCGGTGCGCAGTGCGGTCCAGAGCGCCTGCTGCGATTCCTTGGAGCGCAACGGTGGGCTCATCACGTAGCGCGCCAGATCGAAGTCTTCGTTGTCGTAGGCACTGTCGTCAAAGAAGAGGTAATGCGGGCAGGTTTCGGCGAACACCGGCACGCCCATGTCGCGCGCTTCGATCACGTGCTTGAGCGCTTCCCTGGCCGAAAGATGCACGAAGTACACCGGCGCGCCGGCGAGTTCGGCGAGCTTGATGCCGCGGTGCGTGGCCTCGCCCTCCATGATGGCGGGCCGCGTGAGCGCATGGTACTTTGGCGCCGTGTGGCCCTGCGCCAGCGCTTCCTTGATGAGAAGCTCGATGATGGTGCCGTTCTCGGCATGCAGAGCGATCATCCCGCCGTGCTGGCCCACCATGCGCATGGCCTGGAAGATGGCCGCGTCGTCGACCATCACCGAGCCCGGATACGCCATGAACATCTTGAAGCTCGACACGCCTTCATGCCGGATCGCGTGCTGCATGTCGGCCAGGGTCTGGTCGTTGACGCCGGTCACGATGACGTGAAAGCCATAGTCGATGCAGGCTTCCACGCCCTTGGCCTGGGCGCGCTCGATCGCTTCGAGCACGCTCACGTCTTTGCGCTGGAACGCGAAGTCCACGATCGTCGTTGTGCCGCCGAAGGCCGCCGAACGCGTGCCGGACTCGAAACTGTCGCAGGTGGTGGAGTCGCCGAAAGTGTTGTCCATGTGCGTGTGGCAGTCCACGCCGCCAGGCAGCACGAGCAGACCGGTGGCGTCGATGACTTCCACCCCGGGGTCCGCATTGAGGGAGCGGCCGATAGCGACGATCCGGCCGTCGTCGATCAGCAGATCGGCGATGTAGTCGTCCACGGCCGTGACGATGCGGCCGTTGCGTATGATCTTGCGGGACATGGCAGTAGCTCCTAAAGATTCGAATTACGCGCCGACGCCGGCTTCGGCCAGCGCACGCTCCAGTGCGGCGACCTCTTCGGCCGGAAGCAGCCCGATCGGCGGCCGCATGGCGTCGCTCGGAAAGCGGCCGAGCAACCTCAGGCAGGTCTTGAGCCGCGCCGTCGCATAGCCGCCGGGCGGGGTGCCGTAGATCGCCTTGGCAAGCGGATAGATGCGCTCGTTCAGGCGGCGCGCCTCGTCGAGGTCCTTGCGCTGGATCGCCTGGTCGAGCGCGATCACGAGCTCGGGCACTACGGCGGCCAGGCTCACGAGGCTGCCGTCGCTGCCGATGGCGAAGCAGGTGAACAGATGCTCGTCACCCGAGGCCATCATGGCCACGTGCGGCGCCACGCGCTTCACGAGGCGGCGGTTGGCCTCGTAGGCCGCGGTCTCCCAGCTGCCCTCCTTGACGCCGACCACGTGGGGCAATTGCGCGAGCTCGGCCAGCACCTCGGGGCGATAGGCCATCGCGCCTGCATTGATGCCGGCCTGGTAGAGCATCAAGGGCATCTGTGCGTTGGCATTGGCCGTCCGGTGATGCGTCACGGCCATGCGCGAATCCTGCGAGAGCGCCCAGGAGAACGGCGGGAAGACCAGCACCGCGTCGGCGCCGGCGGCCTTGGCGTCGTCGACGTGGCGCTGAGCCTCGAGGCTGTCTTCGGCGTTGATGCCGCAGACGAGAATGGCGTGGTGGCCACAGACCTCGAAGGCGATCTCGGTCACGCGGCGCTTCTCTTCGCGAGAGAGCGAGAAATTCTCGCCGGCATGGCCGTTGATGAGCAGGCCCGTCATGCCTGGAACGAAGGCGTTGGCCTCCAGGTGGCGCGCCAGCGTGGTCTCATCGATGCGGCCATCGCCATGCAGCGGGCACAGGGTGGCGGCATAGATGCCTTGAAAAGCGTCAGGTCGTTTGGGAATCATGGAATGGAATGGAATGGGAGATTTCAAGCGCCGGGCATCGGCATGCCCACCAGGCGGGCGGGATCGAAAAGAGGCAGGTCGGGCTGCTGGCCGAGGATGTGCTGGGCCATGATCCGGCCCATGAACGGGCCGCTGGTGTAGCCCGAGTGCGCGCTGCCCACCACATAGGCCTGTGGCACACCGGGCACGTCGCCGATGATCGGCATCGCATCGGCGGTCTCGGCCTCAAGGCCCAGCCAGATGCGCGCAATGCGGGCCTCGGCCAGCGCCGGCACCGCGTATGCGGCCAGGCGCATGTTGCCCACGAGGTTCTGCGGTCGGACCTCGACACCGCCGCGCTCGCGGTCGCCCTCGCCCTGCCAGCCGCCACCGATCAGTACGGTGCCATTGGCAAATTGCTTGAGTGACAGCAGGCCGTTGGCGACGCTGAGCACGGTCCGCATCACGGGACGGATGCGCTCGGTGATGATGAGCTGGTTGATCAGCACCTTGATCGGCATCTGCACGCCGAGCCAGGCCAGCATGTTCTCGAGCCACACGCCGCCGGCCAGCACCACCCGCCTGGCGTGCAACGGCGCGCGGCCGGTGGCGGCGGCAAGACGGATGACGTGGCCCGCGTCGCCTGAAGCTATGCCTTCGACGGGCGCGTTCTCCAGCACCTCGACGCCGGCAAGCTTGAGCGCATGCCCGAACGCCCGGCCCGTGAGGTAGGCGCTCGCGAAACCGTCCATCCCGCAGTAACCCGCCTTCAGCAGGCCAGGATGCAGGCCGGGCTCGATCACGCGCGCCCGCTCGGGCGTGATGACCTCGATCGGCGCGCCTTGTTCGCGGCGGGCTTTGGCGCGCAGCTCGACGAGTTCGCACTCGGCCTCGGTGAAGGCCAGCGTGAGCCCCGGCACATGGGTCGCGAGCACGCCCATGCCGAGCCACTTTTCGGCGTTCATCCACATCTGCCAGGCGCGCATCGCGTAGGGCACGAGCGCGGCGCGCGTCATGTGCAGTGTCAACGTGCCGGCGTTGACGCCCGAGGCTTCGCGACACAGCGGCCCGCGATCGACCAGGGCCACCCGCATGCCGCCCTGCGCCAGATGCAACGCGGTCGAGCAACCCATGACGCCGCCGCCGATGACGATCGCGTCGTAGGCGGTTGCGTTGTGCGTGGCGTTGCTCATAGCGGAGCCGCCTTCGGAATCGGGATGTCGGCGTAGGTGTAGTCGCCCGCCACCTCGGCGAGCGAAATGGGGCGCAGCGGCGCGCGGCCCGTGAAGCGACCGACCGCCTCGCGGCTGCCGCCGACCTGCGCCGCGAGCAATGCCCCGGCCACGTCGCCGCAGGTGCGGCCCTGGCACGGCCCCATGCCGCAGCGGGTCCAGGCCTTGAGCTGGTTCATGTCACGTGCGCCGTCGCGCGCCGCCGCGTCGATCTCGGCGCGCGTCACGTCTTCGCAGCGGCACACGATGGTGTCGGCCGCGATGCCCGCGACGGCGCCGTCGCGCAAGGCCATCAGGCCGGCCATGGCGCGCCCGAAACGGGCAGACTTGCGCCATTGCGCTTGCAGGCGATCGCGCTCGCGGACATAGGCCTCTGTCGTCACCCGGCCGAGGTCGTGCGCGCAGGCCAGGGCGGCCAGTTCGCCATGGGCACCGGCCGCGGCTGCGCCGGCGATGCCGGCACCGTCGCCCGCGACATAAAGGCCTGCCACCGAAGTGCGGCCATCGGTGTCGGCGTCGGCGATCCAGCCGCCGCGCTCGGCGGCGTAGCGATGGCGGGCGCGCAGCAGACGGGTCACGTCGGTGCCCGGCACCAGGCCGTGCCCGACCGTCACGCCGTCGGCCATGAAGACAGTGGCCGCATCGCCGGCGAGTGGTTTGCCGGTCGCATCGACACGCTGCGAACGAACCTCGAACCCATCGCCCACCGCTTCGACCGACTGGATGCCGTGCCGGTACAGCACAGGCACGCCAGCCATGCGCAGCCCGGCTTGCCATCGCACGCCTTGCCACAACAGATCGGGCCGACCCGCGAGCGAAGGGAGCGTGCGCAGCCAATCGCCCTTGCTGGCGAGGTCGAGCACCGCAGCCACCTCGCCGCCCGCCTTGAGGATGCCGTTGGCGACCGCCAGTAGCAGCGGCCCGCTGCCGGCTACCATGGTGCGGCGGCCGGGCAGCATGTTTTGGGACTTGAGCAGGATCGTCGCCGCGGCCAGGCCCATCACGCCAGGCAAGGTCCAGCCGGGGAAGGGCACGACACGCTCGGTCGTTCCTGTCGCCACGAGCAGCGCGCGCGGTTGCCAGCTTGCGGATCCATCCGGGCCGATCAGGTCTGTGCGAAGGTTCGTGCCAACGTTCCACACCTTGTGGCCGAAGAGGCAGCGCACGCCGGCGCGGCGCAGATCCGCGCGCAAGGCATCCCCCTGGCGCGCGTCTGCGGACAGCGCGGTGCCGGTCGCACGTGTGAATCCCGCGGGAATCGGCCGCCACACCTGTCCGCCCGCGTCATGGTTCTCATCAACCAGCAGCACGGCAAGACCGCAGGCCTGCGCACGTAGCGCCGCCCGCGCGCCGGCGGGGCCGGCACCGATCACAAGCAGATCGATCGACTCGGGCGCGGCCTCAACCATGGCACCGGTCCCGATATGAAAGCGTTTCGATCTCCAGCGCAGCCGTCACCGGTACCTGGCAGGCCGCAAGCTTGCGCGTTGCGACCCACACGAGGCACTCCTGGCACGAGCCCATGAGGCAGAACAGCCCACGGGGCGCACCGTCGCGCGGGCTGCGCCGCAACTCGCGCTGGCCGGCGGCGAACAGTGCCGCCGCGACGCTCTCACCCTCAAACGCCTCGACGATGCGGCCATCGACGAGGAACTGCACCGCCGCGCCACGTCGGACCGCCTGATCGGCGCGTAGCGAAATTGATTCGGGAGATGGGTTCGTCATGAAAAAGGAACTTCGGATGGTCTGGGAGATGGAGCGGGAAAGCTCCAATCGGGTTCGTCGGATTTCATTGTATACATTAAATATATAAATATTGTTATTGCTGGACTCGCCAGTTTCTAATGTATACAATTTATATATTGTTTCTATTTTTTTGCTGATGCCACCTGAACTGGCACTCGTCTTGCGTTCGTTTCCGTAGCATGCGAGCCGCAACCGCGGTTCGAGCCCAACCTTCAACCTCTAGGAGCTCTTTTCGATGAAGCAAATCAGAAACATGGCCCGTCGCACCCTTCTGGTCGCCGGATCTCTCGCGCTCGGCTCGACCCTGCTGGGCCTGCCGGCATCAGCGTCGGCGCGAACGCTCGACGAGATCGTGGCGAGCAAGAAAATCGTCATCGGCGTCAACCCCACGCTGCCGCCGCTGGGCATCTTCAACGACAAGAACGAGATCGATGGCTTCGATGTCGACGTCGCCCGCAAGCTCGGTGAACTGCTGGGCGTGAAGACCGAGATCGTCCAGGTCGGCTCGCCCGACCGAATTCCCTTCGTCAGCAGCGGCAAGATCGATGCCGTGCTGGGCGCCATGACCATCACCGCCGAGCGGCAGAAGGTCATCGACTTCACCGTGCCGCTGCACACCGAGGTGCTGGGCGTGCTGACCACCAAGGCCAAGCCATACAAGGACTGGATGGAGCTCAACGACACCGCGGTCAGGCTGGTGGAGGTACGAGGTTCCACCCCTGTGAAACTGGCGCAGGAAAAGCTGCCCAAAGCGCAGTTGCTGCTGCTGGACAATTACCCCGATGCCGTGCGCGCCATAGCTCAGGGCCGCGCCGACGCGATGATCGACGTGATGGACTTCATGACCGAGCACACCGCCAAGCACAAGGTCGACTGGCGCATCGTGGACGCGCCTATCGATGTCTATTTCTGCGCCGTCGGCGTGCAGAAGGGCAACGACGCGCTGCGCGAAAAGCTCAGCGGCGCCATCAAGGAACTGCACCGCAACGGCTACGTGGACGAGCGCTGGAAGAAGTGGTTCGGTGGCCCGATGCTGCATGACCCGCGCACCGCACCGACCTACAAGTAAGCGTCGCACAGAATGAATCCGCGCCGCGCGCAGCCTGCGCGCGGCGCCGGTTTTCGAGCCAGACCCCATGCAATTCGACTACACACCGGTTCTCGAGCGACTTCCCTATCTGATCGGCGGCGCGTGGCTGAGCCTGCAGATCGCGTTTCTCGCCTTTGCCTTCGGCATGCTGATCGGCCTGGGCGGTGCATCGGTACGCGCCTACGGCCCACCCTGGGCACGCCGCATCGTCGGCGCCTACGTGGTGTTCTTCACCAACACGCCGCAACTGGTCCAGATCTTCTTCATCTTCTTCGCGCTGCCTGACGCGGGCATCCTGTTGTCGCCCTACCAGGCCGTGCTTATCGGCATGGTGCTCAATGCCGGTGCATACCTCACCGAAATACAGCGCGCAGGCTTTGAATCGGTGCGTCAGCTCGAACTTGAGGCGGCCGAGACTCTGGGCTTCTCGCGCATCCAGACCATCCGCTACGTGATCCTGCCGCACATCGCGCGCGTGCTGTTCCCACCGCTTTCCAATCAGTACATCCTGATGACGCTCGGCAGCTCGATGGCCGCGGTGTTCGGGGTCGAGGAACTCACGGGCCGGGCCTACAACATCAACTCTGAAACCTTCCGCTCGATCGAGGTGTTCTCGGTGGCTGCGGTGCTCTACATCGTGCTCACACTGATCGCCACCTTGTCGCTTGCCTTCGTCGGCAAGCGCTTCTTCCGCGCCAAGATGAGGTGGTTCTGATGTGGGCGCAGATCGTCGAAGAGCTGCCGCGCTTCTTCAGCTACTACAACCTGATCTTCTTTGCGAAGGCGCTGGGCGTGACCTTCGCGCTGTCGGCCATCGGCTGCATCGTCGGCTTCTCGCTAGGTTTCGTGCTGGCCGCCGTGCGCCTCACGACCCGCCCTGCGACCAGGCCGCTACGCGTGGCGGTGACGGTGTTCATCGAACTGTTCCGGCGCATTCCATTCCTGGTCACGCTGATGCTGGTGTTTTTCGTCTTCCAGGGCATGCATGCCGACCTCAGCATGTTCAACGTGGCGCTGATCAGCGTATGCCTGATTGCCACGGCGTTCATCGCCGAGATCGTGCGCAGCGGGCTCGAGTCCGTGCACCGGAACCAATGGGACGCGGCCGTCACACTCAACTTCAGCTACCTGCAGACGCTGCGCCTGGTGATCGTCCCGCAAGCCTGGAAGGTCATCCTGCCGCCCGTGTTCGGGTTCTTCGTGCTGTTCATCAAGGACACGGCGCTCGCATCGCAGATTGGCGTGGTCGAACTGGCCTTCGCCGGCAAGGCGATGAACAACAAGGGCTTCTCGGCCGCGCTCGTCTATGGCACGGTGCTCGCCCTCTATTTCATGCTGTCGTATCCGCTGGCGCATTTCGGCAAATACCTGGAGAGAAAACTTGCCCCAACTCGAAATCGTTGACCTCAAGACCAACTATGGCGCGCACACGGTGCTCGAACGCATTAACCTGTCGGTCGAGAAAGGTGAAATCGTCAGCCTGATCGGGCCCTCGGGCTCGGGCAAGAGCACGCTGCTGCGCGTGCTGATGGGCCTGCTGCCGCCAATCGCCGGGCAGGTGCGCATCGACGGCCAGGCGCTCGACTACAACGACCGCGAGCAGTTGCGCCGCGTCCGCTCGCAGATGGCCATCGTGTTCCAGCAGTACAACCTGTTCCAGAACATGACGGTGCTCGACAACGTGACCGTCGCGCCCATCAAGGTGAAGGCCCGGCCGCGCAGGCAGGTGGAGGACTACGCGATCCAGTTGCTCGAGAAGGTCGGCATGGGCGGCAAGCTGCAGTCCTACCCCGACCAGCTGTCGGGAGGTCAGCAGCAACGCGTGGCCATCGCGCGTGCGCTCGCGCTGCAGCCGGGCATCGTGCTGCTCGACGAGGTGACGGCGGCGCTGGACCCCGAACTCGTCAACGAGGTGCTGGACACCGTCCGCCTGCTGGCGGCCGACGGAATGACCATGTTCATTGTCTCGCACGAGATGGGGTTCGTGCGCGAAGTATCAAGCAAGGTCGTGTTCATGGACGGCGGGCATGTCGTCGAGGTCGGCGACCCGCAGCAGATCTTCGACCGGCCCCGCGAGGCGCGCACCCGCGAGTTCGTCGGGAAGATCCTGCGCCACTGACCGTGGCTGTCGGGCTACGTCGGGCTATGGCGAGAAGTCGCTCACCAGCCCGTTGCTGAGCCGCGAGAGCGTGTAGCGCGCAAGATTTCGCAGGTGCGCCACGACCGCCTCCTCGGCCGCCTTCTCGTTGCCCGCAATGTATGCGTCCAGGATGGCCAGGTGTTCCGTCCGGTCGTCCTCGATGCGTTTGAAGGGATCGACCACCTCGAACAGGCGGCACAGCACGCGCAGATGGGCGATGGTATCGGCCAGCATCGCGTTGCCGGAGGCGCGCGCGAACAGCCCGTGGATCTGGTCGTCGGCCTGCCAGTGGCTGGAGCCTTGCTGGCTTGAATCCAGCGACAGGATACTATCGCGTAAGCTCTGCACCGCAGCCGCCGGAACGCGCCCCATGGCGAGCGACACCGCCTGCGACTCCAGGCGCTCGCGCACCTGCAGGCACTGGAAGTAGTGCGAGGCCGTTATGCGCCGCACCGCATACGATCGCGCACTGGCGCGCACCAGCAGACCCTCGCCTTCGAGCCGCAGCAATGCTTCGCGCAACGGCGTGCGGGACATCTGGAGCCGATTGGCCAACCGCCCTTCCACCAGAACTTCCCCGCCGGACAGCTCTCGCTGGAGGATGAGCTGGCGCACGACGGCGTAGGCACGATCCGTAAGATTCGTCGACAACTCAGCCAGCGCGTCTGTCGCCGGCGCAACGGCGTCCGCGCGCTGAACCCGCTGAACCGACACCCGGCCAGCGGCGGGCCGCACGGCCTTGCGCAAGGTATTTGCGTGCGTGGCGGTGGCGACCACGCGGGCTACGGACTTCTTGGGCCGACCAGGCTTCTTGGCTGCCGCATGCACTGATGCCTTTGTCGTGATTTTGGATTTCATATGCTTTGTCTACAAACTGTGTGCAATTAAACGATACCACAGCACACACAGCACAGGGTGTTCTCGCGCTCGCATCAACGCTGCGTGTCCGCCCTTCAACCACTCGCGCAGGCTCTCGTTCTTGAGCCGGCGCTGCTTGACTCCGTGGGTCGGCCGGTTGGGGCAGGACACATGTGGCGACACAGTCGAGCAGTTCCTGTAGCGGGGTAGGTGGGCCAGCGCATCGGCACGGCCCATGTCCGGGCTGCGATGCCGCTGCGCCCTGAGTATCAGCATGCCTTCCTGGGTGATTACGCGTAGTAGTGCAACTGGCCAACGGGCGGGCCGGGGCCGAAGAAGCCCCGGCTTGCTCAGATCTTTATTCCTCATGAGGGCTACTGCAGGCAAACCAGCTCACGCCGATTCCGGAGATTGAGAAAATTCGATCGGGTTTTGCGTTGAAGCAGGTGCGATACAAGACGGCGTTGCCGTTGCCCTCGGCTATCCGGCTGCAGGCGCGCCACCACAAGCCGATCGCATCCGGAGAATCACTACCAACGCAAGGCCGGCGTTGTCACCGGAGCATCCCAAAGCGCCTTCAACTCTTCGTTCAGTAGCGTCACGGTCAGGGAGGCGCCGGCCGTTTCGAGCGAGGTGGTGTAGTTGCCTACCAGCGACCGTGCCGGAACCAGGCCGGCATGGCTCAGGCGCTCGCTGGCCAGCTGGTACAGCAGGTAAAGCTCCATCAACGGCGTTCCGCCGAGGCCGTTGACGAGCAGCAGCACCTCCTGCCCCTGCTTCGGGTTCAAGTCTTTCAGGATTTCGTCCATCAGCTCTTCAACAATAACGGTGGCGGATTGGAACGCCCCGCGCCGGCGCCCGGGTTCGCCATGAATGCCCACGCCGATCTCCATTTCGTCAGGGCCGATCTCGAAAGTCGGCACGCCCGCCTCCGGCACGGTGCAGCTGCTGAAAGCCACCCCCATGGAGGCCGTGCAGGCGTTCACGCGGTCACCCAGGTGCTTGCAGGCGGCCAGGTCGGCGCCGCGCTCCGCGGCCGCGCCGACCATCTTTTCGACCACCAGCGTTCCGGCAACGCCGCGGCGGCCCGTGGGATGCCCGGCCGAGTCGACCGATACGTCGTCGTTGACCAGGACCCAGGCATAGTCGCCGTCCATCATGTCCATGGCCATCTGGAAATTCATCACGTCGCCGGCATAGTTCTTGACAATGAAAAGTACACCCGCCTCGCCGCCGACGGCCTTGGCCGCAGCCAGCATCTGGTTGGGTGTTGGCGAGGTGAACACCTGGCCGGGACAGGCGGCGTCGAGCATCCCGGTGCCGACGAAGCCGGTGTGCAGCGGCTCGTGGCCTGATCCACCGCCGGAGATCAGTGCTACCTTGGACGGCGTGGGGTTCTTGCGCGTGACGAACAGCGGGTCCAGATGCACGGCCACCAGCTGGGCATGGGCGGCCCCGAACCCCAGTATGCTTTCAAACACGAGGTCGCTCGGGAGGTTGGTGAATTTCTTCATCGCGGCTCGTAGTGGATAGTGGGCCGATTATGGTCACCGCGGGCGTGCTTTGTCACGCGAGGTTCTCCGCCGTGATGATTTCTATTCGGGGGTTGCTCACGGCCAGCGCGCCGCGCACGTCTTCGCACAGCAGCCGCAGTACCTTGGCGGCGGTCATGATGGCGTAGTACACGTCCTGCTGCAGCACATAAGAGACGACGTTGGCCACCAGCAGCGAGCGGTGCATCTCCAGCAGGTCGTGCACCACGAATCCCAGCGAGCTGTCGTAACCCAACTCCTGCAGGGCGCGGCTGACGCCATGCGAGCCCGGGCCCAGGTTGTACAGGGCGTGCAGCTTCCCGTCGGTTTGAGCCGGATCGAGGAATTGCCGGGCAAATGTGTAGGCCTGATCTTCCGATTCCGGCATGTCGGACAGCTCGATCAGCCGGGCATTGGGAAAACGCTCCTCCAGCACCTGGGCAAAGCCGATGCGCCGGTCGATCTCGGCGGCGAATCGTGTAGCCGGCGACAGCATGGCGCAGCGCCCGGGCTCGCCGTGCGGCAGGCAGCGGCCCAGCAGGATGCCCGCAGTCCGTCCGGCGGCGCGGTTGTCGGCGCCGACGAAGGTCTCGCGTAGCGAACCGGCGACGTCGGAAAACAGGGTGACCACATGCACGCCGCTGCGCGCCAGTTCATTGATGGCCAGCTTGACCTGCGGCACGTCAGGGGCCAGGAGGGCGATGCCGTCCAGATCGGTCATCTTGGCCAGTTCCTGAGCGAAGTCGGCGCCGTCCTGGTTCGGCAGGCGATGGGTGATTTCAGTGATGTGCTGGTGCCTGAAATCACCGGCTGCCTGGGCGACGACGCGGTCGATGATGTCGAAAAAACCGCGCCGCGAAGCGGGCAGCACAAACCCGAACCGGTAGTTGGGCGTGGACCGTGGGCGGCCGCGGACTGGACTGGCGGCGCCCAGCGCCTGCATCACGGTGCGGACCCGGTCCACGGTGGCCGGGTTGACGCCCGGCCGATTGTTCAGCACGCGATCGACCGTTGCGGTGCTCACGCCCGCAGCTTCCGCTATCTGGTTGATGGTGGCTGCCATTGGATCGATGGGTTTGCGGCCAAGGTGATTGGCAAATAAATCAATCTTTCGGTCGCCCTTCCTGCCAAGAATGTACCTCAATTTCGATCAGCAGAGGCAGAGCAGCCTCCTAAATACCTGGAATTTTGATCTATTAGGGTTTCTATTGATTGATGTATTAAATGATGTAATTACCATCAATCACATCAGACCGGTCAATGACCTGGGCTGATCGGCGGATGAGGCCGAAAAAACAAGCGGGCAGATGCACCCGAATCGCCGCTTCCATTTGCAACCCAAGCGTGGCCCGCCACGCACCGTAAGGAGACGAACACATGAGCAAAGCCAAATCAACCCTCTGGCGCCTGCTGGCCGGGGCCGCACTGGGATTGACAGCGCTGGGCGCAAGCGCGCAGGACAAGCAGCTGACCTTGTGCTGGGCCGCCTGGGACCCGGCCAACGCGCTGGTGGAACTGTCCAAGGACTTCACCGCCAAGACCGGTATCCAGATGAAGTACGAGTTCGTGCCGTGGCCGAACTTCGCGCAGCGCATGCTCAACGAGCTCAACTCCAGGGGCAAGCTGTGCGACCTGCTGATCGGCGACAGCCAGTGGATCGGCTCGGCCGCCACTGAGGGCCACTACGTCAAGCTCAACGACTTCTTCGACAAGAACGCCATCAAGATGGGCGACTTCATGCCGGCCACGGTCGAGGGTTACTCGACCTGGCCCAAGGGCACGAAGAACTACTGGGCGCTGCCGGCCATGGGCGACGCGGTGGCCTTCACCTACCGCAAGGACTGGTTCGCCCGCCCCGAGTTGCAGGCCGAATTCAAGCAGAAGCACGGTCGCGAGCTGGCACCGCCCAAGACCTGGGACGAGTTCAAGCAGATCGGCCAGTTCTTCCAGAATCGTGTCATTGATGGCAAGAAGGTTTACGGCGCCGCGCTGTACACCGAGCGCGGCTCCGAAGGCATCACGATGGGCGTGGCAAACACCATGTACGCCCATGGCATGGAGTACGACAACCCGAAGAAGCCATACGACATGAACGGCTACATCAACGGCCCCGGCGCCGTGAAGGGGCTGAAGTTCTACAAGGACCTCTACGACTGCTGCGTGCCGCCCGGCCACAGCAATGCCTACATGACCGAGGACCTGGACGCCTACAAGTCGGGCCAGGTGGCGATGCAGATGAACTTCATAGCCTTCTTCCCTGGTATCTCCAAGGACCCGCAGGTCGGCGGCGAGAAGACCGGCTTCTTCCCCATCCCCAAGGGTGACAAGCAACTCGCGCAACTCGGCGGTCAGGGTATCTCGGTGGTCAAGTACTCCGACAAGAAGGACATGGCGCTGCAGTACATGAAGTGGTTCGCGCAGCCTTCCATCCAGAAGAAGTGGTGGGATGGTGGTGGATTCACCTGCATGAAGTCCATTCTGGAAGCGCCCGGCTTCGAAACCAGCACGCCCTATGCCAAGGTGTTCCTTGACTCGATGAAGATCGTCAAGGACTTCTGGGCCGAGCCGAGCTACGCGCAGTTGATGCTGGCCATGCAGGCCCGCGTGCATGACTACGTGGTCGCCGGCAAGGGCACCCCCAACGCCGCGCTGGACGCGCTACTGAAGGACTGGGTCCAGGTGTTCAAGGAAGACGGGAAAATCAAGTGAAATCCACGGAATTCACGCAATGGGTACCGCCGCAGGCGGCGGTACCCAGCGCCAATCTCCCGGAACCGGTGGGCTCCGCCCATCGGGCCGCCCCCGCCGCGTCAGGGCGGCGTCCGCTCCTGGCCTTGCGGGGGCTGTCAGACCGGGCGCTGGCCTGGCTCTTCGTGGGCCCCACTATCCTGCTGCTGCTGGCCTTCAACATCTTCCCGTTGCTGTGGACGATCTATCTCTCATTCACCAACTTCCGTGCCAACCGGCCCAATGCAGAAGTGGTGTGGCTGGGCTTGTCCAACTACCAGCGCGTACTTGGCGATGAGGCAATCTGGGAGAACATGCGGACCACGGCGCACTTCCTGTGCTGGTCGATTGCCCTGCAACTGCTGCTGGGCTTCGCATTGGCCCTGCTGCTGAACCGCAAGTTCAGGTCGCACAGCTTCTGGAGCACGGCGATCCTGCTGCCCATGATGCTGGCGCCGGCGGTGGTCGGCACCTTCTGGAAGTATTTCTTCGAGCCGCAGTACGGCATCTTCAACGCCATAGCGCGCCTCTTCGGCGGCGCCGGCAACTTCACCATGCTGGGCGACACGCAGCTCTCGCCCTGGGCCATCGTGCTGGTGGACACCTGGATGTGGACGCCTTACGTGATGCTGCTGCTGCTGGCCGGGCTGCGCTCCATTCCTCCCTATCTGTACGAGGCGGCCGAGATCGACCGGGCCTCGGAGTGGACAAAATTCTGGCGCATCACGCTGCCGATGGTCATGCCCTTCATCATCCTGGCACTGCTGTTCCGCTCGATCGAGAACTTCAAGATGTTCGACCTGGTGGACAACCTCACCAATGGCGGCCCCGGCTCGGTGACCGAGCTGGCATCGATCCACCTCAAGCGCGAGGCTTTCGAGAAATGGCGCACCGGCTACAGCTCGGCCTTCGCCATCATCCTTTTCGTCGCGATCTACGGCATGTCGCTCGTGACGGTGCGTTTCCTGGACAAGGTGAAACAGAGATGAAAACCATCCCCCACAGCCCGCTGGAGCCGACGGAACTCGCCAAATGGTTCGCCGGCGTCCTGGTCATCACCTACACCATCATCTCGCTGGTCCCGTTGGCGTGGATATTCATGACAAGCCTGCGCACCCCGCAGGACGCCATTGCCTATCCGCCCAAGGTGGTGGCCGAGGCGTCCCTGGTTGGCTACGTTAACCTGTTCACCACACGCTCACGCGTGTCCGCAGAAGAACTGGCGGCGCAACCACCGGCCACGAGCTGGTACGAAGGCCTGGTGCGTGAACAGCAGATGATCCTGGCCGGACCCTCGCGCTTTTCAGACCGGTACCTCAATTCGCTGCTGATCGGCTTTGGTTCGACCCTGCTGTCGGTGGTGCTGGGCACGCTGGCGGCCTATGCGTTTTCGCGCTTTCGGGTGCCGGGCAAGGACGACTGGCTGTTCTTCATCCTGTCCACCCGGATGATGCCGCCGATCGCGGTGGCCATCCCGATCTACCTGATGTTTCGCCACCTGGGGCTCAACGACACCCACCTGGGCCTGATCCTGCTGTACACCGTCGTGAACCTGTCGCTTGCGGTGTGGCTGCTCAAGGGCTTTATGGATGAAATCCCGCGCGAGTACGAGGAGGCGGCCATGGTGGATGGCTATACGCGCTGGCAGGCCTTCCTGAAGGTGGTGCTGCCGCAGGCGGCCACCGGCATCGCCACCACCTCGATCTTCTGCCTGATCTTTGCCTGGAACGAGTACGCGTTCGCGCTGCTGCTCACCAGTGGCACGGCGCAGACCTCGCCACCTTTCATCCCCACCATCATCGGTGAAGGCGGTCTCGACTGGCCCGCCATGGCGGCCGGCACGACGCTGTTCCTGCTGCCGGTGCTGGTGTTCACCGTGTTGCTGCGCAAGCACCTGCTGCGCGGCGTGACTTTCGGAGCCATTCGAAAATGAAGTCCCGCAAATCCCCCCGCTGGCTGCGCCGCGCGCCCTGGGAACGTGGCACCGCCACCCTGATCGGCCTGGGCCTGGTGATGTTGATGCAGCCCTGGTCCATCGAGGTCTACAGCTATGCCTTCACAGTGCTGCTGGCCGGCGTGATCGGCTATTCCATCGCCGGCAAACTGCCGCAAGGAAGGCCCACCCCCGAAGCGCCTTCGGCGCCCAGCACCGTCGCCAGAGGCGGCGGTTCTTCGGAGCCGTCCAAGCCTGCGCAGGCAGGCTTGGAGCCGCGGCCCTCAGCCCCTCAAGGGGGCGCCACCAGCGGCCCGGCAAAGCCGGTTCCGCAGTGGCCCGCGAACGAGTCCGCCGTCCTGCGCCCGGAGTTTGACCATGAGTGAAATCAGAATCCGGAATCTGCAGAAGCGCTTTGCCGACTTCACTGCAGTGCGCGGCTCCTCGCTGGTGCTCGAAAGCGGCAAGTTCGTCGTGCTACTCGGCCCCTCGGGCTGCGGCAAGACGACCACGCTGCGCATGATCGCCGGCCTGGAGTACCCCACGGGCGGCAGCATCACGCTGGACGACCAGGACGTTACATATCTCAGGCCGCGCGAGCGCGATATTGCGATGGTGTTTCAGTTGTTCGCGCTCTATCCCCACATGGGGGTGCGCGGCAACCTGGAGTTCCCGCTGCGCAATGAGGGCGTGCCGCGCGCCGAGATAAACCGACGCGTCAATGAAGTCGCCGCCATCCTGCGTATCGAACACCTGCTGGGGTCGCGGGTCACCGGCCTGGCCGGTGGCGACCGGCAGCGCGTGGCGCTGGGCCGCGCCATCGTGCGCCAGCCCAAGGCCTTTCTGATGGACGAGCCGCTGGGCACGCTGGACGCCGAATTCCGGGAACTGATGTGCGTGGAACTGCGCAGGCTGCACGACCGGCTGAAGACCACCACCGTGTTCGTTACCCATGACCAGAACGAGGCGATGGCGCTGGCCGACCACATCGTGGTGATGAACGAGGGCGAGATCCTCCAGGCCGACGACCCGCACGGCATCTACAGCTTTCCCTCCTGTCTGTTTGTGGCGCGATTCATCGGCCGCCCGCCGATGAACCTGCTCAAAGTCGATGCGCCCGTGGTCCGCGGCGACACCGGTGTGCGGGTGGCGAGAGGAACTATTGATGTGCCCGTGGTCGAAGCTCCTTCCCCGTCAGTACTGCTGGGCGTGCGACCCGAACACGTGCGCCTGCGGGCGCCAGGCGAGGGCAGCCTGAGTGGTCGCGTGCAGCACGTCGAGTACTTCGGCTCGCACTGGGTCGCCGAGGTGCAAACCGATGCGGGGCCGCTGAAAGTGCTGGCCGACAAGTCTGTACGGCCGGTCTTGCAAGAGCAGGTCGGCCTCGCCTTCGACACCCAACGGGTGGTGCTTTTCGACGCGGCCACTGAACGGTTGCTGCCCAGCGCCACCACTATCGCCCACCAACCGAGTATGTGCCATGGCTAGTATTTCCCTACACGGCATCCACAAACACTTCGGCGACATCGCAGCGCTGACCGACCTGCAGCTGGAGATCGCCGACGGCGAGTTCTTCGTGCTGCTGGGGCCCAGCGGCGCCGGGAAAACCACGACCCTGCGCATCATCGCCGGGCTGGAGCAACCCGAGACCGGCCTGGTGCGAATGGACGGCGAAGACGTCACCACTGCAGCGCCGGCCCAGCGCGACTGCGCCTTCGTCTTTCAGCAGTATTCGCTGTACCCGCACCTGACGGTGTTCGACAACCTGGCGTTTCCGCTGCGCGCACCGCTGCGCCGCATTCCCGAGGCCGAAATCCGGCGACGGGTGGAGCGGGTTGCCGCCACGCTGCACATCGAAAGCAAGCTGCAGCGCAAGGCTACGGCCCTGTCGGGCGGTGAGATGCAGCGCGTAGCCATCGGCCGCGCCCTGGTGCGCGAACCACGCGTCTACCTGATGGACGAGCCACTGTCTTCGCTGGACGCGAAGCTGCGCGAGGAACTGCGCGTGGAACTCAAGCGCCTGCAACGCCAAAGCGGCACCACCGTGGTCTACGTCACGCACGACCAGGTGGAGGCCACGACGCTGGCCGACCGTATTGCCATCCTGGAAGCCGGACACATCCGGCAGATCGGCACACCCGAGGAGATCTACGAGGCGCCTGTGTCGGTGCAGGTGGCGCAGCGGCTCGGTTCGCCGGCGATCAACGTGTTGCCGGCGGGCTGGTTCGCCGGCCAGCATCCGGCAGCGGCGGCCAGCGTCGGCATTCGGCCCGAGGACGTGGAACTGGCAGGTGAGAACGATGGCTTCGAGTGCACAGTCATCGAGTCCTCCCTGCTCAAGCATCACGTCATCGCCGAGCACGCCGGCGTTGAGGTGCGCGCCCGTCTGATGCAAAGCGTTGCACCTCCTCCCCAGTCCCGTATCCGCCTGTGTTTTCCGGCTGGCCAGCGCCTGCTGTTCGACCAGGCCGGAAAGCGGCTTGCAGCCTGAGACCCTATTCCTGACGAGACCCACCCCATGAACACTCAAGACATCATCACGGCCGCCCGGGCGGTACATGCCGCCATCCTGACCAACGAGCAGCAGATCGAATCGCTGGATCGCGCCATCGGCGACGGCGACCACTTCATCAACGTACGGCGCGGCTGCGAAGCCATCGCCGCGATCACGCCCGAACTGGTGCCGCTGTCGCCGGCACAGGCGTTCAACCGCATCGGCATGAAACTGCTCAGCACCATAGGCGGCGCCTCGGGGCCGCTGATCGGCAGCTTCTTCATCTCCATGGGCAGGGAGCTGGAAGGCTCGGTCGAGCCGGATGCGAAGCACTTCGCGCGCGCCCTGGCCGCAGGCGTCGAAGCCATCAAGAGCCGCGGCAAAGCCGACCTGGGTGAGAAGACGATGCTGGACGTGCTCATCCCCGCCTCGCGGCTGCTGCTGCGCCTGGCCGAGGAGGGATGCGACCAGGGCACGCTGTGTGCCCGCCTCAAGGAAGAAGCGGAGCTCAACATGCTGGCCACCCGCGACATGATTGCGACCAAAGGCCGAGCCCATTTCCTCGGTGAGCGCGCCCTGGGACATATCGATCCTGGTGCGAAGACCAGTCAGGTCGCGCTGTTCGCTGTGTGTGACATGCTGACCATCGGAGCAGCATCATGAAAAAATTCGTCAACGATGTGGAGCAACTGCTGCAGGAGTCGCTGCAAGGAATGGCCGCCGCGCACAGCGACCTGCTGACCCTGCACCTGGATCCAACATTCGTCACGCGCAAGCAGTTGCCGCAACCCAAGGTGGCCCTGATATCCGGTGGTGGTTCAGGCCACGAGCCGCTGCACTGCGGCTTGATAGGCACAGGCATGCTCGATGCGGCCTGCCCCGGTCAGGTGTTCACCTCGCCGACGCCGGACCAGATGATGGCCGCGGCGGCGGCGGTGGACCGCGGCAAGGGCGTGCTGTTCATCGTCAAGAACTACGCGGGCGACGTGATGAACTTCCAGATGGCCGTGGAAATGATGCAGCAGCCCTGCGCGACCGTGCTCGTCAACGACGATGTCGCCGTGGAGCGTTCGACCCACGGCACCGGGCGGCGCGGCGTGGCCGGCACGTTGATCGTGGAAAAGCTGGTGGGCGCGGCAGCCGAGGCCGGTGCCAGCCTGGATCAATGCAAGATGCTGGGAGACCGGGTCAACAGCCGTACCGCGTCGATGGGCGTGGCATTCACCAGCTGTACCGTGCCGGCGGCAGGGCGGGCGACCTTCGACATCGCCGAGGACGAGATGGAATTCGGCGTGGGCATCCATGGTGAGCCCGGGCGCCGGCGCGGGCCGGTGCGCCCTGCGCAGGAACTGGTCAACGAGCTGATGGCTGCCATCCTGGGCGACCTGCAGCCCCAGCCCGGCACAGAGGTCCTGCTGCACGTCAACGGCTTCGGGGGCACGCCCCTGATCGAGCTGTACCTGCTGTATCACTGCGCGAATCAACTGCTTGAGGGCGAGGGCCTGAAGGTGGCAAGGTCGCTGGTCGGCAACTACACGACCGCGCTGGAGATGGCCGGCGCCTCGCTGACCGTCACGCTGTTGGACGAGGAAATGAAATCCCTGTGGGATGCGCCTGTGCACACGGCTGCGCTTCGCTGGTAGGCCGGCCGCCGGTCCAGGGCTGCTGCATAAAAAAAAGACGCATCATGATGAACCGAAGAAAGGCCATCACGTTGGCCTGCGCGGCGGCGGCCGGGCTGTCGAGGCCGACCTTGGGGATCGCGACCAGGAAGCCATCCGCGGATGGCGTGGTGCGGCTGGGCCAGTCGACCGCGCTGACGGGCGTCAACGGCGCGGTGGGGCGACAGTTCCGCGACGCCGCGTTGGGATGGTTCAATGTGGTCAACAGCCAGGGCGGCGCGGGGGGCTATCGCATCGAACTCATGACGCTCGATGACGGTGGTGTGGTTGAGCGCGCAACCACCAATTCCAAGCTCCTGACCAGCACGCACGGAGCCGCGGGTTTCTTCGGTTTCGCCGGTCCAGGTGCCAACCGCGAAGGAATGCAGGGAGCGATGGAAGAAGGCGTGCCTTTCATCGCGCCGGTCAGCGGCATGGACGTGCTGCGACAACGCGACAATACCAACGTCTACCTGCTGCGTGCCGGTCACCGCGACGAAATCCGCCAGATCATTCGGCACACCAGGTCCACCGGAACCACCCGGGTGGCACTGCTGTTCGATTACGAATCGGCGGGATGGGAGATCAGGGATTCGTTTGCCCAGTCGGCCGAGAACGCCAAGCTCGCCAGCAGCGTTAGCGCAAGCGTTTCCCGGGGCAGCGTCGACGTGGACCCGGCCGTTGCGGCACTCGTGGCAGCCAATCCCCAGGCCATCATCCTGGCGGCCAACCCGAGCGCCAGCGCGGCTTTCGTGCGGGCTGCGCGCAAGGCTGGTTTCGGCGGCAGTTTCTACACCGTGTCCACCGTGGGTGGACAGGTGCTGCTCGATCAGCTGGGTCAGCTCGCAGTCGGAATATCCGTGGCGCAGGTCGTGCCGTTTCCGTGGGGCGGCACCACAGCGATCTCACGCGAGTTCCTGGGCTTTTGCGCCGCCAGTCAGCTCAAGCCCGACTTCGCCAGCATGGAAGGGTACATTGCCGCCCGCTGGCTGACGGAGGCCTTGAAGCGGGCAAAACCCCGTGAGCCGAGCGCCGCGGCTTTGGGCACGGCGTTGGAACAAATGCCGGCCTTGAGCCTCAGCGGCTTCCCCTTGGCCTTCAGCAGCGACACGCGAAGCGCCTCATCGTTTGTGGAGCTGACGGTGGTTTCGAGCCAGCTGAAGTTTTTGAAATAGCAGGCCGAGGCGGTCCCGGGCGGCCCGCGCGAAAGTATGGAAAAGGCAGCTGGTGTGGTTACAGTGTTTGCGCCGATGCCAATTTAACCAGTTTGAGTGGCATGTGCCGACTTTGCACTGACCATGGTCTTTACTCGGAGCAGGTTTCCCTGTGTGGCCCACAGAAGAATTGCCCTGGTTATTTGGAGATCGGCGCAGCTGGTCAATTTTGGTTCGGCACCAACACACCCGCTATAGTGAAGTGAGCGCGACGCGCAACACATGGGAAATAGTTGGCTATTTTCAATAACTATTTTTTACCAACTTGCCGCACAATTGTGGCAGCAGCCGGCTACATTGCCATCGTATGTTGTCCAACCGCCCTCGCGGCCTAGCCGATGCGGAATATCTCAAGCTGAAATTTATCAACTCGGTACCTCGGCTTGAACCAGCCCGGATCGCTTCATGGAGAACAATGGAACAGGTGCCCACTTTTCTCCTCCGTTTGACGGGTGTCACCTTGTTGTATGCCGCCGCGGCAATAGGAGGGCTGATGTATGCCGTTGTCGGCAGCACGGTCACGCTGGTCTGGGCGCCGAGCGGGATCGCGCTGGCTGCACTCCTGGCCTACGGCTACCGCCTGTCTTTCGGCGTTGCGCTGGGCGCCTTTCTGGCGAATGCCTGGACCGGCATACCGCTTGCCGCCTCCGCAGTCATCGCCATGGGGAACACTCTGGAGGCCTTGGTCGGCGCATTTCTCCTGGTTCGCCTGGTCCGCTTTCGCAATGCCCTGGACCGACGTCGGGATGTATTCGCATTAATCGTGCTGGCCGCCATTTTCAGCACGATGTTGAGCGCTTCTGTGGGGGTGGCAACCCTGGCCCTGGGCGGCATTGTGTCCTTTGGAGAGTACGCCGCGGTGTGGTTGAAATGGTGGCTTGGGGACATGATGGGCGTGCTGGTGGTAACCCCGCCACTGCTGCTCTGGCTCAGCCATTCCCGCCCTGTCCTGTCACCCCTGAAAGCCGTCGAGGCCTTGTGTCTGGTCGCGGCACTCGTGCTTGTCAGCCACAAAATCTTTGGTGCGCCGGAATTGGCAGGCCATGGCTACTATCCGGCCTCACTTGCCGTGTTCCCTTTCGTCATTTGGGGGGCGCTGCGCTTTGGTCGATGGGGCGCCAGCCTGGTCACGCTGGTTGTCTCCGTGCTGGCCATTTGGGGCACCACACAAGGAACAGGGCCATTCGTGGTCGATCAGCCCGTGGACAGCCTGGTGCGCTGGTGCGCGTTCGCGATTGTCGTGGCGGTGACCGGCCTCCTGCTGGCCGCATCCGTGGCCGAACAGCGGCGCGCGCAGGCGGATCTCAAAAGCTCGCACGACGGCCTGGAGCAACGCGTGAAGGAGCGCACCCAGGCTATCGCCGACATCAACGCCGATCTGCGGCGGGAAATGGCGGCGCGTCGGCGCCTGGAGAAAGCGCTGATCCGGGTCAGCGAAGAACAGCAGCAAGCCATCGGCCGGGAATTGCACGATGGCCTGGGTCAACACCTGACCGGCCTCGCCCTCTTCAGTGCGACCTTGCAGCAAAAGCTCCACGAGCGCGCGCAACCGGAGGCCGAAGCCGCGCGTCGGATCGTCGAGTTGGTCAATCAGGCGACAGCCATGACCCGCTCCGTGGCCAGGGGCCTCTACCCGGCGGCACTGGAGGTCGGCGGCCTGTCCGCCGCGCTGGAGCAGCTGGCGGAGTACACCCGCTCGCTGCAAGGCATGGCCTGCGTTTTCCGCTGCGGTGCGGACGTGCAGGTGCGCGACCCGCTGGTCGCCATCAACCTGTACCGGGTCGCCCAGGAAGCCGTCAATAATGCGGTGAAATACAGCCAGGCCAACCATTTGCGGATAGACCTGACCCGCGTCGAGGACAGGCACCGGCTCGCCATCAGCGATGACGGCATCGGTGCCGACCCCGAGCGCATCTGGCATGGCCAGGGCTTGGGAATGCACAGCATGCGTTATCGGGCGAGCCTGCTCGGCGGTACCTTTGCCATCGAGAGAAATGCCCACAGAGGCACCACCGTCGCCGTCATGTATCCGGACCAGGGGGAACAGAATGAACAACAACGACAACACGGCTCGTAGGCAGGAGAAGACCCGAATCATGATGGTGGACGACCATCCCCTCGTGCGGGAGGGCATGGCCCGGTTTCTCAATCTGCAGGGGGATCTCGATCTGTGCTGCGAGGCCGGCAGCGTCGAGGAGGCCTTGGCCGTCGTGGCGGACTGCAACCCCGCCCTGGCGATCATCGACATCTCGCTCAATGGCGAGTCGGGGCTGGAGCTGATCAAGACCTTGCGGCGTCGTTACCCCGGTCTGGCATTGCTGGCCATCAGCATGCACGATGAATCCGTTTTCGCGGAACGCGCCTTGCGCGCCGGCGCGAACGGCTACCTCATGAAAAAGGAGGCAACCGGGAATATCCTGCTGGCCGTGCGCCGGGTCCTGGCCGGAGATATCTACCTCAGTGCCGCGATGCACAGCCGGCTATCGCAACGGCTGCTGGCGCCTCAGGCAGGCGCCCCCAGCCCGATCGCCGGCCTGAGCGAACGCGAGTTCGAAATTCTGCACCTGCTCGGGCTCGGCTTTGGCACCCGCCAGGTCGCCGACAAGCTCAACCGCAGCATCAAGACCATCGAAACCCACCGCGCCAGCCTCAAGGAAAAACTGCAGCTGAAGAGCGGCGCAGACCTGGTCCGGTTTGCGATTCAGTGGCTGGAAGATCGCTAAGGCCACACGACCCTTTCCTGGGGCTACGCTGAATAAGCCCCGTCAAAGAGCCCACGCGGGTCAATGACGGAGCGATTGGGTTCAAACGGGTCGCTGAGCGACCTTTCTTGAGGCCCCCTGGGCCTGTTTCTTGGGCCTCTCGGCCCGTTTGCCACCCTCATGGGCGCACCTGTGTCATCAACCTTGATCGGCTGAGGTAGATGTTGGCCAGTGCCAGGGCTGTGAACGCGCGCGTGGCGTTCTTGGCCAGGCCCCGATAGCGCACCTTGGCAAAGCCCCACAGCCGCTTGAGCACGCCGAACCCCGCGAGCGAATGCGTGACTTGTTGCGGTTCTTCGCTTTGAGTGCCTCGTCCACGATGCCCTTGCGCCGCGTACGCTGGTTCGTGAAGTCTTTGGCCTTGGGTGCCTTGCCCTCAATCAGATTCTTTTGGCTGGAATAGGCCGAGTCACCGTACACGCGCCTCTCCTGCCCATGCAGCAAGTCGGGCAGCGGATGCTTGTCATGCACATTGGCCGCGGTGAACACAGCACTGTGCGTCAGGCCGCTTTGGCTGTCTACCCCGATGTGCAGCTTCATGCCTAATGTGGCGTTGGTCCATATGTGGCGGCCGGCGGCGGCGTCCTCGGGAGGCCCGTCGCTGAGCACCACATAAATTTCATCGGCGGCGTAGAGTCGGGTCCCTTCATTTCATAAGGGGATCCGATCATGTTCGAGAATCTGTATCGGTATTCGCGCGTCCTGGCCCGGCATCTCGATGGACCGGCGGCCGAGGAGCGAGACCGCTTTGTCGCGCACTTCGCAGCGTCGGGGGCCACGAGAGATTCGGTTTCAAACCTGGCGAGTGAGCTCCTGGTCGTCGCGCAGCGCCTGGACGTCAGCGGTACGCGGGCCGTCACGCCCGAGGAGGTCGCCTCGGTCGCCGATCGTTGGGTCCGGCATCACCGACGACGCGGCCGCCGCATCTCACCCGATCGGCGTCAGAGATTCGTGCAAGTAGCCACCGACTGGCTGCGATTCATGGGGCGCCTGCAGTTGCCGCCTGCGAAGCCCGGGGCCGGCACTGATCTCATTGACGAGTTTGCCAGGCACATGCAGCGAGAGCGTGGCTTGTCCCCGATCACCATCAACAACCGCTGCTGGCATGTTCGAGCATTCCTGACCTGGCTCGCCGAGCAACACCGTGGCGCCGAAGACGCCACCTTGCACCAAGTGGATGCCTTCTTGTCGATGAGAGGCGTGCAGGGTTGGTGCCGGGCGTCCATCGCGACGGCTGCCACTGCCCTGCGATCCTTCTATGCCCACATGACCGCGACGGGTCGTTGCGCAGAAGGCTTCGTCGCCGGGATCGAGGGGCCACCCCTGTTCAAGCAGGAAGCGCTGGCTGTCGGTCCATGCTGGGATGACGTTCAGCGGTTGATCGCCAGCACCGACACGGATCAACCCCGGGACATCCGCGACCGAGTCATTCTGATGCTACTTGCGATCTATGGCCTGCGGCGAGGCGAGGTGGTTGCGCTGACTCTGGACGACATCGACTGGGAGCGTGACATCCTTCACGTCGCACGTCCCAAGCAGCGTTGCAAGCACGACTACCCGCTGACCACCGAGGTCGGCAATGCGATCCTTCGCTATGTGCGTGAGGTGCGACCGCGCTGCGCCTCGCGCAGGCTGTTCTTGACGCTCAAGGCACCGCTGGTGCCGCTGGCGCCAAATGGCTTGCATCACGCTGTGGCGTCGCGCCTGGAGGCACTGGGTATCCGCTGTCCCCGAACGGGACCTCATGCGTTGCGCCATGCCTGCGCAACTCATCTTGTGGCCGAAGGCCTGTCTCTCAAGCAGATTGGCGATCATCTCGGCCACCGCAGTGCCTCCGCCACGCGCACCTACGCCAAGGTGGATCTCGTTGGCCTGCGTCAGGTTGCCGACTTCAGTCTGGGGGGACTGCTATGAAGATCGAGCAAGCCGTCGCGACCTACGTGGGCTACAAGCAATCTCTGGGGATGCGCTTCGCGACCCAGGCGCGCATGCTGAAGTCATTCAGCAAGAGTCTGGGAAGCATCGAAGTCGACCGGATCGGGCCGGAGTCGGTGCGTGCCTTCCTCGATGGCAACGGGCCGATGACGCGGTACTGGCATTGCAAGTTCGGCACCCTTGCCGGCTTCTATCGCTTCTGCCTCGCCCGCGGGTACGTCTCCAGCGTGCCGCTGCCCACCACAGAGCCGAGGTGTCCCCAGACGTTTACGCCCTACATTTACTCGGAGGATGAGATCAAGCGGCTCCTGCAGGCCGCCGCTGGTCGTGCTTTCTGCAAAATCGATGCGCACACCAGCCGAACCCAGCTCTTGTTGCTCTACGCAACGGGACTGCGTATCAGTGAAGCGCTGAATCTGAACCTGGCCGACGTCGACCTGAACGACCGTGTCCTCTACGTGCGCAGGTCCAAGTTCTACAAGACACGACTCGTGCCCATAGGCACCGACCTGACACAGGTCTTGCGCGAGTACGCGCGGCGACGTTACAAGCGTTCGCCGCTGGATCCCGACGCGCCGTTCTTGCTGACATCTCGAGGTGAGCGCGTCTCGCGGGCGGGCGCCGAGCAAGCCTTCCGTCAGATGCGATCGCAAGCCAAGGTCCGTCGCCACGACGGTGGTCGCTACCAGCCGCGGTTGCATGACCTACGCCATACCGCGGCCGTGACGCGTCTTGTGCGCTGGTATCGCGAAGGCGTCGACGTGCAGCGCTTGCTGCCGCAGTTGGCGACGTATCTGGGTCACGTGCACATCAGCGGCACGCAGTGCTATCTGAGCATGACGCCCGAGTTGCTGCAGCAGGCCAGCGCGCGCTTCGAGCAATTCGCTCTCGGGGAGACCAGCCATGCGTGACACCAGCACCCTTGGACCGTGGATTCGCCGATTCCTCCTGGAGCACCTGGTCAGTGAGCGCAATCTGGCGGCGAACACGCGGCGCAGCTACCGAGACACGATGTGCCAGTTGCTCCCCTTCGTGTCGGGGCGCCTGCACAAGGCCGTGGACCGACTGGCGGTGGTCGATGTGTCGCCGCAGTTGGTGCGGGAGTTCCTCAGTGACGTCGAGACTCACCGCGGCTGTGGCATCGCCACGCGCAATCAGCGCCTGGCGGCCATTCACGCCTTGGCCCGATTCGTCGGTGAACATAGCCCCGAACACATCGCCTGGTGTGCACAGGTCCGCTGCGTGCCCTACAAGAAAGGGACTCAAGCGTCAGTGCCATACCTCGACAAGGCGGAAATCGACGCGCTGCTGGCCTGTCCGAACCGGCGAACGGAGCAAGGCGGTCGGGACTACGCGCTGCTCCTATTCCTCTACAACACGGGCGCGCGCGCCAGCGAGGCTTCGGAGCTGATCGTCGGCGACCTGCATCTTGATCAGGCGAGCGTCGACATTCTCGGCAAGGGGCGTAAACGCCGCCAATGCCCCCTGTGGCCAGCGACGGTGCGCGAGTTGCGCGCCCTCGTGGGCGAACGTTCCCGGCACGAGCACGTCTTTCTCAACCGGTGTGGCCAGCCGACGACGCGCTTCGGCGTCCACGCACTGGTCGAGCGCACCGCCGCGAGAGCCAAGGACTTCATGCCATCGCTCGCGATGAAGAGAGTCAGCCCGCACTCCATTCGCCACTCCACGGCCTCGCATCTGCTCAGTGCGGGCGTCGACATCAACACCGTGCGAGCCTGGCTTGGACATGCATCGCTCGACACGACCAATGTCTACGCCGAAATCGACCTCGAGGGCAAGGCGCGAGCGCTGGCGAAGTGCGAGATCTCCGCGGCCCAGAAGTCAGGCAAGAGGTGGCATTCCCAACCGCACATCATGGAGTTCCTAAGATCGCTGTGACCGGAATTTATGTGCCACTCAGCGACGGTCCTCCCGAGGGCGACGCCGCCGGCCGCCACATATGGACCAACGCCACATTAGGCATGAGATGTGGTCGACCACATCTCATGCCGAAATACCATTGCTGGCCCTTGCGGGTTTGATGCATCTCGGGGTCGCGCGCCCTGTCCGCGTTCTTGGTCGAACTGGGCGCGCCGATGATGGTGGCGTCCACGATGGTGCCGGTGTTGAGCTTGAAGCCTCGGGCCTGCAGTTCTTGCCCCACCTTGGCGAACAGGGCCTCACCGAGCTTGTTGTCGTTCAGCAGGCGGCGAAACTTCAGCAGGGTGGTGGCGTCGGGCACCGGCTCGCGGCCCAGATCGATGCCCACGAAGCGGCGCAGGCTGGCGCTGTCGTACAGGGCCTCCTCGCAGGCCAGATCGGCCAGGTTGAACCAGTGCTGGATGAAGTGGATGCGCAGCATGCGCTCCAAGCCAATTGGCGGACGGCCGTTGCCGGCCTTGGGGTAGTGCGGCTCGATGACTTCGCACAGCGCTGCCCACGGCACGATGGCTTCCATGGTCTTCAAGAACTCGTCTCGCCGCGTGGGCTTGCGGTGTTGTTCGAATCCCGATCCTTGATCGGCAGCCATGGCAAGGGGTTGTTGTTTCATCGGCATGTAACGCTTCAGTCTGCGTGATCGTGGACCTTATTCAGCATTGCCCTAGGGGAAGCCCCTATCCCAAAATAAGGGTTTCCCCAAGCCCGAAACGGGGGCCCATCCCCGATGGTCCGCCCCGCGCGCGGGCGATACAGTGGGCTTCGGGCTATGGCGGCGACGAGAACTCATCCTTCATGCGGTGATGGCCTGGGATGCCCAAGCCGCGGCAGCCCCCATCTCGATACAAAAAGGAAAAACAACCATGACCAAGCCAAAATATTAAGGAGCTGAATATGAAAAAGAAACCCCATGCCGGAGACAGCGAACGGCAACGCCGGTCGATCGCTTCCATCGCGCTGATAACTGGCAGCTTGATCGGCGCCGTGATTCTCGGTGGACAGTACGTTGCCTCCCTCGCTTCAGGCGTGACCGTCGTTGGCACAGCCGTGGCTGCCCCGACCCGTGCCGAGACCGAAACAGCTGCAGCAACACCATTGCTCCTTGGGCGGCTCGATCACACGGTGGTGAATCAACACAGCACCGCGCACGATTCCGACTTGCCCGGAGCGTCCATCGCCGCCTACGGGATGTAGTGCGCGCCATTGCCAATGGGCCACACCTTTTGAAACTACCGGACTAGCGGCAGCCCTGGAAGACGCCCAACGACAGCAGTAGCCGCATCATCGCTTCCGATGACGCGGCGGCCAGGGTGATTGCCTAAGCTCACAGCCTGACCAAGACGCTCTGTGCTCATCGCGGCGGCGATGCCGCATTCACGAGGTGCGAACGGATTCACTACAACACTTCACACCAGGAGCTGCATATGACAAACAAACCCATCCCGGCTGCTGCCACGGCCATGACAATCGGTGGCAACTACGCCGGTGACGTGGCGTCGGTGAAGGTGCAGGGCGTGTACTTGGCAGCTAACCCGCTTGTCGCGGCGCTCTTGCTGGGCGGCGCGGCGTTCGGTGCATTGTCCAGCGCAGCGGCCAACGAGAAGGCGGCAGCGACCACCATTGACGGCAAGCGTCTGCAAATCGAAGCGTTGACCGCCCGTGTCAAAAAGCTCAACGACGACATGCAGGCCACGGACAACGAGGGCGACAAGGCCGCTCTACGTGCCAACGCATCGCGCGTGCAGGGTCAGAATGACAGACTCAAGGCTCGTTGAAAAAGATGAGCTTGTGATAACTGCGCTCGACCCAGCTGCGTGGTGCGCGGTAGATCTCGCCGGGAAGCACCGTCACGGCCGCAGAGATCGGGATGTCCACGGCGCTGAGGTTGCTGGCCATCGTGCGTCAAATGCAACGAGCTGCATTCCGCCGCCGCGCCTGTCGAAGACTGTCAGCGACACGACGCCCATGAGGCCGCTTGCGGGTCGCCTCGCAGAGTGGCGCGTGTCCTGCCCGGCAGCGTCGTCCGACTCGACCGGGAGCTATTCAGCATCCCTGTGCACGCGCCTGAATGGAGTATTAATGTGAGCGCTCGCTATCGATGCAATCGTCAATGCAAAAGCAAAAGCAAGAGCAAGAGCAAGAGGCATTCAGAAAGATTGTCGAAGCCCCGGAGCAGTGCGTCGGACAGGCCTTGCATCAGTTCGCCCGGACCGACGTCGCGCTGGTTCGATATTTGCTTCATACTCCGATGTTTCCGGATGTTTCCAAAAACATCGGGACCGAACGGTAGCGACGTTGCTTGTCAGGATTCATGACAAGTTTCAATTCTACGGGGGGGGTATGCGGGAGTTGATAAAAATAAGTCGCGCCGATATGCGCGGCGGTGTTCAGGCGTCACTGCGGGGATTGACGACCACGGTCGCCCCTGTTTTGCTCTTCATGACCATGCTGGGGCCTGAATCGATGGCTGCGGGCTTTTGGGCCACTATGATCACCGCTACCTTGATACCCGCAGTCAACCTCCTTCTTCGGGGGCAGCCTGCTGTGATACCGGGTGCGCGCATGGCCTCCCTGGCGGCCTATGTCTGGCTGGTGATAAGCCTGACTGCCGCTGCAGGCGATGCGGCGGGGCATGCCCCCCGACTGCACCTGACCGTGGCGCAGCTCGCCGTTGGGCTGGCGGCTGGCAGTCTCATGTTTATGGTGGCAAGCGCTCTGGTGCTGCTCTGTGGCCTGCTGAAAATCGGCAATCTGTTCAAGATGATCCCCATGCCTGTCACCGCGGGTATCAGCAATGGCACGGCCCTGCTTCTGTTGATGCTGGGTATTCAGACGCTCACGGACAATGGCCGGCTGGCCGCTTTTACTGCTGTCGGCATGGTGGCCTGTTTTGTGGTTTGGCCCCGCCTGCTGGTGCGGGCGAAGGCGCTGAATTTCATCCCGGGCGTTGTGGCGGCCCTGCTCGCGGGAGTGCTCATCTCCATGTTGCTGATGGAGTCCCCCTTTCGGTCGTCTGGCGCGTGGCTCGCGCCAGACTGGGCGTGGATGTCGGTGCGACTCTGGTCTGAACTGCCGCAACATGATTTCGCGCGCCTGCTCAAGATCGGCTTGCCCGGCGTCATGACGCTCGCACTGGTGATGATCCTGGAGACCTTCACAGCCGCCAACGAGATGGAGCAGCGCTTTGGCATCCGCATCAATCCAAACCGCGAACTGGTGGTGCTCGGTGGTTGCAACATCGTCAGTGCCCTGTTGGGGGGCGTGCCCTGTACGGGTCACAATTCCCGAAGCATTTCCAGCTGGCTGGCCGGAGGGCGCGGCGTGTATGTGGCGCTGGTGGGTCTGGTGTTCACGGGAGTGCTGTTGTTGGCCTTCGGCACCTGGCTTGTGATCTTGCCGGTCGGCATGGTGGCCGGGATACTGCTCCTGCAAGCCCTGCTCATGGCCGAGCGCGAGTTTTTTCACCGGCTCTGGGAGATCGTGCGCACGCGGCACTGGCGCCGTGAAGGAACGTCCGATCTGGGCTTCTGGACCACGGTTGTCATTTCCATCGTCGAATATTTCGGCAACATGATCTGGGCCTGTTTCATGGGCATCGGCTTGTCGTGCCTGGTCATTCTTCGACGTGTGTCGGACAGTCTCACCACGAAGTGGAATTACCTTGATCGTTATCGTTCGCGGCGGGTCAGGACCTTTGAGGAAAGCAACCTGCTGACTCACTCGTTCAACCGGGTGGGCATTTTGAAGCTCAATGGCCATCTGTTCTTTGGCAACAGCATCCGGCTGACTCAATTGGTCGACGAACTGAACCCCAACGCCAAGGCGGTTGTCATCGATGTCAGTCACGTTCTTGATGTGGACCCCAGCGGCCTGAATGCCCTGACCTGGCTCATTCGTGCGGTTGTTGAACGGGACCTGACCGTGGTGCTCACCGGCATGAACCGGACCCGATCGTCGGAACTGCACGAGGCCCTGCAGGCCATACCAGGGGTTCAACGCTGCATCGACATGGACCGCGGCCTGGAGCTTTGTGAGGATGTGGTTCTTTCGGAGGCCTCCACAAAATCGGCCGAATCGCTTGTCGTATCTCTCCAGGAAAACAGTTTGCTGGACGGCCTGACCGCAGAAGAAGTCACCGAGGTCCTGCTGCTGGGCGAGGCCCGCCAGGTGGACAAGGGAGAGGTGTTGTTCTTCAAGGGCAGTGAGGCGGACGGCGTTTGGTTGCTCGAAGAAGGCAATGTCAGTATCTTGTCGGGCGGGGATCAATCCACCCGGCTGTCCACTTTGGGGCCGGGCCAGTTCCTCGGCGAAATGAGCCTGATCGACGGGAAGCCCCGCTCTGCCACCGCCCAGGCGGATAGCCCGCTGCGCGCCTTGTTGCTCGACAAACAGGCCATTGCGGCGCTGATGAGCCGCGAGCCGGAGGCCACCCTGAAAATCATGCGAAATATTGTCAAGTACCTGTCTTACCGGATACGCAGCACCTCTGCGCTGCTGGCCGAAGAAACCAGCGAACCCGTCTCAACCAGCGAACCAGCCTCGGGCTGGTCGAACAGCATACAGAGCAATCTTTCCCGGCTTTGACGCACGTTGGCTCACTTTGGCCCGGGTGGCGCGGGAGTAGTTGAAAAAACGGCTTTTTTGTTTTCCTTGCGCATGAGAAGCTGCAATGCAAGGAGTTAAGAGCGTCAAATGGCGTGAAAATTGACTTGTGCAGGATATCGCAAGTCGTCCAAAATGTTTTTTTGGGGAGTTATATGCAATGAATGACCTTCGAAACATCGTCAGCGCGCTGGTGGTCTCGGTTTTTGCCTGGGCTCCATTGATGTCGCATGCCCAAACTGAACCCGTCGGTTTTGTCAAAACCGTGAAGGGCGAAGCCTGGATCACCACGGCAGGGCAACGCGTCCCTGCGCAGCTGGGCACTCCCGTCATGCAGGGCAGCCAGCTCAAGACGGGCCCGGCCGGTACGCTGGGTGTCACCTTCAAGGACAACACCGTGATGTCCTTCGGCCCCGATACCGAGATGACGGTCGACGAATACCTTTACGCGCCTGCCCAGGGGCAGCTCAAGCTCGGGACGCGCCTGGCCAAGGGCAGCCTGAATTACGTATCGGGCATGCTTGCCAAGCTCAAGCCAGAGGCCGTGACGGTCAAGACGCCGGGCGGCATCATTGGCGTGCGGGGGACCCAGTTCGCGGCCACCGTGCAGGAAACGCCTTGAATCGCCGGCCGATCGAGTGAGGCATGGTTCGGCAGCCTTTTATGGGCCGGGTTTTTACTGGGATGGTGTCTGACGCGTGTATTGGAAGCATCTGAGCTGCCCATCTGCAGGGCAGGCTTCAGATCAATTGGAAAAGAGAAAAAGAGGGCAAGAGCGGTGCAGTCTGCGTGACCGGGTTGTGCGGCTTGTCGTGCAGCAGTGTTGCCTCCTCATCTGATCAACTGCCTTGAGCTTCGCTTGCCTGTTCAGACTTTTCGCCGGGCTCAATGGGCGGTGCGGGTATTTGGCCTCGGAAAGATATTGGAAGACAAGAGAAGGGCGGTCTGCCGTTTTGGGGGTGCTTGCGGCAGGGCCGGGTGAGCTATCTGTTGTTAATTGATGTAAAAACTGATAAAAAAGCTCTAACGAGCTGCATTTTTTGGGGAATGGGAATGATCAAAAAGAAGCAATTTTCACTGCTGATGCTGGCAATACTGGCTGGTCTGGGGGTACAGGCGCAAGCCCAGGCACCCGCCCAAACCCTGCCCGAGCCCATGATTGACGCAGCCCGCAAGGCGGTGGTCAGCAACCCCGAGGTGCAGGCCCGCTGGCACGGCTTCCAGGCTGCCGGCAACGAGCGCGACGTGGCCCGTGGCGGCTACTTTCCCCAGATCGACCTGCGCGCCGGCACCGGCCGCGAGAGCCGCGAGACGCCATTGACCGACTATGGCCGTTACAACTTCCGTGGCACGACGCTCACGCTCAACCAGATGCTGTTTGACGGGCTGTTCACGCCCAACGAGGTCAAGCGGCTCGGTTATGCCAAGCTCACCCGCTACTACGAACTGCAGGAAGTCTCCGAGACCGCCGCGCTCGAAGCCGTGCGCGCCTACGCCGACGTCGTGCGCTACCGCGAGCTGGTCGATACGGCCACGCAAAACTACGTCGTGCACAAGCAGACCACCGGCCAGGTCGAAGAGCGCTCCAGTGCCGGCGTGGGCCGCCGCGTCGACGTCGAGCAGGCCACCGGCCGTCTCGCGCTGGCCGAGGCCAACCTGCTGACCGAGCTGACCAACCTGCACGATGTGAGCGCACGCTACCTGCGCATTGTTGGCGAGAAGCCGCCGGAGGCCCTGCCAAAGCTGCCCGCCAAGTTTCAGATCGGCCCCATGCCCGCCTCCACCGAAATGTTGATGAAAGACGGCCTGCCGGGCAGCCCCACCATCAATGCCGCGCTGGAGAACGTGCGCTCCATGAAAACGGCCATCGCCTCACGCCAGGCTGCCTACATGCCGCGCGTGGACCTGCGGCTGTATGACTCGCGGGACCGCAACCTGCAGGGCGTGACCGGCACCACCCGCGTCAATGGCATCGAGCTGGTGCTCAACTACAACCTGTTTCGCGGCGGCGCCGACAAGGCGCGCGAGCGCCAGGCGGTCGATCTGCACGAGCAGGCGCGCGACCTGAAGGAAAAGGCCTGCCGCGACGTGCGCCAGACCCTGTCGATCGCCTTCAGTGACGTGAGAACCCTCAACGAGCAGCTGGCCTACCGCGACCAGCACCGGCTGTCGACCGAGAAATCGCGCGAAGCCTACCTGCAGCAGTTCGAGCTGGGCCAGCGCACGCTGCTGGACCTGCTGGACAGCCAGAACGAATACTTCCAGGCCAACCGCTCCTACGTCAACGCCAGCTACGACCAGATCATTGCGCAGGCGCGCACGCTGGCGGGCATGGGGCAGCTGGTGACGGCGCTCAACGTCAAGCGCGGCGATGTGCCCAGCGCCCAGGATGCCGGGCAGGACCGCACCGGCATCGACCCGGCCGAGCTGTGCCCGCAGGATGAGACCGTGGTCGCTACCGTGGACCAGATCAAGGCCCGGTTCGCCGTGGCGCCCAGGCGTACCGGCTCCTATGTCGTGCTGTTGCCCAATCCGGACAATAGCGTGGGCCGTGTGGTCGTGCAAGGCAACCGCGGAGAGCAGACGCTTGCCCAGGCCCAGCAGGGCACATTGCTGGATGGCAGCGTGAAGCCTTTCGAAGTCAGCAAGGTGCAGGTGGAGCGGGATTTCGGCGCCGCCATCGCCGCCCGCCCACCGCTACCCGAGTCGTTCACGCTCTACTTCCAGCGCGGCAGCACCGAGTTGACTGCCGCATCGAAGGCCGTGATGTCGCGCATCAAGGAACTCGCCAAGGCCCGTAAAGCGTTGGATATCACGGTGATCGGCCATACCGACACCATGGGAACGGCTGAATCGAACGAAGTCCTGGGGCTCAGGCGAGCGAATGCCATTGCCAAACAAATGCAGCAGCTCGGTCTGAGAAATACCGCGATCATTGTGGAGTCCAACGGCGAGCGCAATCTTTTCGTGGCTACACCTCAAAATACCAATGAGCCGCGTAACCGCCGGGCAGAGATAACGGTGCGCTGACGGGGGACTTCACTTCTCGGTCATCACGATGAGGTCATCTGCAGCACCCTCGCGCAGCCTGCGAAGGTGCAGCGCCACCAGCGGGTCATCCGGGTGGCGTTCGGCCAGGGCCTCAAAATATTCACAGGCGAGTGTCGGGTGATGCATCTCGCCGGGTTGCAGCAGGCGCATCGCCGCGTCATAGTCGGCGGGGGCGGCGCAGTTGGCGGCATTGGTGGTGGCCAGCGGCTCAAACACCAACAGCGGTTTGCTCTTGCCTTTGAGCACCAGCTGCCCGACGCGCCGCACTGGCACATCCGTACAGCCATCCAGAATGGCCTGTGACACGCAGACGCGCGTGCCCAGGTGCTTGTTGACGGTCTCCAGCCGTGCTGCGGTATTGATCGGGTCACCCAGCGCCCGGTAGTCAAACAGCGTCTTGCCGCCAAAATTGCCGACGATCACCTCGCCACTGTGGCTGCCGATACGGGTGTGTCCCCAGGGAATGCCCTGAGCCTGCAGCCGGGCCGCGTAGGCTGACGCAAAGGTGTCCATCTCCAGCACGCAGTTGAGGGCGCGCTGGCGATGATCGGCTTGCTGCACCGGCGCCGAAAACAGCACGGCCACCGCGTCGCCCACGATGCGGTCCAGCGTGCCTTCGTGCTTGAAGACGATGGCGAGCATGGCGTCCAGATAATCGTTGAGCAGGGCCACCGCCCGGCTCGGGTCGTCAGCTTCCATCATGCTGGTAAAGCCCGCTAGGTCGGTAAAGACGAAGCTGCAGACCTGGCGCTGGCCCCCCAGTTCCAGCTGTTCCCGGTGCGCCACCAGATGCGCCACCCTGTTGGGCGACACATAGCGTGAAAAAGCCTGGCGTACCCAGCGCTGTTCACGTTCACTGACCAGATGGTGCATACCGCTGGCCAGACCGAAGCTCACCAGGATGACCAGTCCGGGATTGATCGCATCGAGCAGCAGGTGTTCGGCCACGAACGCATACCAGGCGCCGCCGAACAGGGCGGCCAGCACCCCGACTGCCGCCAGGGTTGCCCACTTGGCGGGAGTGCCCAGCGCCAGCAGGCCGACGACCAGGGAGCCCAGCACCAGCGTGAGCACCTCGACCCCGCCGGCCCAGGCGGGTCGCTGCAGATACTGATTCGACAACACCTGCTCCAGCGCCAGCGCGTGGGCCTGAACGCCAGGCATCATCCTTCCCATCGGGTTGAAGCGCAAATCCATCAACCCGGCAGCCGAACTGCCGATCAGCACGATGTGTCCGTCCAGCAGTTTTCTGTCGGTCTTTCTGCCCAGCACCTGGGCCGCTGACACGAAGCGATCGGGTTGATCCTCCGTGTAGTGAAGCCAGATTTCGGCCTGCGCATTGGTGGGCACGGTGACGCCGCCGATGCGCACGTCCTGCACGCCGGCCTCGGTACTGCGCAGCAGGTGGTTGCGCTCACCCTGAGCGACACGCAGGGCCTCGGCGCTCAAGGTGGGCACAATCTGCTGGCCCAGGCGCAACAGCAGGGGTACCCGGCGCACCACACCATCGGCGTCCGCCGCAAAATTCAGCGCACCCAGTCCGGCTGCACCGCTCTGCAACACCGGCAATGGCCAGAGCCCGATGTCAAAGCCGTGAAGCCATTGCGCCGGATTGCTGGCGCCGCTGCTCACAATGCGGTAGGGCAGTGCGGAGGGGACGTTGGCGGCGGGCGCCGCGGATGCGTTGGCCTCGCCGCTTCGGGACAGGCTGCTGCCCAGCACCACGTTCCGGCCGTCCAGCATTTTGCCCAGAACCTCGTCATGGTCGGGGAGCCGCTGCAGCGCGGCGCCGACCCTCGGGTTGTTCCAGAGTTGTGCCATGGCCGCCGGCGAGGTGCGATCCGGCTCGGTCAGCAGCACGTCAAAGGCGATGGCTGCCGTGCCGGCCTCATCCAGACGCTGTACCAGTTCGGCCAGGCGGGTTCGTGGCCAGGGCCATTGGCCGTAGGCTTTCAGGCTGGCCTCATCAATGTCCACCACACGCACGGCCGCTGGCGTATAGGGGCGTGGATGCCAGCGCTGGAACTGGTCAAACTGTGCCAGCCGCAGGCTCTGCACCGGTATCGGATCGGTGAACCACAGTGCCAATCCGCTCAGGGCAATCAACAGCACCAGCGTGACTGCCGCGGCATTGGACAAAACACCGGGAAGCCTGCGTAACGATAAGCCTCGGAACATGGTCGATTCCTGTGGGACGTTGCCGCCTATTATGTGGGGCGGACCCGGATAACAGGCGGTTTATATCGAGGGGTGTTCGAAAGGCGATGTCGATTGTCCGGCCGGCATGGAGCGGACCCGATGGCGAAAGATCAACCGCCGGCCGCATTGACTGCCACGGCTTGGCCTATGGCTTGGGCTTGCTTGCCGCCGGGCGTTTCGAGAATGACAGTGCCGCAAAGTCAACGAAGGCCCGGACGCGCGCAGATAACTGGTGGCGCTGCGGATAGACCGCGTGGATGTCCGCATCAGGCGTGTAGTAATGAGGCAGCACCTGCACGAGGTGGCCGTTTTTCAGGTGGCGCTCGATGTCCCATTCGGCGCGCATCAGGATGCCGTGGCCGTCGAGCGCCCAGTTGACGGCGATCTCGCCATCGTTGGTGGTCAGGTTGCCGCGGGTCTTGATGGCTTCGGTGGTCACGTTGCGGCCACGGCCACTCGCCAGGCGCCACAAGCCGTACGCCTCCTCGCCCTGCCGGATGCCGATGCAGTTGTGCCGCGTCAGGTCATTGGGTACCTTGGGTGTGCCGTGTTTGGCCAGATAGGCCGGTGACGCGCACAGCAGCCGCCGGTTTGGCGCGATGTGCCTGGCGATCACGCGCGCGTCCGGCGGCGCGCCGAATCGGATGCAGACGTCGAACGAGTCGTCCGTCAAGGGTGGAGGATTGACCGACAGCTGCAGCTGCACCTCGACCTGCGGATATTTGCGGACGAACCTGGAGATGATCGGTGCCACGTGCGTGCGCCCGAAGCCGAGTGTCGCATTGACCCTGAGCAGACCCTTCGGCGTTGACCTGGACACGCCGAGCAGTTCCGCCATGTCGTTGATCTCGCCCAGAATGCGACGCGCGTGCTCCAGGTAGAGCTCGCCTTCGGGCGTCAGGCTCATGCGCCGGGTCGTCCGGTTCACCAGCGGCACACCCACGCGGGACTCCATCAGCGCCAGATGCTTGCTGACGGCGGGCGTGGTGATGCCGAGTTCCCGTGCGGCGGCGCTCAGGCTGCCGGCAGCAGCGAGCACCGAGAAAAAACCCAGGTCAGCAGGTTGAATTTCAGGGGTCATGAAAGCTCAATTGTTAAATGCAGGTAAACAATGGCTTCACTATATCGGTGTGCGCGAGGACCGTCCAATTCTTGCGGTCGAGAGGAGAAACCGCCGCCTGCTTGACAATTGTCATGGGCACATCGTTCTCCGCGCGTAGCCTTATGGTTGCAGACGATGCCGCCTGGAGAAACGACTTGGACAAGAACCTGGACAAGAAGCAGATATGGAACCTGGCCTACTGGGCCATTGCCATCCTGGTGTTGTTGCTGCTCCAGAACCTCTGGCAAACCGCCAGCCAGGCATTGCCGGTGCCGTACAGCGAGTTCGAGAAAGCCCTCAGTGACGGACGTGTCGCCGACATCACGGTGACCGACCGCGCACTCATCGGGCGCCTGAAAACCCCCGAGGGGAACAAGACCACACTGGTGGCGAACCGGGTGGAGCCCGACCTGGCGACCCGATTGGCGACCTACAACGTGCCTTACACGCGGGTCGTGGAGAACACGCTGATCAGGGACCTGATGTCGTGGATCGTGCCGGCCCTGGTGTTCTTTGGGCTGTGGTTTTTCCTGTTCCGCCGCTTCGCCGACAAGCAGGGGATGGGCGGTTTCCTGTCGATTGGCAAGAGTCGCGCCAAGATTTACATGCAGACACAAACCGGCGTCACCTTCGCCGACGTGGCTGGCGTCGACGAGGCGCGGCATGAACTTGAAGAGGTGGTGGACTTCCTCAGGCACCCGCAGGAATACGGGCGTCTGGGTGCGCATATTCCCAAGGGCGTGCTGCTGGTTGGCCCGCCTGGCACGGGCAAGACGCTGTTGGCCCGGGCGGTGGCGGGTGAAGCCGGCGTGCCTTTCTTTTCGATCTCGGGCAGCGAATTCGTCGAGATGTTCGTGGGCGGCGGCGCAGCGCGGGTGCGCGACCTGTTCGAGCAGGCGCGCTCGATGGCCCCGGCCATTATTTTCATTGACGAACTCGATGCACTGGGCCGCGCACGCGGCGCCTTCCCGGGTCTGGGCGGGCACGACGAGAAAGAGCAGACCCTGAACCAGCTGCTATCGGAAATGGATGGATTTGACGCATCGGTCGGGCTGATCATTCTGTCGGCGACCAACCGGCCCGAGATCCTGGACCCGGCGCTGTTGCGGGCCGGCCGTTTTGACCGCCAGGTGCTGGTGGACCGGCCTGACCGAAAGGGCCGAACCGACATCCTGAAGGTGCATGTGCGAAAGATAGCGCTGGACGCCGGTCTGCAGCTCGAAGATGTAGCGGGTTTGACCCCGGGTTTCACCGGTGCCGACCTGGCCAACCTTGTGAATGAAGCAGCCTTGGTAGCCACCCGGCGCAAGGCGGACCGGGTGACGCTGCCGGACTTTACCTCCGCCGTGGAGCGCATCGTTGCCGGTCTGGAACGCAGGAGTCGGGTACAGAGCTCAAGGGAGCGGGAGGCCGTTGCGTTTCATGAGATGGGTCATGCGCTGGTTGCGCTGGCCATGCCGGGCGCCGACCCGGTGCACAAGGTCTCCATCATCCCGCGCGGCATTGGCGCCCTGGGCTACACCATCCAGCGGCCCACCGAAGACCGCTACCTGATGACCACTGTCGAGCTGGAGCAGAAAATCGCCGTGCTGCTTGGCGGGCGGGCAGCCGAGAAGCTGGTATTCGGCCTCCTTTCAACCGGTGCCGCCGACGACCTGGCGAAAGCCACCGACATTGCCCGCGACATGGTCGTTCGCTACGGCATGAATGAAGAGCTGGGGTATGTTGCCCTTGAGCCCAAGCGGCAGCAGATGCTTGATCTGCCTGCGGACATGCTGCCCCGAAGCAACCTGGTTTCGCAAGCAACGCAAGGCCGCATCGACGAAGCGATCCGGGGCATCGTGATGGCCGGCTTTTCCCGGGCGACCGCCATTCTGGATGCCAACCGCGCGGTACTGGAGCGAGGTGCGCGGGCCTTGCTCGCGCAAGAGACGCTGGACGAAACTGCCATTCGCGCCCTGGGCGCAGACCTGCGCAAAAACTAGCGGCCTGCTAACCCCTGTGCCAACAACCCCTGTGCCAACGCGAGCGGGTTTAAAAACGTCACCCTGGGGTGCAACTTGCACTCACCTGTTCGCAGGTGTATAAATTGATTGCGGTTTGATCTGTATCTCCACAATCACCCAAAGTGATGAAAGGGAGGGGCTTATGAGCAGGCGAATTTATTGGTTGTTGCCGGATGTTGCCAGCGCGAGGCGAACGGTGAATGACTTGCTGGTGGCTCGCGTGCCGGTGCAGCACATTCATTGTTTCGGGCGTGAGGGAATCAACCTCTCGGGTCTCCATCCTGCCAATGTCTTTCAGACGACGGACGTGATTTACGCGGCCGAACTGGGTCTTCTGATCGGCGGTGTGATCGGTGTCGTGGCCGGTGTGCTGGTGGCCATGTACTATCCCCTCGGATTTGCTTCATTGCAGTGGGGTGTGGTTGCCATACTGGGTGTGCTGGGTGCCCTGTTTGGAGCCTGGTCCTCCAGCCTGATTGGCATTTCCGTGCCGAGCCACCGGCTCAAGCGTTTTGAGGCCGCCATCGAACGCGGCGAAATCCTGCTGATGGTGGATGTGTCAAGTTTGCAGGTCAAGGAAATCGAAAACCTGCTGCAGGCTTCGCACCCTGAAGCGCGGCTGGAAGGCGAGGACCCGGACACCCCGGTGTTCCCCTGAAGCACCGGGATTGCGCGCGGGTCATACCGGACACGCGCGCAATCCCTCAAACTGGCGGAGGTGGCCATGGACCTTCATCTGCATTCCTACCAGCGGCAGCACCAGCCGGACTGGCCTGCGGCGGCGGTCGCCGGACTGGCGGCCGGGGCGGTGCTGATGGTGCTGGAGCTGTTCTGGTTGACCCTGGTTTCTGGCGGCAGCCCGTGGGCCGTGTCGCACATGATCTCTGCGATCGTGCTGGGGCCGTCTGCCCTGCAGTCGTCGGATTTCAGCCTTACTGTGGTGGCCGTGGCCCTCGCGGCCCACTATGTGCTGGGTGTCCTGTTTGGCTTGGTGCTCGCGGCCATCATCGTGCCGTTCCGGCTGGATTCGACAGTGGGCATGGTGTTGCTGGCGGGCGCGGTGTTCGGCGTGGTGCTGTACCTGCTGAACTTTTACGGCATGACTCGCTTCTTTCCCTGGTTCGCCGAGTTGCGTGGCGCGCCAACCGTGATGACCCACCTGATCTTTGGGATGACGGCCGCATTTTTGTACTGGAAGTTCAATCGGCATTGAAGAGGTGGCCGGCGCCGAACCGAGAGGATGCGAATGGTTTTTGCTTATGTCCTCATTGTCATCGTCATCGGGTCGGTGCTGTTCCACTTTGTCAGTCCCTGGACGGCGACGCCGCTGGCCTCGAACTGGCAGTCGATGGACGATACGCTGACGATCACGCTGGCAGTCACTGGCCTCTTTTTCGTCGTCATCAATTTTTTCGTCGCTTACACCCTGCTGCGCTATCGCCACCGCGAGGGCAGCCGCGCCGCCTATGAGCCCGAGAACCGGAAACTGGAGCGCTGGCTGATCGGGATCACCTCGGTAGGCATCGCATTGCTGCTGGCACCCGGGCTGCTGGTCTATGCGAAATACGTCAATGCGCCGGGCGATGCCATCGTGCTGGAGATACTGGGCCAGCAGTGGCAGTGGTACTACCGCTTTCCCGGCACGGACAGCAAGCTGGGCCTGACGGACGCGCGCTTCGTCAGCGCCGCCAACCCGTTCGGGCTGAACCCCGGCGACCCGGCCGGGCAGGACGACTTTCTCATCGCGGGCACCGAGGTACACCTGCCACTGAACAAGCCGGTCAAGGTGCTGCTGCGCTCACACGATGTGCTGCACGATTTCTTCGTTCCGCCGTTCCGCGCGCGCATGAACATCGTGCCCGGCCAGGTGAGCACGTTCTGGTTCACCCCCACGGTGATTGGCCGTTACGAGGCGATGTGCGCCCAGCTGTGCGGCATCGGTCATCCCAATATGCGTGGCCATGTGGTGGTGGAGGACGACGCCAAATTCCAGACCTGGTTGAAGGCGCAATCCACCTTTGCGGTGGCGCTGGCCAGCGCCAGCCGCGCCGCGAACGCGCCACCCGCTGGTGCCGACAACCGGGTGGCCCAGGGGCAGGCGCTGGCCCAGTCCAGGGGCTGCGCCGCCTGCCATACCGTCGACGGCAGTGCCCGTGTCGGGCCGACCTGGAAGGGACTGTACGGCGCAACGCGCCCGCTGGCGGACGGCTCGACGGTGCTGGCCGATGAGGGCTATTTGAGGCGCTCCATCCTCGAGCCCCAGGCCCAGGTGGTGCAGGGCTTCCCGCCCATCATGCCGCCGGCCAGCCTGGGCGACGAGGAGATGGCCGCGTTGCTGGCCTACATCCAGTCGCTGGGCGGCGTCACTCCGGCTGCACCAGCTCCCGCAGCCGGGCAGAAGGCGCAGCAGTGAACGCCACGCCACACAACGAGGAACTCCATGGCCTACGCTGAAGATACTTCGCATCACCCGCAGAGCTTCTGGACCCGCTATGTCTGGAGCCAGGACCACAAGGTGATTGCCGTGCAGTACGCCTGCGTCGCCATCGCGGTGGGGCTGGTGGGCGTCATGCTGTCCAACCTGATGCGGCTGCAACTGGGTTTCCCGGGGCAGTTCCAGTTCATCAACGCCGAGCGCTACTACCAGTTCGTCACCATGCACGGAATGATCATGGTGATCTATCTGCTCACGGCGCTGTTCCTTGGCGGTTTCGGCAATTACCTGATCCCGCTGATGATAGGGGCGCGCGACATGGTGTTCCCCTACATGAACATGCTGAGCTTTTGGGTCTACCTGCTGTCGGTGCTGGTGCTGATGGCAAGCTTCTTCGTGCCCGGCGGTCCGACCGGCGCCGGCTGGACGCTGTACCCGCCGCAGGCCATCCTGCCCGGCACGCCAGGGCATGACTGGGGCATCATCCTGATGCTGGTGTCGCTGGTGATCTTCATTGTCGCCACCACGATGGGCGGCCTGAATTACGTGACCACGGTGCTGCAGGCGCGCTGCGAGGGCATGACGCTGCTGCGCATGCCGCTGTCGGTCTGGGGCATTTTCGTCGCGACGATTCTCGCGCTGCTGGCCTTCCCGGCGCTGTTCGTAAGCGGCGTGATGATGCTGCTCGACAAGACGCTGGGCACCAGCTTCTTCATGCCGGCGCTGGTGTCGATGGGACAGGTGACCGGCTACAAGGGTGGCAGTCCGCTGCTGTTCCAGCACCTGTTCTGGTTCTTCGGCCACCCCGAGGTCTACATCGTGGCGCTGCCGGCTTTCGGCGTCGTGTCCGACCTGATCAGCGTGCATGCGCGCAAGGCCATCTTCGGCTACCGCATGATGGTCTGGGCCATCGTCATCATCGGGGCGCTGAGCTTCGTCGTGTGGGCACACCATATGTTCGTGAGCGGCATGAATCCGTGGTTCGGCTTCTTCTTTGCCACCAGCACGCTGATCATCGCGGTACCCACCGCCATCAAGGTCTACAACTGGGTGCTGACGCTGTGGCGTGGCGACATTCACCTGACCGTGCCCATGCTGTTCACGCTGGCCTTCATCCTGACCTTTCTGGCCGGCGGACTGACCGGGCTGTTCCTGGGCAATGTCAGCGTCGACATCCCGCTGTCAGGCACCTACTTCGTGGTGGCGCACTTCCACATGGTGATGGGCGTGGCGCCGCTGCTGGTGGTGTTTGGCGGCATCTACCACTGGTTCCCCAAGGTGACCGGCCGCATGCTCGACGACCGGATCGGCAAGCTGCATTTCTGGATCACCTTCATCGGCACCTACCTGATCTACTTCCCGATGCACTACCTGGGCGTGCTGGGCATGCCGCGGCGCTACTACAATTTTGACGGCTACCAGTTCATCCCGGCCTCGGCGCACGCGCTGAACACCTTCATCACCGTGGCCGCACTGATCGTCGGTGCGGCGCAGCTGTTGTTCATCTTCAACCTGGCCTGGAGCACCTTCCGTGGCCGGCGGGCCAGTGCCAACCCCTGGCGCGCGGCCTCGCTGGAATGGCAGACGCCCGAGACGCCGCCGCTGCACGGCAACTGGGGGCCACAGCTGCCGGTGGTTTACCGCTGGGCCTACGCCTACAGTGTGCCGGGCGCGCCGCAGGACTTCATTGCACAAAACGCACCCCCCGAGGACGGCGGCCAGGAGCCTGAGCCGCACCCCCGCCCCGACAGAGCCACAGGAGCGATCGCATGAGTGCCGCCGTGGCATCTGGCGCCTGGCCGCCCGACCGCCGCGCCGCCAGCACGGGTACCGGCCTGTGGACGTTCATGGGTGTTGCCACCGCCTTGTTCACGCTGTTCATTCTTGCCTACGCGATGCGCATGGACAGCGGCGATTGGTCGCCGATTGCGATGCCCTGGCAGTTGTGGCTTAGCACGGCGCTGCTGGTGGCCGGCAGCCTGCTGCTGCGGCGCGCCGCGGTGGCTGCGCGGAGTGGCCATTGGGCCGCGGTCCGCATGCAACTGGGGGCGGGCGGCGCCTGCGCGCTGGCGTTTCTGGGTGTGCAACTCTGGGCCTGGCAGGTGCTGCAAGCCGCGCAGGTGATGCCGGCCGGCAACCCGGCGGCCAGCTTCTTTTACCTGCTGACGGCCATGCACGGGCTCCACGTGATCGGGGGCCTGGCCGGCTGGGCGGTGACGGCGCGTGGCGTGGGCCGCGTGGCCGGCCCGGCCTTCGCCTGGCGCGTTGCGCTGTGCGCGCGCTACTGGCACTTCCTGCTGGGGGTGTGGGTGGTGCTGTTTGCGACGCTCGGCTGGCTGACGCCGGAAGCCGTGCGCTGGATCTGCGGCACGGGCTGACGGCCGGCATGAACTTCTGGAGGCTCCATGGACACCACGATACCAATGGCTTCACCCCCAAGCGCTGCCGTTAGCGCCGCCAGCGCGGGAGTCGGCTGGCGCGGGCTGGTGTCCGACTGGTCGTCCGACCGCGAGGCTTTCCACGTCTCGTGGGGCAAGGCGATGATGTGGATCTTCCTGCTCAGCGACACCTTCATCTTCAGCTGCTTCCTCACGGGCTACATGACGGTGCGCGTCTCGACCACCGTGCCCTGGCCCAACCCCAGCCAGGTGTTCGCCCTGCACGTGGGCGGCACGGAGGTGCCCCTGCTGCTGATCGCCATCATGACCTTTGTGCTCATCAGCAGCAGCGGCACCATGGCCATGGCGGTGAACTGCGCTTACCGGCGTGACCGCATCAACGCGGCCGTGCTGATGATTGTGACTGCCACGCTGGGCGAGACCTTCGTCGCCATGCAGGCCTTCGAATGGTCCAAGCTGATACTCGAGGAGGGCGTGCGGCCCTGGGGCAACCCCATGGGCGCGGCCCAGTTCGGCTCGGCCTTCTTCATGATCACCGGCTTTCACGGCCTGCACGTGACCGCCGGCGTCATCTACCTGCTGGTGGTGGCCACACGCCTGCTGCGCGGCCGCTACGAACAGTCGGGCAACTACCAGATCGTGGAGATCGTCGGCCTGTACTGGCACTTCGTCGACCTCGTCTGGGTGTTCATCTTTGCGTTTTTCTATCTCTGGTGACAGTCCCTGCTGAAAGCTTGACCATGTCCTCCTCCCCATCGCCATCCTCATCGCCATCCTCCACCGGCCAGCAGCATCCGATCGGCCTGTACCTCAAGGTCTGGGGTCTGCTCTTCGTGCTCAGCACCATGTCCTACCTGGTGGATTATTTCCACTTCCAGGGCTATCTGCGCTGGGGCCTGATCCTGGTCTTCATGCTGCTCAAGGCAGGGCTCATCGTTGCGGTGTTCATGCACATGGCCTGGGAGCGGCTGGCACTGGTCTATGCCATCCTGGTTCCGCCGCTGGCCGTGCTGGTGCTGGTCGGCCTGATGGCTGCCGAGGCTGACCACACCTTCCTCACCCGGTTGCTGTTTTTCCGCTAGGGCCAATACTGTTCGGTTAAGTTATTCACCCTGAATCGGAATGAGCAAAACCTTGATTTGTCATTGCGGGCCTGACCCGCAATCCATGGATCCCGGATCGGGCCTGCCCCGGACTTGATCCGGGGTCCGGGATGACAAACCAGGGGCAAGGGCTTAGCTCAACCGTATTGCCGCCAGGGCTGGGTGGCGAGGGACTGGCTGGGAGTCATGGCGGGGGAGTGACGGCAGGAGCGTGACTCTGTGCGAGGTGCGCGCCGGGAATCCGGTGCATCATTGCTACATCTACCTCCATGGAGTTTCCAATGCCACAGACCCCGGTCATCCCGCTGAACCCAGAAGTCATCGAAACACTCAAGCGCATCACCACCGCCACGCTGACCACGGTCCTGCTCAAAAAGGGCCTGCGCAATGTCTGGATGCGCGGCACGCGCCCTCTGCGCCCGGACCAGCCGCGCCAGGTGGGGCGTGCCTTCACGCTGCGGTTTGTGCCGGCCCGTGAAGACTTGGCCACGCCGGCCTCGTGGGGCGCTCCGATTTCGACGCGCGCGGCCATCGAGGCCATGCCCGAGGGCGTGGTTGCGGTGGTGGGCGCCCTCGGCGTGACCGATGCCGGCATCTTCGGCGACATTCTCTGCGCCCGCATGCAAAAGCGCGGTGTGGCCGCGCTGGTGACCGATGGCGTGGTGCGCGACCTGTCGGGCGTGCTGGACACCGGCTTGCCTGTCTGGTGCCAGGGCACGGCCGCCCCCGCGTCGGTGGCGGGACTCACGTTTGTCAACTGGCAGGAGCCCGTGGGCTGCGGCGGTGTCGCAGTGTTCCCCAACGATGTGGTCGTTGTCGATACCGACGGCGCGGTGCTGATTCCGGCAGCGCTGGTCGACGAGGTGGTCGAAGCGGCGGTGGAGCATGAACGCCTCGAGGAGTGGATCATGCAGCAGGTGAGCCAGGGCTCGCCGCTGCCCGGCCTGTACCCGCCGAACGAGGAAAACCGGGCACGCTATGACGCCTGGCGGCGCGGCGCCTGAACCACTGCGGGAACTGCCGTGTCGGCCGGGGCTGTAGCGTGGCTCAGCTGAACCACTTCTTCACGTCCACCGTTGACCGTCGTCCAACACCCTCGTAGTGCGTCGAGAGCCAGGCCGCCGCCCGTTCGCGCCCCTGGTCCCGCAACAGTTCCAGAAACGGGCCGTGCGCCAGCAGCTTGGTCTCGCTGCGCTGCAGGCTCACCAGCTCGGCGGAGTCGACCATGTGAAAGCGCATCTTCTGCAATCGCCGCTCCAGCCGTCCCATGGTCAGGAAGGTCGGGCTTGCAAACTCCGTCGCATGGGCGAACATGCGCATCTCGCGCATGAAGGTGGCGTTGAACGCCAGCTCCACAATGCGTGCCTCGATCTCCTCCACGCTGCGCGGCGTGCCATCGCGCTCAAGCGGGCTCAGCAGGACCAGCAACACATCGCGTGACTCGCAGTCGTAGAACAGCGGAAACACTGCCGGATTGGCCGAGTAGCCGCCGTCCCAATACGGCTGGCCATCGATTTCCACCGAGTGATGGATCTTGGGCAGACAGGCGGAGGCCAGCAACACCTCGGCCGTGAGTTCATGTTCCCGAAACACGCGCAGCTTGCCGGTGTTCACCTGTGTGGTGCCAATGAACAGCTTGAACGGACTGCCTGCACGCAGGCGCTCGAAGTCGACCTGCCGGTTGAGCAGGTCGCGCAAGGGGTTCAGTTCCAGCGGGTTGAGCTGCGAGGGCGAGAAATACCCGGCCCAGTTCGCCAGCATCTTGCTGGCCGGCGACAGGCTGATGGCGTCGCCCTGTCCCTGGGTCATCATGCCCCAGGGCATCTGCTTTCCGACCTCGCCCCAGAAGTCGGCCAGGCCCTGGCGCGCGCCCTCACGCTGGCCCTTCATCCAGCCGTCTGCAAAAACCACGGCATTCATGGCCCCGGCGCTGCTGCCGCTCAGGCCCTCGAACTGGACGCGCGGGTCTTCGAGCAGCGCGTCCAATACGCCCCAGGTGAAGGCCCCGTGCGCACCACCGCCCTGAAGCGCCAGGTTGACCCGGTCCGGTGAAGAGCGCCGACCCAGCCAGTTTTTTGAGGCTGTACCCGGGCTGGATTCCGGGGCTGGCGCGGGGCGGGGGCCCAGCAGGCGCTTGAGTCGCGCGAGGCTTGACTGCTTCGGGGCCTTGGCGCGTCGCGGTGTTGCTCCACTGTCGATCAAATGAACTCCTTCCCGGCGGGCGAAATGCCCTGTGGGTGTCGGTTCAGTATAGGGTTTTCCCGTATAAAACAGCGCAAACTCATTTGACCTTGCAAAAAAGGGGTTGAATGGCCGGCAGTACGGCCCGGTGACGAGCCGGGGCCTCGCAGCGCTGTAGCATTGGGGTTGCAAGCCATGAAATTGCGCATCCTCCCCTTGTCAAAATACGGTTATCCGTACCGCCCGTAATCACCCGTAACCCCCGTTAATCCGCGTTCCATTCGCCACACCACCATGAAAAATTTATTGAGCCTGTCCGCGACCCTGCCTGTTGACGCCCCCGACGCACTGCTGATTGGCCGGGTCTGGGTCGAGGGTTCCGGCCCCGTGCTGGCGCTGGTCAATCCCGGCGGCGTGTTTGACCTCTCCAGCCTGGCGCCGACTGCGAGCCAGCTGCTGGAGTTGCCGGACCTGGCCAGGGCCGTGCGCGCTGCCGCGCCGTCGTTGCCGCGCCTGGCGGGCACGGCCGAGGTGCTGGCCAATTCGCATGCGGACGCGCACGACCCGAAACTGCCCTGGCTGCTCGCGCCGTGCGATCTGCAGGCCATCAAGGCGGCGGGGGTCACGTTTGTCGCTTCCATGCTGGAGCGGGTGATTGAAGAGCAGGCCGGCGGCGATGCCAGCAAGGCCGAGTCCGTGCGCCGCGCGGTGGTTGATGTGATGGGCGAGAACCTCAGCAGCATCAAGCCCGGTTCGCCGGAGGCGGCCCAGCTCAAGGAGGTGCTGATTGTCCAGGGCGTCTGGTCGCAATACCTGGAGGTCGGCATTGGGCCCGACGCGGAGATCTTCACCAAGAGCCAGCCCATGAGCGCGGTGGGCACAGGCGCTGAAGTCGGTCTGCACCCGCACAGCCACTGGAACAACCCCGAGCCTGAAATCGTGCTGGCGGTGAATTCGCGCGGCGAAGTGCAGGGCGCCTCGCTGGGCAATGACGTCAACCTGCGTGACTTTGAAGGGCGCAGCGCGCTGCTGCTGGGTAAGGCCAAGGACAACAACGCTTCATGCGCCATCGGACCTTTCATTCGCCTGCTGGACGACCACTTCACCATGGACGATGTGCGCAGCAGCGAGCTGGCCATGACGGTGACCGGGCCGGAGGGTTTTGAAATGAAAGGCGGCAGTTCGCTGAGCCTGATCAGCCGCGACCCGCTGGACCTGGTGGCCCAGGCGATTGGCGCCAACCACCAGTATCCCGACGGCTTCATGCTGTTTCTGGGCACCATGTTCGCCCCCACGCAGGACCGGCACGGCCCCGGCCAGGGCTTCACCCATGTGGTGGGCGACCTGGTGACGGTGGCGACGCCGCAGCTGGGCAGCCTGGTGAACCGCGTCACCACGTCGGACAAGGCCGCGCCCTGGACTTTTGGCGTCACGGCGCTGATGCAGAGCCTGGCGGGCCGCGGCCTGCTGTAGAAAGGGGTGGAGCCGGCCATGCATACCTCCGCACTCGTGCTGTTTTCCGGGGGGCAGGATTCGACCACCTGCCTGGCCCAGGCGCTCTCCAAATACGAGCGCGTGGAAACCGTCGCCTTTGACTACGGCCAGCGTCACAAGGTCGAGCTTGACGCACGCCTGAATGTGCTGCGCGAAATCAAAAGCCGGTTTCCGCACTGGGCGCCCAAGCTGGGCGAAGACCATCTGCTCGACCTGGCCGTGCTGGGGCAGGTGAGCGACACCTCGCTGACGCGCGACGTGGCCTTCAAGATGGAAAACTCGGGCCTGCCCAACACCTTTGTGCCGGGGCGCAACCTGCTGTTTCTCACGCTGGCGGCCGCGCTGGCTTACCGGCGCGATTTGCAGGTGCTGGTGACGGGTGTTTGCGAAACCGATTTTTCAGGCTACCCCGACTGCCGCGACGACACCATCAAGGCCATGCAGCTGGCGCTCTCGCTGGGCATGGACAAGCGCTTTTTGATCGAGACACCGCTGATGTGGATCGACAAGGCCGACACCTGGCGCCTGGCCCATGCGCTGGGCGGCCAGGCGCTGGTCGATCTGATCATCGAGCACACCCACACCTGCTACCTGGGTGACCGCACGCACCGGCAGGCCTGGGGTTATGGCTGTGGGGCATGCCCGGCCTGCGAGCTGCGGGCGCGCGGCTATGAGCGCTATGCGGCGGCCTTGTCGAAGCCGTAATCGCGTTCAACCTTTGCAATGCGCGTTTTGTACTGGGTGTACCAGTCGCTGCGACCGGTTTGTTGTGCAATCAGGTGCTCGGCATGGGCCTTCCAGGCTTTGATGGATGCGAGATCCTGCCAATAGCTCACGGTAATGCCCACGTCTTCACGGGCTGACTCCGCGCCGAGAAAACCCGACTGCTGAACAGCGAGCTCCATCATGCGGTCCGACATGTCGCCGTAACCCTTGTCGCCCTCGGCGCGCAGTGAGGTGAAGATGACGGCGTAGTAAGGGGCTGGGGGAGTGGCTGCAATCACGATGGCTCCGTGGGTTGGTGGGGACTTGGGTCCCGGAGTTTAGCCCCGCCCTGGCGACTCGACCACGCTGCGGGTCACCAGTGGCGGCTCGTCGCCGATATGAAAGGCGAGTTTGCGTTCGCGCAAGGCCACGTCGCTGGCGGTCACGCGGTCAAAGCGCCGCAGGTGTTCGGTCCATGACTCGTCAATGATCTGTTCGATGTAGCGGCCCGGGTTGCCGATGTCGCGCAGCAGCGCCCAGTCGAGTGCTCCCTGGCGCAGGCGGCTGCGGCGGCTTTCCTGCATCAGCGCGCGAAAGTCGTCGGCACGGGCCGGGTCTATCAGGTATTCAATGGTGACCACCACATGGCCCGCACCGGGCGGCACGTCGGCCACCGGCACCTTGAATTGACGTGATGGTGTCAGGTCTTCCTCGATGCTGAGGTCCGTGACCCAGCGCTGGGCCAGCAGCATGGTGACGGTGCCGCTCAGCGCGGCCACCAGCAGGCCCGTCGGCACGCTGGTGAGCGTGGCTACCTGGCCCCACAGCGCGGCGCCGAGGGCGCTGGCGCCCATGATCGCCATCTGGTACATCGACATGCCGCGTGCGCGCACCCAGTCAGGCAGCGACAGTTGGGCCGAGACGCTGAGCGAATTGGCGCAGGAGATCCAGGCCATGCCATTGAGCAGCATGGCCGGCACGGCGATATAGATATTCGGCGCCAGCGCCATGACGGCGGTGGAGGCCGACTGCAGCACGGTGGCGCGCAGCACCAGCGTGTCGCGCGGCATCATCTGGCGCAGGCGCGGCAGGTACATGGCGGCGATGATGGCCCCCGCCCCCATCGAGGCCAGCAGCAGCGTGAAGGTGCCGGCACCGCCGCCGTGCAGGTTGCGCGCCACCAGCGGCAGCAGCGCCAGCAGGGCGGTGGAATGCAGGAAAAACAGCGAGACGCGTACCAGCACGGCCCGCAGGCGGTGCGACTGACGGACAAACTGCAGTCCCACGCGCATGGCGCTGACCAGGCGCTCACGCCCCAGCGGGCTGGGTACATGGTCGCGCCGCCAGCGCATGATGATGAAGCCCGAGATGACCGACAGCACGGCATTGAGCACAAATACCCAGGCGGTGCCGGCACCGGCAATCAGTGCGCCGGCCACCAGCGGGCCGATGATGCGCGAGGCATTCATGGACACACCGTTCAAGGCCAGCGCGGCCGGCAACTGCGGGCGCGGCACCAGTTCGGGCACGATGGCGGCGAACACTGGCCAGCGCATGGCCAGCCCGATGCCGTTGGCGAAGGTCAGGGCCAGCAGCAGCGGCGGCGTCATCACGTCCGAGATCACGGCGATGCACAGCAGCGTCGCCACGCCGGCAATCCAGAACTGCGTCATGATGAAGTAGCGCCGCCGGTCCAGGATGTCGGCCAGCGCGCCGCTGGGCAGGCCGAGCAGGAACACCGGCAGGGTCGAGGCCGACTGCACCAGCGCCACCCAGAGCGGCGTGGTGGTCATGGACGTCATCATCCACGCGGCGGCCACGTCGTTCATCCACATGCAGATGTTGGCCACCAGCCAGGTGCTCCACAGCATGCGGAATACCGGGTAGGTGATGGGCGTCCACGGCGACAGCGATTCAGCGGCGGACAGTGGCGTTGCCTTGAGTGGTTCTTCGGGCATTCAGTGATTTTTCCGTTTTCTGCCGAGTTGTGTCCGATTTACTTCCAGGTTCTTCCGGGATTTTTCAGAGGGTCTGCTGCGGCCGGCTTTCATGCAGCCGGTAGAGCACGGGTCCACCCGGCGGCAATTTTTCCAGCTCCCAGAGTCGGCTGTGAAAGGCCGCCGCCGTGGGGCGGTGGGCAATCGAGACGATGCCGCCATGCAGGGCCTTCACATGCGCCAGCAGTTTTTCATACAGCGTTTTCTCGGCCGCTTCGTCCAGCGCGCTGGTCGCTTCGTCGGCAAAGATCCAGGCGGGCTTTTTCAGCAGCACCCGGGCAATCGCCAGCCGCTGCTGCTCGCCGCCTGACAGCTTCTGGGTCCAGGCATCCTTGTCGTCCAGCCGGCTGGCCAGCTGGGGCAGCAGCGCGTCCGCCAGCGCCTGCTTCAGGGCGTCATCACTGTACTGCGCGGCCGGTTGCGGGTAAGCCAGCGCATCGCGCAGCGCGCCGTCGGGGAAGTAGGGCCGCTGCGGAATGAACATCGCATCGTGCGGCAGCTGGGTCTGGCCCCGCGAGAACGGCCAGATGCCCGCCAGCGCCCGGAACAGCGTGGACTTGCCGCTGCCCGACGGCCCTTTGATGAGCACGCTTTCGCCAGGACCGGCCTGCACGGACACGCCGCTCAGCAGCGTGGCGCCCGAGGGCAGAGCCAGGGTCAGGTCGCGGGCGGCCAGCGTGTCGGCGGCAGCCAGGGGGGCCGCCTCGTTCGCAACCAGATTGGTCGCCAGCTGCGCGCGTCCTTGTTGGGTCATCGCCGCAATGTTGTCTTCAAAACTGGTCAGGCGGTCGGTCGTGGCGCGCCACGCGGCCAGGCTGCTGTAGTTGTCGACCAGCCAGCTCAGCGAGTCCTGCACCCGCCCGAACGCCGACGCGATCTGCATCAGCTCGCCCAGCTGGATGGCGCCGCTGAAAAAACGCGGTGCCGCGACGACAAAGGGAAACACCACGGCGGCCTGGCCAAAGAAGTTGGTGAACCACACCAGGTTTTTCTGCTTTTTGATCAGCAGCAGGTAGTTGGCCAGCACGGCGGAAAAGCGGGTGTCCAGGTGCGCACGCTCCACGGTTTCGCCCTTGTCCAGCGCGATCGCCTCGCTGTATTCGCGCACCCGCACCATGTGGTGGCGAAAATCGGCTTCATAACGCTGCTGCAGGAAGTTGAGCCTGATCTGCGGGCGGCCGATGTAGTGCGTGAGCACGCTGCCCAGGGTGCAGTAAAGCACCGCCATCCAGACCATGAAACCCGGAATGCTGTAGCTGGTGCCGCCCAGTGTGAATGCGAAGGCGCCCGACAGCGACCAGAGAATGCCGACAAAGCTGAGCAGCGTGACCACCGCATTGAGCAGGCCCATGCTCAGTGAAATGCTGTAGGAAGTGAAGAGGTTGATGTCTTCCTGGATACGCTGGTCCGGGTTGTCCGGGTTGTCCTTCGTGTTCAGCGCGTCTTTGGCTGCGCCGGTGAAGCGGCCCAACTCCAGCTTGTAAAACGCGTGGTCGGCGAGCCAGCGTTTCAGGTAGTGTGTCGTCATCCAGGCGCGCCAGCGCACCTCCAGCAACTGGGTGAGGTAGAAGCGGTAGACCGCAATCAGGATGAAGGCAAACGCCAGGTAGGTAAAGCGGCCCAGCTGCGTCCAGAACACCGCCGCATCCTTGTTTTGCAGGGCGTCGTAAAAGACCCGGTTCCACTCATTGAGCAGCACCAGCATGTACACCGCGCCCAGGTTCAGCACCACGATGGCCAGCAGCAGGCCGCGCGCTTTCCATTTGTCTTCCGACTTGAAGTAAGGCGCCGACAGGGCCCAGACGCGTGCGCCGAACAGCCTGAAGGCGCTGAATTTGGCTAGGAAGCCGGCGGGGCTTGGAACATTCATTCTGGCAAACCTTTTGGTGACAACTGGTTGGATACGCCGCTGGCCACGTGGCCCGAGGGCACATGCTGGGCCGCCGAGTGCACATGGCCAGTCTGGTCGTCAAAGAAAAAATCGGGCTCGAACTCGCGCAGGAACTCGCCCTTGGCCAGCCCGCCCAGGAACATCGCTTCATCGACTTCGATGTTCCAGTCCATCAGCGTGCGGATGGCGCGCTCGTGCGCCGGGGCGCTGCGCGCGGTGACCAGCGCGGTGCGTATGCGCATGCGCGAAGTGCCCGCCTGCTGCAGGCGGTGCAGCGCCTCCAGCAGCGGTTTGAACGGCCCGGCCAGCAGCGGCTGCGTGGCCTTGTCGCGTTCGTGCTGCTGGAAGGCCGTGAGGCCCTGCGACTGGAAGACGCGCTCGGCCTCGTCGGAGAACAGCACCGCATCGCCGTCAAAGGCAATGCGCACTTCATGCGGATGCGCGTCGCTGGCGCGCACCGAGTGCGGGTATACCTGCGCGGCGGGCACGCCGGCAGCCAGTGCGTCGCGCACATCGCTGAGGTGGGCCGACAAAAACAGGTTGGCATGCAGGGGCTTCAGGTAGCGCCATGGCGCCTCGCCGCGGTTGAAGGTGCCGCGCTCAATTTTCAGGCCGTAATGCTGCGCCGATCGGAACACCCGCATGCCCGAGACCGGGTCGTTGCGCGACAGGATCACCACTTCCACCCGCTGGCTCGGCGCGGCCGGGCTGGCCGCTTCGCCCTGGCTTTCAGGGGCGTCATTGAACGCCAGCAGTTTCTTGACCAGCGAGAACGCCACGCCGGGCTTGGCCGGCACGTCGAGCCGCTCCAGCTGCAGCTTCATGTAGGCTGCATCTTTTTTGGCGCCCGGCGCCGCATCCTGCGTCAGGCCGGACTCAAAAATACGGTTCTCTTCCTCGAAATCAAACAGCGCGCGCGATGAGATCGCCACCACGAGCTGACCGTCCAGATTTGCTGCCATGTTGTGATGCCTTGGTGTTGTTAGGTCGGTTTTTGGTATGGCTTCATTTGGCGTTGATCGCCCGGGTGTGGCGCGATACCAGCAGACGCCGCGGAACTGGCTTTGCCAGGCCGCTGGCGTCGCCCCCTGCAAGGGGGAGGCGGTTACACGAAGTGAGCAAGCAACGGGGGTGTTTCATTTGAGATCCAGTGTGCACCATTGTCCATAAGCTGGCGCGTCCGCCGGCCACTGGTCAGCGTGCGCGACCTGGCGCACGCCGCGCATGAGCAGATGCACGGCCCGCATGACGCCCGCATGCGTGATCCACAGCGTGTCTGCCGGGCCCTGCAATGCGTCGAAGGCAGAGGCGACGCGCGCCATCACCTGGCTGACGCTTTCCCCGTCGCCACCGACGGCGTAGTTCGCAAAGTCGTCGGTCCATGCCTGCAACTCGGCCGGGGCAATGTCCTGCCAGGCGCGGCCTTCCCACTGGCCGAAGTCCATTTCCTGCAGGCGCGGGTCGGTTTCACAGGCCAAATCGGGTCGCAGCCTTTGCAGAACCAGGGAGAGCTGCGCACATCTTTGCAGCGGTGAGCTGGCCACACGGGTGCCACCGGGCAGCACGTGCGCCAGTGCCCGCGCACACTGCGCCGTCGCGTCGGCGTCAGCCGCCACCGGGTGCCGGCCATAGCAAATGCCCGGCCCAATCAAGGGCTGTGCGTGACGGACCAGCCAGAGCTTCATCGAGGAAAGGCCCTCTGGCGCATTTTTGAAGCGACAAGCGTGGGGGGCCTATCAAGGTAAGGTGAGGTCTTAACCCAGCAGGGGCCGCGGAACCGGCTTTGCCGGGCCGCAGGCGCAGCGCCTCCCCGGGGGGCAGCGAACCACACGAAGTGGGGAGCGTGGGGGCCAGGACTATTCCAGCAGGGGCCGCGGGACTGGCTTTGCCAGACCGCAGGCGCGGCGGCCCCCTCGGGGGGCAGCGAACCACACGAAGTGGGGAGCGTGGGGGCCATATTCACAAACTAACGGCCAGACCCAGGTAGAAGGCGATTTCGCAGACCTGCTGCGTGGCACCCAGGCAGTCGCCGGTGAAACCTTGCAAGCGCCGTTTGAAGAGCGCCCCCATCCACAACAGCGCCAACAGGGAAAAGCTGCAGGCCACGATCAAACTGATGGCGTCCAGCGCAAGGCCGGCCAGGGCCAGCACGACAAATGACCAGATGAATGCAACCAGCAGGCTGCCCTGGGAGATCTGGTCGGCCAGCGGCTTGGATTTGGAGCTGGCGGTGTTGCCGACGTGCGGCAGCAGCCAGATCAGCAGCAGCGGCAGGCCGCGCGAAACCACGTGGCCCGTCAGCAGCGCCGCGCCGATGTACCAGCTGCTGAAAGAAGCGTCGTCCCCGAGTTCGGCCGGGCTGACATCGACCGAGCCCAGCATCGCCAGCAGCGCCGTCTTGCCCAGCAGCGCGAGCATCAGCGCCATGGCGCCAAAGGCTCCCACGCGCGAGTCCTTCATGATCTCCAGCGCGCGCTCCCGGTCCTGGCTGCCGCCCAGGCCATCGGCCACATCGGCCAGCCCGTCTTCATGAAAGCCGCCCGTCAACAGCACGGTGGCGGCGGTGGACAGCACGGCAGCCACCAGCGGCGTGAAGGGGGTGTTGGGCAGCAGGGCCTGTATCAGCCCATACACCAGCGCGGCCATGACGCCGACCAGGATGCCGACGCCTGGAAAGTGACCGGCGCTGGCGCGCAGCAACTCGGGGCTGTAGCCGACCCAGTCGGCCAGCCGCCCCACGACGGGTATGCGGGTGAAGAACTGGACGGCGAGCAGGTATTCGCGGACAAACTGGCTGATCGGATTCATGGGGCGGTTATCGCAGGGTCTGGCGGATTCAGGGGTTCTCCTTGCCACTCACGCCGGCCGAGTCAAAGCTGGCCATCTCGTCCAGGAACAGCGCCGCCGACTGCACCAGCGGCCAGGCCAGCAGGGCGCCCGTGCCTTCTCCCAGCCGCAGATCGAGTTCAAGCAGTGGCGTGGCCTTCAGGTGGGCCAGCAGCAGGCCGTGGCCACGCTCGGCCGAGCGGTGGCAAAACACCAGGTAGTCGCGCACCTGCGGCGCCAGCGCGTGGGCCACCAGCGCTGCGGCGCCGGCAATGAAACCGTCGACCAGCACCACGCGGCGTTCGCTGGCGGCCTGCAGCATCGCGCCGCTCATCATGGCAATTTCAAAACCACCGAGCGCGGCGAGCGCGTCAAGCGGCCGGGTGGCATCAGCATGGCGTTCCAGGGCGCGCAGCAGCACGCCCTGCTTGTGCTGCAACTGTGGGTCGGTCAGGCCCGTGCCGCGCCCGGTGGCGTCCTCCAGGCTGGCGCCGGCCAGCCGCGCAAATAGCAGGGCCGCCGCCGAGGTGTTGGCAATTCCCATTTCGCCCAGCGCCACCACATTGCCGGGCAGGGCCCGCACGACGGCCATGCCCGCCTGCAGCGCCGCATCGGCCTCGGCCAGCGACATGGCGGGCTCGCTGCAGAGGTTGCGCGTGCCGTGCGCGATCTTGCGCTGCAGCAGCTGGGGATGCGCGGGCAGGTCGGCGGCGACGCCGGCGTCGACCACGTGCAATGCAAAGCCGTGCTGGCGCGCAAACACATTGATGGCTGCGCCGCCGGCCAGCATGTTGCCCACCATCTGCACGGTGACGGCCTGCGGATAGGCGGACACGCCTTCTGCGGCAATGCCGTGGTCGGCCGCAAACACCACCATTTGCGGCGCGTGCAGCGTGACGGTGTCGCGGCGCTGGATCAGGCCCAGCTGCAGCGCCAGGCCCTCCAGCGCGCCCAGTGCGCCCACGGGCTTGGTCTTGTGGTCGATCTTGCGCTGCAACCGGTCCGCCAGCACGGCGTCGGCGATGGGCGCGATCGCCGGAATGTGCAGGGCCGGGTGAGAAGAGGAGACAGGGGGGGAAGAGGTGGTGGCGGTCATCGGGCTCGGTTCGCGGTGATCAGCTGGAGGCAGGCCGGGCAGTAGCACGAGGCGGCGCTGTCAGCGCTTGCCTCCTGGCCCTGCGGGGGCGTTGAAGCAGGCACGGGCATCACGTGCGGCAGCTTGACGCACCAGCACTGCGCATCGCCGGCCACCATGCCGCAGCGAAAGCCGGCGCCGCAGCGCGGGCACACCGAGGTGGGCGAGGTGTCGGGCAAGCCGGCTCCCGGTGTTTCTGGTGATGGCGAGCCTTGTGAAGTCATGCGTTTGTCCGGTCAGCTCTGCAGAAACAGCCGGTAGACGGGGTTGTCGGTTTCTTCCACGTGGGGGTAGCCCAGGGTGTCCAGGAAGGCCTTGAAGGCCTTGTTGTCGGCCTTGGGCACCTGCAGGCCCACCAGGATGCGGCCGTAGTCGGCGCCCTGGTTGCGGTAGTGAAAGAGGCTGATGTTCCATCCCGGCTGCATGCTGGACAAAAATTTCATCAGCGCGCCGGGCCGCTCGGGAAAGATGAAGCGCAGCAGGCGTTCGTCCTTGGACAGTGCGCTGTGCCCGCCCACCATGTGGCGGATATGTTCCTTGGCGAGCTCGTCATGCGTGAGGTCGAGCGCCTTGAAGCCGTGGCGGGAGAAGTTGGCCGCGATCTTGCTGCTCTCGCCCTTGGCCGAGGTGGTCAGGCCCACAAAGACATGGGCTTTCTCGTCGTCGCTGATGCGGTAGTTGAATTCGGTCACGCTGCGCGGGCCGCCGGGCAACTCGCCAATCAGTTCGCAAAAGTGCCGGAAGCTGCCGCGCTCTTCGGGAATCGTCACGGCAAACAGCGCCTCGCGTTCCTCGCCCACTTCAGCCCGCTCGGCCACAAAGCGCAGGCGGTCGAAGTTCATGTTGGCGCCGCACAAAATGGCTGCGTAGGTTTCCCCTTTGGTCTTGTGCGTGGCCACGTACTGCTTGATGGCGGCCACGGCCAGCGCGCCGGCAGGCTCCACGATGCTGCGCGTGTCCACAAACACGTCCTTGATGGCGGCGCACACCGCATCGGTGTCCACGGTCATGAATTCGTCGACCAGTTCGCGGCTGATGCGAAAGGTTTCCTCGCCCACCAGCTTGACGGCCGTGCCGTCTGAAAACAGGCCCACGTCATTCAGGGTGACGCGCTTTTTCGCGGTCACCGACTGCATCATCGCGTCGGAGTCGTTCATCTGCACGCCGATGACTTTGATCTCGGGTCGCACCGCCTTGATGTAGTTGGCCACCCCGGCAATCAGGCCGCCGCCGCCAATGGCGACAAACACGGCGTCCAGCCGGCGCGACCCCAGGCTTTGCAGCTGCATCAGGATTTCCATCGCAATCGTGCCCTGGCCGGCAATCACGTCCGGGTCGTCGAAAGGATGTACAAAGGTCAATCCACGCTTTTTTTCCAGCAGCACGGCGTGGGCGTAGGCATCCGAGTAGCTGTCGCCGTGCAGTACCACTTCTGCGCCCCAGCCCTTGACCGCATCGATCTTGACCTGTGGCGTGGTCGTCGGCATCACCACCACGGCGCGGGTGCCGAGTTTTTGCGCGCTCAGGGCCACGCCCTGGGCATGGTTGCCGGCCGAGGCGCAAATCACGCCTTTCTTGAGCTGGGCGCTGCTGAGGTGCGCCATCTTGTTATAGGCGCCGCGCAGCTTGAAGCTGAAGACGGGCTGCTGGTCTTCACGCTTGAGCAGCACGGTGTTGTTCAGCCGGCGGCCCAGGTTTTTGGCGGGCTCCAGGGCCGATTCCAGCGCGACGTCGTAGACGCGCGCGGTGAGGATTTTCTTCAGGTAATCCGCGGGCGTGAGGCCTTGCGCAGACACTTTGCGTGCGGTTTTGGCCGCTTGAGGGGAGGGGTAGGCAGCAGGGGGGGTGTGGGTTGGCATGTTTTTCTCGCAGTCCAACATCATAGTGGGCAAGAAAAAAGACCCAGACCTTGCGGTCTGGGCCTGTAAATCCACCCTTAGAGGAGTGGAGGAGACAACCAGTGCAAAAATACAAAACCGTTGCGGATTGTTTTTGTATTGGTGCGATGATTTCAGTATAGCCGGAGCCATGTTGCGCTGCACAATATGTGTGGCAAAAATTCGACATTTCCAGCGTTTAGTTATAAATTTTTTGCATAAGGAATGGTGTTTATGGAATGCACAGTGAGTTGGACAGGTCCCAGCGCAACGACCGGGTCACGTTCGGGCATGACGTTTCTGGCCGAAACCGGCAGCGGCCACACCCTGGTGATGGATGGCGCGCCCGATGCGGACAAGCCGGAGAACGGCGGTGCCAACCTGGCGCCGCGGCCCATGGAGACCGTGCTGGCCGGCACCGGAGGGTGCACGGCCTATGACGTGGTGCTGATCCTCAAGCGCGGCCGCCACGACGTGCGGGGCTGCTCGGTCAAGCTCAGTTCAGAACGGGCGCCGACGGATCCCAAGGTGTTCACCAAAATCCACATGCATTTTGTCGTGACCGGGCGCGGCCTGGCTGCCAGTGCGGTCGAGCGCGCCATTGCCATGAGCCATGACAAATACTGCTCGGCCACCATCATGCTGGGCAAGACGGCCGACATCACCACCAGTTTTGAGTTGCAGGAGGCGTGAGAGAGTGAGAGTTTTTCGATTTCACTCCCTCTCCCTCTCCCTCTGGGAGAGGGCGGGGGTGAGGGCCGGCGAGTGGCCACAGCACTGGAGCACAGCCCCTCACCCCAACCCTCTCCCCAAAGGGGCGAGGGAGGAAATGCCGTCGCTTCGAAAAACTCTCAGCCTCTGAGTCGTCGGGCCGCTCCCAGGGCGAATGGCACCGCAGCATGTCGTGCGGAGGTTCGTGCGGAGGTTAAAGACGGCTGGAGCGAACCCGGCTTCAGGGGGCAGAGATTCAGAGGTAGTGGGCCGTGGTGGTCATGAGCCTGGCGGAGGCCTGCATCAAGGCCTTGACGGGCGCAGGCATGGGCAGGGCGCCGGCGTTTTGCGCATCCTGCGCATGGCGGGCTTCATCGTCCTTCATTTGCGCCACAATGGCCCGCGAGTCGTGATCGCCTTCGGGCAGGCGCTCCAGGTGGCTGGCCAGATGGGCTTCCACCTGCCGCTCGGTCTCCACGACAAATCCCAGGCTGACCCGGTCACCCAGACGACCTGCCAGCAGCCCGAGGCCAAAGGCCCCGGCGTACCACAAGGGGTTGAGCAGTGAAGGCCGCGCGCCGAGCTCGTCGAGCCGTTCACGCGTCCAGGCCAGGTGATCGCCTTCTTCCCGGCTGGCCGCCAGAAAGTGCCGGCGCAGCGCCGGATCCCGCGTGGTGACGGCCTGCGCGGCATAAAGCGCCTGCGCGCAGACCTCGCCCACATGGTTGACCCGCATCAGCGCGCCCGACAAGGCCTTCTCCTGCGTGCTCAGCTCTGTGCGCTGGCCCGCCACGGTGGGGCAGGTCCGGCTGGCCTGCGGTTTGGCAAACAGGGTGCGCAGCGCGCCATCTGCAGCATTCAGCGCGGTATCGAGTGCGGGTGTCATGGCCTTTTCTCTCATCTGGACAGTAGGTTCCAGTATGTTAGCGCGGCGGGACGGGCGGGGACAAGCGGGGGGTATATGGCGTGCGGGCAGGTGCCGCGGCGGCCGGGAAACAAAAAAGCTCCCAAAAGGGAGCTTTTATGGTGTTTGACCGAGAGGCCCGCTGCTGGCGGGCCTCTGCGGCGTTTCTGCGGTGTTCCTGGACCTGATCAGAACGTGTGACGGATACCGAAGGCGATGTTGGTGGAGTCCGTGCCCGCGGTGGACGTCACGCCGCCCAGGAAGCCGTTGCCGCCAGGAGCCGCCTGACCCAGGCCCTTGTTGTTGAAGCGGGTCAACACCGCATTGAGGTTGGTGCGCTTGGACAGCGCATAGGTGTAGGTCGCGCCGTAGGAGGCGGTGTCCGCGTTGTTCGGGCGCTTGTCATCCAGCCGGTTGTAAGCCACCACGACCGTGTGAACGCCGCGGGTCAAGCGATAGCCAATGTGCATGAGGTTGGCGTCCTGCTTGAAGCCGTTGATGTAGGCGTTTTGAATCAGGGCGGCGGTCGCTGCGCCAACCGAGGGGGTCACCGTCGCAGCGATGGTGGACAAGCCCGTGGGGTTGTCGTCCTTGATCTTGGCATACTGGCCATAGACGGTGCCGGGTCCCACATTGACCGTAGCGCCAAGGACGGTGTCGGTCAGGGATTTTTGACCCAGTTCGTTGTTGCGCGTGTTGTGGCCCACGCCCACCGAGAAGCCGGTGCCCTTGTACATGGCCATGCCGCCATAAAAACGACCCTTGGCATTGTCGCCGGCGACTTCGCCCGCGCCATACATCAGCGTGGCGGTCACGCCGCTCATCTGAATGCCGTACTGCACGGTATTGCTCAGGCGAATGTCGACGGAGGGTGGGAAGGTGGCGATCTGGCCCATGGCTAGGCTCGACTGGGTCTGTGTGGCGTCGAACGTTGCGCTGGTCAAATAGCCTGGCGTGTACTGGCGGCCAAAGGTGAATGCACCCACTGGCGTGATCAGGCCGGCAAAGGCCTGGCGGTCAAACAGGTTGCCGGCGATGTTCACGCCCACCGTGGAACCAATGCTCGCGCCGACGGCGTTAAGGACTGGCTGCACGGCGCCAGGCAGGCCCATCAGCGCGGCATTGCTCAGGCGGTCAGGCAACTGGGCGCCGGAGTTGGGTCGGTTGGTGACCGATCCGGTATCCAGTTCGAAGCGGTTTTCGAGGGTGAAGATGGCTTTGTAGCCGCCGCCGATGTCTTCCGTGCCGCGAAGGCCGAAGCGTGAACCTTCCATGATGCCGCTGGCGATCGTGTTGACGCTGCCCTGCCTGAGGCCGGAGACGTGGTTGTAGCCACCGTCAAGCAGGCCGTAAAGAGTCACGGTGCTTTGGGCCATGGCGGCCGTGGTGGACAAAAGTCCCATCACTGCGGTGGCGACAAGGGTCAGTTTTTTCATGGAGTCTCCAAAAGTTCTAATTGACAAGAAAAGCAAAAAGCAAAAAGCAAAAAACAAAAACCGAAAGAAAAAATGAGCGGCCAATATGTCCTGTCGTAGGCGATTGACTGGATTGTTTGGACGAGGGCGAGATTAAGGGCGATGCCTGGAGCCGTAAAGACTGGCGCTCCCCGATTTATCGCTTCGGAGACAGGGGAAAACCCTTTGCCAGGCGGGACGCCGGCACGTCAAAAAAGGCGTGGGGTGCTGGGCCGCTTTCCCGGGTTTTCTCCTCTGAGGCGTCAAGGCTTTTTGCCGTACGCGGCCCTCTGCCAGCCGCGTGTATTTTCCGGCCGCACGGCCGGTTAGGCTTTTACCTCTAGTTTCGGGGTCGCGTGGCATGCATGCGACAGCCTGCGCAGGTGACCGGCTGTCCGGCTGGCGGGTTGTGACCGAATGGGTTTTTGCCAAAGCTTTCAATCCAGATTCAGCACGCCGCCAGAGGCAGGAACTTTTGCCTTACATACGGTGTTTTGTTGTATCAGCTCCACGGGGTGCATGAGAGTTGTTGTGGGCATGCAACGGATGATGGGTTTTTGGGTCGATTCCTTTGCGAAACGGGGCCGGGTCTGGTGCAATAGACCCAACTTCCCGAAAGGGGGTTGGCCCGGGTCTCTGGTGGAGCCAAAAAGCGCAAGCTGATTGGCCCCCGTACCGGAGCCCTATGTTTAACCTTGGAGAAACTCTCAAATGAAAAAGACCCTTATCGCTTTGGCCGCACTCGGCGCAATGGCTGGTGCAGCACAAGCTCAGTCGACCGTGACCCTGTACGGTCTGCTGGATGCCGACTTCGGCAGCTTCAAAACCAACGTTGGCGTTGGCAGCTCTGTTCAGAGCCTGAAACAGGTCAAAATTGACGGCGGCGGCCTGAACGGCAACCGTTGGGGCCTGCGCGTTAAAGAAGACATCGGTGGCGGCATGGCTGTGATCGGTAACATCGAAAGCGGTTTCGATATTTCTACCGGCGCATCTTCGCAAGGCGCCCTGTTTGGCCGTAAAGCCATCGTCGGCCTGGCCGGTGGCTTCGGTACCGTGACCCTGGGTCGCAACACCAGCTCCTACGACGACGTGGCCGCTGACCACGCCATGATGGGCGCAACGATTTTTGATCCGTCCAACACCAACACCAACAACGGCAACAGCACTACTACTGCCTCAGCAGCTCTTCTGGGTCTGACGGTACCTTCCGCTGCAGGCGCTACGGCTCTGGCTTCTTTCCTCGGCCGCAACACGACCTGGATCGGCTACAACAGCCGTTTCAACAACAGCGTGAAATACGCCAGCCCCAGCTTTGGCGGCTTCAGCGGCGGCCTGATGTACGGCCTGGGCGAAGACAAGACCACGACGAGCAGCGCCAGCAAAACCGTTTCGGCCAACCTGAAATACGCCAACGGCCCTCTGTTGATCTCTGGTGGTTACCAGTCCGAAGCAGTCAGCCGTACCGCTACGGCCAAGCCTGCTCTGGAAAACACCCTCTTGAACTTTGCCTACAACTTCGGCGTGGCTAAAGTTGGCCTCGGCTTCAACCGTGCCAAGTACAAAGACGTCATCAATCCATCTACCGGCACTGAGATTGATCCCCAGAAGGAAGTGAGCTTGAGCGTTGCCGTGCCTTTGGGCGCTACCACCCTGAGCGCAGGTGTTGCCCGTTCCAAGGGTGACGATCTGGGCAAGAGCACCGGCTTCGGTGTTCAGGCTCTGTACTCTTTGAGCAAGCGCACGACCCTGTACGCAGGCGCCCTGAGCACCAAGGCCTACAGCGATCTGGCTGACGAAACCAAGTTGGTTTACCCAACCAGCAACATCGGTCGCACCACGACCTACGCTGCCGGCATTCGCCACACGTTCTAATCTGAGGCTGGCTTGAGCCAGCTTTTGATGAAAACCTAAAAGCCGTTTCGGGGAAACCCGAGGCGGCTTTTTTTATGGATGAAGGTAAATAAGGTAAACGCAATGTGGTCGAAGGCGTTTTGTCATGGTGGCTGGTGATTTTTCAACCTTGCAAGCACGTGATGTTCCCCGGTACCTGTCAATCCTTGTTGAAGTCGCTTCCGCGCCCAATTCTCCTGACTCTCCCAACCTGTCGGCAACCAGTCTGCATCCTTATGTTCCTGCCTGATTGCTGTTCACCCGGTCTGCTGTCGCGCCTGGGCGCGGCACTTTCCCTGTGCCTGCTGACGGCCTGCGCAGGGGTGGCGCCCGTTGAACGCGCGGCTGATCAGGATGTGGCTTGGCTGTCTACCTTGCGTGCCAACGGCGGGCCTTCAAGCAGTCCCGCCATGTGGCAGCACTGTACTTTTCCGGGTAAAAAGCCCACGCACTATCGCGCCCTGCGCATCGATGGCCGCGACGCCGTCCAGAGCGACTCGAGCAGTGCCGCCAGCATGCTGCGGCAAAGCCTGCGTGTGGAACCCGGCGAGCTCGGCCGGCTTGGTTTTTCCTGGAAGGCGACGGCACTGATTGCCGGAGCGGACCTGACGGAGCGTGACAGCGGCGACTCGCCGGTGCGGCTGGTGCTGGCCTTTGAGGGTGACCGCTCGAAGCTTTCCGCCAAAAACGCCATGTTGTCCGAATTGGCGCAGGCCTTGACCGGCGAGCCTATGCCCTACGCGACCCTGATGTATGTCTGGGGAAATCAGCGCCCGCCGGGTAGCGTCATAGTCAATTCGCGCACAGACCGTATCCGCAAGCTGGTGCTGGAGTCCGGACCGGGCCGGCTCGGCCGCTGGCTCGACTACAAGCGCGACATTCGCGCCGATTATGAAAAAGTGTTTGGCGAGCCTCCCGGTGCGCTGGTAGGTATTGCCATCATGACGGACACGGACAACACCCGGCAACAGACCCGGGCGTGGTATGGCCCCGTCACCTTGCTCGCCAAATCGGCGCAGTCCGCAGCGGCTGATTTTGCCGATTCTGCCTTGAGCGGAACTGCCGACAGCGCGCTCGAGCCCTGAGGGGCTGCCAGGCAATAGTCGTGTAGCCGCATAGCCGTCATAGCCGCATAGCCGTAATAGCTGTCCAACCGTTGTAACCACCATGACCGCAACTGCGATTTACACAAACTCAACACGGGCTTCATGACTCGACGCTAGTATTGGTATTTGCTGAACCGAGGATCTATCTCCATGCGCGCTCCGGCCACCATTGATGCCAGCTCTCTCGCCATCGCATCTGACGCTTCTGCCTCCGCCGTCACTTCAGTGCAAGCCGGCCGACCGGGCCAGCTGCGCGCCAGTGGCCGGGCCTTTGCGCAAATCTCGCAGTTCCATCCGGAGTTGACGGCTTTTCGCCGGGACCTGCACGCCCACCCCGAACTGGGCTTTGAAGAGGTCTATACCTCAAGCCGCGTGGCGCATGCGCTCAAACTATGCGGCGTGGATGAAGTGCACACCGGCATTGCGAAAACCGGCGTGGTTGCCGTCATCAAGGGCCAGCAAACCGGCACCGCGTTCACGTCCGGTGCCCGGCCCATGGTGGGCTTGCGCGCCGACATGGATGCCCTGCCCATGACGGAGCACAACGAGTTTGGCTGGAAGTCCTCCAAAACCGGGTTGATGCATGGCTGTGGCCACGATGGCCACACCACCATGCTGGTAGGCGCCGCCCGCTACCTGGCCGAGACACGCCATTTTGCCGGCGATGCGGTGCTTGTTTTTCAACCGGCGGAAGAGGGGCGCGGCGGGGCAGAGGCCATGATCCAGGCCGGGCTGTTCGAGCGTTTTCCGGTGCAATCGATTTACGCCATGCACAACTGGCCCTCCATGCGTCCCGGCACCATTGGCATCAATCCCGGGCCCATGATGGCTGCGGCCGACCGCGTCACCATCGAGATTGCCGGCAAGGGCGGCCATGGCGCACATGCCTACCTCACGGTCGATCCGGTGCTGGTGGCCGCTCACATCATCACGGCGGTGCAGAGCATCGTCTCGCGCAACGTGAAGGCCATGGACAGCGCCGTGATCAGCCTGTGCGCCATGCACGCGGGGGACCCCGGGGCGATGAGCGTGGTGGCCGGCAGTGCCACGCTGGTGGGCACGGTGCGCACCTTCAGGCCCGACGTGCAGAACCTGGTGGAGCGGCGCCTGCAGGATTTGTGCACGTCGGTGGCGCAGGGCTTTGGCGCCACGGCGACGGTGACCTACGAACGCATTTATCCGGCCACCATCAACTCGCCCGCCGAGTACACATTGGCGACGGCCGTGGCCGACCAGCTTGTCGGCCCGGAAAACGTGGTGCGCGATCTGGAGCCCAGCATGGGCTCGGAAGATTTCTCTTTCATGCTCCAGGTCAAGCCGGGCGCCTACCTGCGCCTGGGCCAGGGTGAGCAGCTCCCGGATGGCAAGGGCGCCAGCATTGGCGGCGTGGGCAGCCGCTTTCTGCACAACAGCTGCTACGACTTCAACGACAGCGTGCTGCCGCTGGGCTCGGCCCTGTTTGCGGGGATTGTGGAACGCTCCCTGCCGCTCAAGCCTCAGGCGGTGTGACTCCTTCTTCCTCCAGGAGAGTGCAGGCGACATGACTGCCTCGCCCTCTGGGAGAGGGCAGGGGTGAGGGCTTGCGGCGGCTGAAAAAATCCGGCCCTTTTTTCATAGGCAGCGGCCCTCACCCCAACCCTCTCCCAGAGGGAGAGGGAGCAAGCAATGCGAGGGGCAGGCCTCAGGCGTAGCGCTTGTTGCGCAGGTTGTTTTTCATTTCCTTGAGCAGCGGCTGCAGCTTGGCGCCTATGCGCAGCGCCACGCAGGTGGCCAGGATGTCGATGATCATCAGGTGCATCAGGCGCGACACCATGGGGCTGTAGCGGTCGTAGCCTTCGGGATGGTCGGCCGCCAGGTGGATGTTTCCGGCGGCTGCCAGCGGCGAACCGGTCACGGTGATGACAATCGTGGTCGCTCCGTTCTTGCGGGCAATGTCGCAGGCATCCATCAGGTCGCGGGTGCGGCCGGAGTTGGAAATCACCACCACGCAGTCGCCGGGGCCCAGCAGCGAGGCGCTCATGACCTGCATGTGGCCGTCGCTGTAGGCGATGCTGGTGATGCCCAGCCTGAAGAATTTGTGCTGGGCGTCCTGAGCCACGATGCCGGAGTTGCCCACGCCGAAAAACTCGATGCGCTTGCCGGTGTTGTAGGTAGCCAGCAGTGCATCGGCGGCTTTCTCAATGGCCAACGAACTCGCGTCGTTGCGGTACTTCAGAAACGCGGCCACGGTGTTATCGATGACCTTCACGAGCACATCGCTGGTCTTGTCATCGGCATCCACGCTGCGGTGAATGAAAGGTACGCCCTCACTCACGCTGCCCGCCAGCTTGAGCTTGAAGTCCGACAGGCCGTCATAACCCATGCTGCGGCAAAAGCGCACCACCGTCGGCTTGCTGACATGGGAGCGGTTGGCCAACTCGGTGATGGGCAGGTTGGCAAACGCCCGCGGATCAGTCAGCACCAACCGGCCCACGCGTTGCTCCGCGGGGGCCAGTGAGGGTAACGAAGCTTTGATTCGGTCAAGCATGTGGATGGCCCCCACGGTCGTTCACTTCGTGTAACTCCCTGCCCCCCGGGGGGGCCGCTGCGCCTGCGGTCTGGCAAAGCCAGTCCCGCGGCCCCGGCTTGCCGTATGCATCCCTACGAAGGCTTGCTGCGTGTGGCGCTCTGTACGTTGCAAGTCGCTGGCCCTCAAAACACCAGTCCGAGCCGCGGAACCGGCTTTGCCGGGCCGCAGGCGGGGCGGCCCCCCCGGGGGGCAGCGAACCACACGCAGTGGGGAGCGTGGGGGCTAACATTCCTCGCTCCAGCAATAGCCATCGCGCGCAATCATGGCACTCGCCGCGCTGGGGCCCCATGTGCCTGCCGCGTAGGGGCGGGGTCCGGCTGGCTGGCTGCTCCAGCTGTCCAGAATGGGTTCGACCCAGCGCCAAGCTTCCTCCTGCTCATCGCTGCGCACAAAGAGGTTGAGCCGCCCGGCGATCACGTCGAGCAGCAGCCGCTCGTAGGCGCCCACGCGCTCCGCGCCGAATCGCTTGTCGAAGTCCAGGTCGAGCTGCACCGGCACCAACGAGGGGGTGCCGCGGTCATGGCGCTGGTGCGAGCCCTGGGCCAGCAGATGCAGCTCCAGGCCGTCCTTGGGCTGCAGGTTGATCACCAGGCGGTTGCCGACATTCGACTCCACCAGGGGGGACTGGAAAATGGCGTGCGGCGCCGGCCGGAAGTTCACCTCGATATGCGCATCCCGGCCCGCCAGCCGCTTGCCTGTGCGTATGTAAAAGGGCACGCCCGCCCAGCGCCAGTTGGCAATCTCGGTACGCAGGGCCACAAAGGTCTCCGTGGCGCTGTCCGGATCGACCCCCTTTTCATCGCGGTAGCCCGGCACGGCCTCGCCGTCGATGCTGCCAGCGGCGTACTGGCCGCGCACGACGTGCTGGCTCAGGGTTTCCGGCGTCCAGGCCTTGAGTGAGCGCAGCACCTTGAGCTTTTCATCGCGGATGGCATCGGCGTGCGAGTTGATGGGCGGCTCCATGCCGATGGCACACAGCAATTGCAGCGCATGGTTTTGCACCATGTCGCGCAGCGCCCCGGTGCTGTCGTAAAACGCACCGCGTTTTTCAACACCGAGGTCTTCGGCAATCGTGATCTGGATGTTGGCAATCGTCTCGCGGCGCCACAGCGGCTCGAACAGCGAGTTGCCAAAGCGCAGTGCAAACAGGTTTTGCACCGATGGCTTGCCCAGATAATGGTCAATGCGGAAGATCTGATCCTCCTGCAGCACGCTGCGCACTGTCTTGTTGATGGCGCGGTTGGAGGCGAGGTCGTGACCCAGCGGCTTTTCAAGCACCACGCGGGTCTGCGGACCATTCAGACCTGCGGCCGCCATCTGCTCGCACACCGTGGTGAACAGGCTGGGGGCGGTCGCCACATACATCACCACCACCTCGGCCGGCCGTTGCTGCAGCTTGGCTGCAAGGCTTGCATAGTCGGCCGGGTTGGATAAATCCATGCGCAGGTAGCTGAGCAGGGCCGCAAAACGCGAAAACTCCTCCTCGCTGGGTCGCTTGGCCAGTTCCACCTGGTCGAAGCGGCTCTTGATCAGGGCACGGTACTGGTCGTCGGACAGGGCGTCACGTGCCACACCCACAATGCGACCCCCCGGGGGGAGTGAGCCGTGCCGGAAGGCCTGGAACAGCGCGGGCATGATTTTTCGCCACACCAGATCGCCGGTGCCGCCAAACAGGATGAGATCAAAACTCATGAAAAAACCTTGTCGAGGTGATTAATCGGAAGTTGCCGGAAAGCTGCCAGAGCTGCTTTGTAATTTAGTTTCACATTAATTTGGCATAATGGTAACTCAAACGGGCTGTCTTCTGACAGCGCTTTTTATCCCTGCCACCTACACTTTTGGCCATGAATCAGCTCGAATCCCTCAAACAATTCACCACCGTGGTCGCCGACACCGGTGACTTCAGGCAACTGGGCCAGTTCAAGCCGCAGGACGCGACCACCAACCCGTCGCTCATCCTCAAGGCGGTGCAAAAGGCCGACTACCAGCCCCTGCTGAAAGAGACGGTGGCCCGGTTCAAGGGCCGGGCGCTGGATGAAGTCATGGACCGGCTGCTGGTGCGCTTTGGCTGCGAAATCCTCTCCATCATTCCCGGACGCGTGTCCACGGAAGTCGATGCCCGCCTGAGCTTTGATGCCAACGCCAGCTATACGCGCGGCGAGCGCATCGTCGAGCTGTACCAGGCCGAAGGCATTCACATTGACCGCGTGCTGATCAAGGTGGCCGCCACCTGGGAGGGCATCCAGGCGGCAGAGCGGCTGGAGCGGCGCGGCATCCATACCAACCTGACGCTGCTGTTTTCGTTCTGCCAGGCGGTGGCCTGCGGCCAGGCCAGGGTGCAGCTGATTTCGCCCTTTGTGGGCCGCATTTACGACTGGTACAAGAAGTCGGCCGGCGCCGCGTGGGACGAAGCCGCCAATGCTGGCGCCAACGACCCCGGCGTGAAGTCGGTACGCCAGATCTACAACCATTACAAGCACTTCGGCATTGCCACCGAGGTCATGGGTGCGAGCTTTCGCAATGCAGGCCAGATCACCGCGCTGGCGGGCTGCGACCTGCTGACCATCAGCCCAGAACTGCTGGCGCAGCTGGCCGCGTCCGAAGCGCCGCTGGCCCGCTCGCTGGACGCCGGGGCTGCCAGGTCGCTCGACTTGCCCGCCGTGAATTACGACGAAACCGGTTTCCGCTACGCGCTCAACGAAGACGCCATGGCCACCGAAAAGCTGGCCGAAGGCATACGCGCCTTTGCGGCCGATGCGATCAAGCTTGAGCAGCTGATGGTGGCGGCATGAGTCAGTCCATGAAACGCCTTCGTTGTGATCAGACCCCGGCCTGGGCGGCGCTGCAGGCCAGCTTTGAAGCCGGCGGAAAATCCTTCGATCTGCGTGAGGCATTTGCCGGCGACGCGGAGCGGTTTTTCCGCTTCAGCCAGGAAGCGCCCTACGTTTTTGCCGATCTCTCCAAGAATCTTCTGGATGTGACCAGTGAGGCGCTGTTGCTGGACCTGGCCGTCCAGTGCCAGCTGGAGCAACACCGCGACGCCATGTTTGCCGGCGACAGGATCAACAGCACCGAGCAACGCGCGGTGATGCATTTCCTGTTGCGACAACCGGCTCTTCCCGCTTTGGAGCAGGCGCAGTCGGCCATAAAAAACACAGCGCATGAGCTGAGCCAGGTCCACGCCACGCTGGACGCCATGCTGGCTTACGCAGAAGAGGTGCGCGCCGATGAGGCCATTACCGATGTCGTCAACATCGGCATCGGTGGCTCGGACCTGGGGCCGCAAATGGCGGTGCTGGCGCTGGGCGAATTTGCCACCACGGGCAAACGCTTTCACTTTGTCTCCAACGTTGATGGCCAGGAACTGGCCGGCGTGCTGGCGCAGTGCCAGCCGCACAGCACGCTGTTCCTCGTCGCATCCAAGACCTTCACCACCAACGAAACCATGAGCAATGCGCATTCCGCAAAGCGCTGGTTTGAGGCGGGTGGTGGCCGCGACATCAACCGGCATTTCGCCGCGCTGACGACCAATGTCGTGGCGGCCAATGCATTTGGCATACGCAGCACCTTCGGGTTTTGGGACTGGGTGGGCGGCCGCTACTCGCTGTGGTCGGCCATTGGTTTGCCGGTTGCCATCGCCATTGGCGCTGTCGGCTTTCGCGAGTTGCTGGCCGGCGCGCACGCGATGGACGAGCACTTTCGCACCGCCGCGCTGGCCCGCAACCTGCCTGTGCGCCTTGGCCTGCTGGATGTCTGGTACCGCAATTTCCACGGCTTCGGCAGCCGCAGCATCGCCCCCTACAGCAGTGCCTTGCGGCGCCTGCCGGCGTACTTGCAGCAGCTGGAAATGGAGAGCAATGGCAAACGCGTGGATACGGACGGCCAGCCCCTGCCGTTTGCGACCGCGCCGGTGCTGTGGGGCGAGCCCGGCACCAATGGTCAGCACGCCTATTTCCAGATGCTGCACCAGGGCACTTCCGTGGTGCCGATCGAGTTCGTGGCCGTCAGGAAGGCGGCGCATGGCTTGCCCGGGCACCATGAACAATTGCTGGCCAATGTGCTGGCGCAGGCACAGGCGCTGATGCAGGGCAAAAACGACGAGGGTGGCCACAGGCATTTTCCCGGCAACCGGCCCAGTACCTTTTTACTGCTGGACCAGCTCACGCCCGCCAGCCTGGGCGCGCTGATCGCCCTGCAGGAGCACCGTGTGTTTGTGAGCGGCGCCCTCTGGGGCATCAACAGCTTCGACCAGTGGGGCGTTGAGCTCGGCAAGGTGCTGGCCAAAGACATTGAGCCGCGTTTGCGCAGCGGGGATACATCGGGGCTTGACGGCTCCACGGCCGGGCTGTTGCAGCGCCTGCGCTAGATGTAGTTTCCCAAGAGGTTGTTCACCCGAGGTGAAGGAAGATGGAGGTTCTGACATCTCCCAAACCCCTTCAGGACTCCCCGGATGAACATCCACAAGAATGCCTCAATGACGCCCAAAGGTCGAGCCCATTTGGTTCAAGAAATTGCCCGGATTGGTCTGAAGCCAGCGGCTGCAGCCGCTGGCTTGAGTCCCCGCACGGCCCGCAAGTGGCAGCAACGTTATGCTCAGGAAGGCCGCGCCGGACTGCTTGACCGCAGTTCCCGGCCTCTGGTTTGCCCGCAGCGCAGCTGCGCCAGCAAAATCGAGCGGGCCGTGCGCTTGCGCAGGACTCAGCGCCTGACCTATGAGCGCATTGCCGAGCGAGTGGGGCTGTCGCGAAGCGCTATTGCACGGGCCTGCAAGGCCGCCGGCGCAGCCAAGCTGCCCGCCTTTCAGAATGCGCCACCTGTGGTGCGCTATGAGCGCGCCAGCCCCGGTGAGTTACTGCACCTGGACACCAAGAAACTACACCGCTTTGACAAGCCGGGCCACCGCGTCACGGGTGACCGCACCCAGAACACGCCCCGGGCGGGCTCACAGGCGCTGCATGTGGCCATCGACGATCACTCCAGGGTGGGGTTTAGCCTGCTGCTGCCTGATGAGACGGCGCGCTGTGCCTGCGCTCACCTGCTGGCAGCGCTGCGCTACTACAAGGCCTTGGGGGTGCGCGTTGCGCAGGTGATGACCGATAACGGCTCGGCTTACAAATCAAAGCGCTTTGCCAAGCTGCTGCGCCGCCTGGGGATCAGGCACATCCGCACGCGCCCTTACACCCCACGCACCAACGGCAAAGCCGAACGATTCATCCAGACCTTGCTGCGCGAATGGGCCTACGCCTTCATCTACCCCGATTCAGATGCTCGGGCCCATGAACTGGAGCCCTGGATGCATCACTACAACTTTCGCAGGCCCCACTCAGCGACCTCCCACCGCCCTCCAGCTTCTCGCCTCGGATTTGATGGGAACAACGTCGTGAGAAACTACAGCTAGAGCGCCGGGCTTGCGCATATCATGGCGCGGGGAACTTGCCCCGGTATCAATCCTGTGAGGAGGACACGCACCATGAATTTCGGCCAAGCCATTTCCACCTGCCTTTCCAAGTACGCAGACTTTTCCGGTCGCGCATCCCGCCCCGAATTCTGGTGGTTCTTCCTGTTCCAGATTCTGGTGTCGGTTGCCGCCTCCATGGTGAGCGATCTGCTCAACGGCTTGATGGTGCTCGGCTTGCTGTTGCCGGCGCTGGCTGTGGGCACGCGCCGCCTGCACGATATTGGCAAAAGTGGGTGGTGGCAGCTCATCATGCTCACCGGCATCGGTTATTTCCTGCTGATTTACTGGTGGGTACAGCCTGCGTCCGACGACGCCGGTGTTTACGACGCCGCCTCAGTCTGAAGATTCAAGGTTCGTGAAAAAAGAGTTGCAGCGTGTAAGCGCTGCGGCCCTTCCTGCCTGCCTGCCTCGGGGGTATCAGCGGCTTGCAGGGCGCCGGCCGGCACGGGGTGTGCTTACATTCCCGCCGCCCCTGTACGCCGCGATGATGCGGTTAGCCCTAGTAGCCAACGCGACCGGATAGCGATTCAATCCAGTCCTTTTGCAACCCACTTTTGCAATTTTTTTATTGCAATCCTTTATTGCAATCCTTTTGTGCAGTCCTTGTGATCATGACGCTCAATTACTCTTTCTCATACTTCATGCAAAAACCAATCCGCTACAGCCTGACCGCCGCTGCCTGCCTTCTGGCCTTTTCGGCCCAGGCCCAGCTCATCAGCAATCTCTACTCTGTCGGCGACAGCCTGACCGATGCCGGCACCTATGCGCCGACCACGCAATTGTTCGTACCCGATTCCGGCCGCTTCACCACCAACCCTGGCCTGGTCTGGACGCAGTACCTGGGCCAGTCGCTGGGGCTTTCCAGCGAGGCGGCGATCGTCAATCAATTTGGCGCACCGACCCGGACGCCCAACGGCGGAACCAACTATGCGCAGGGCGGTTCGCGCGTCTTGCTGAGCCCTGGCGTGGGAGTCGGTGCCGGCGTCTGGTTTACGGCCGACCCGGTCAGCAGCCAGGTTGACCGCCTGCTGGCCGACACCGGCGGCCGCATTGACGGCAAAGCCCTGGTCACGGTCTGGGCGGGAGCCAACGACGTACTTACCCAATATGGCGCGGTGGGCTTGGGCTTGCCGGTGCCCTCGGCGCTGGGCAATGTCGGCACCTCGGCCGGCGACCTCAACGCCCAGATCATGCGCCTGCAGGCGGCGGGGGCCAAACTGATCCTCGTCAACACACTGCCGGATCTGGGTGTCACGCCATTCGGACTTTCTCAAGGGCCGGCGGGCGCCGGCTTGCTGACGGCGATGTCTGACACCTTCAACCAGCAACTGCTACAGGCCACCGCCGGGCGCAATGTGCTGGTGTTTGACACCAACAGGGTGCTCAACGATCTGCGGGCGCGGCCGGCTGCATACGGCTTTACCGCACTGAATGCGGCGACCCAGCCGGCCTGCCTGCCGTCCGGCAGCTCATCGCTCCTGTGCGTCAATCCCCCGGAGGCCGATACCTATGTGTTCGCCGATGGGGTGCATCCGACCTCGGCAACGCACAAGGTCTTTGCCCAGGTGACGCTGGCAAGCATGCGTGCCGCAGGCCAGAACAGCACGCTGGCGGTCGCGCCCCTGGTGGCCATCCGGCAGCATGCGCAAACGCTGGAAGGGCGCCTGACATCGGGTGCGCTGGTGGTCGAGCAGCCCGATGACAGCAAAATCGTGCTTCGTCCAAAGGGTCATCTTGAGATGTACACCGCGCTGGAGAGCGGCCGCTTTGGTGCTTCGACGCTGGGCGTGCGCATGGGCAACGAAGCCAAAACCACCGTGGTGCTGGTCGGCGGCGACATCACGCTGGCGCCCAATGCACTGGCCGGGCTGGTGCTGTCGCATGCGGAGGGCGATTTGTCATTCTCCGAAAACACCGGCGGCTTCAAGACCCGGCAGACCACCGTCGGTACCTATGCTACCGTGGCCCTGTCGCCCGAGTGGTACCTGAATGCGGCGCTGGCTTACGGCGACCTTGACTTTGACAACATTCACCGCGATGTGCGGCTGGGATCCACGCAGTTGCTGGTGTCCTCGACGGGACAAACCACCGGCAGCTATGCGTCAGCGCGCGTGGGCGGCGGCTACATCTTGAAGGCGGGCCGGTTCTTTGGCGGTCCCACGCTGTCGCTGACCGAAGAGCGCGTGAAGGTGAAGGCTTACACCGAAGCGCCCGGCCCGCTGGCCTTCAGCTTTGGCGATACCACATACAGGTCACGACGCGTGTCACTGGGTTTCAATGGCACTTACGACGTGGGGCGCATCAAACCCTTTGCCCGTGTGAGCCTGGAAAAAGACCTGAACCATGACCCCTTGCGCGTGACGATGGGCAGCTATGCGAGCAACGCCATCACCGTCGATGGCGACAGGCCGGATGGCTTGTTTGCGCTGGCAACGCTGGGCGTCAAGGGCCTGCTGGGCGGTGGCATGCAATGGAGCCTGCTGTACAGCACCACTGTGTCGCAAAACGACATCCGCGGCTGGTCGGTGGGCGCAGCCCTGCAAGTACCTTTTTAACCAGACCCCGAAGTTCTGCGCACGGACGCTGACCCGTCCTGCCATAGGTTGACACCTATGAAACACAAATAGCTGAGCCGTGAAGGCCAGCCAGAGACGCCCGGTGAACCTCACCGGGCGTTTTCAATTGTAGGGATAGGTGTGGTCTTTCCTGGTTGTAGATATGCACGGATTGCTGAACCATTTTTCTGGCCTGATCGAGGTCGGCCGGTCTTTGAAGCAGGAACTCCATCTTCAGAATCCCGTTGACGCGCTCGGCCAGCGCATTCTGGTAGCAGTCGTAGCCATCGGTCATCGAACACACAATGCCGTGGCGCGCGTGAATCGCCTGATACTCGCTCGAGCAGTACTGGATGCCGCGGTCCGAGTGATGCACCAGCGCCTGCCTGGTCTGCCGGCCCTTGAGCGCCGTCTTCAAGGCCTGGCTGACCTGCTCTGTGCGCAGGCTGTCATGCACGTGGTGCCCGACGATCTTGCGTGACCAGGCATCCGTGACCAGGCTGAGGTAGACGAACCCCTGGTCGGTCGGCAGGTAGGTGATGTCGGCCACCCAGACCTGCTCGCCAGCGCTCGGGCGCACTTGCCGGGGCCCCGCCTTGAGCAGGTTCGGGTGCCGGTGAAACCGGTGGCAGCTGTTGGTCGTCTTGTGATACGCCCTGCTGGGCGCCACCAGCAGGCGGGCCTGGCGCAGCACGTCAAACAGCGCATCGCGCCCCAGGCTGGCCTGCGCCTGTCCCAGGGGCTGGCTGAGCATGTGGTGCAGCTTGCGCGTGCCTATCCTCGGCTGGCGCAGCCGCACCGAGCGCACGAGCTCGATCACGGTGTCCGCACGCTCACAGCGGTGCCGGTCATGCTGCAACTGCTGGTAGTAGGCCTGGCGGCTGACGCCCCAGTGGCGGCAAGCCTTCGCGACGCTCAACTGCGGGAGGAGCTTTTGCGCGAGGACTTGCCCAAAGGCTTTTTTACGACACGCACGCCGTAGTCCTTCTTCAGGACATCGAGCACGGCTTCGAACAGTTGGGCCTTCTCGCGCGCCTCGCGAAGCTGCACTTCGAGCGCTTTGATCTTCTGCTCGGGCGTGAGCGGCACGTCTGATGCGGATCGGGGTGATTTGGGGGATATCGGCATGGTCGGCCTTGATGATGCCGCACCTCCCCACGCCTGGCGTCCGTGCTTGCGCAGCCACACCAGCACCGTCGAGCGGCCCTGGATACCGTAGCGGTGCTGGGCCTGTTTGTACGTGAGATCGCCTTTTTCTACCTGCTCGACCACCGACAGCTTAAAAGCCAGCGTGTAATCGCCCTGCTTGCGTTTAATGCCTGATTCCATTGACTTGCCTTTTCCTGGATAGAAAAGTGTCAACCTTATTCAGGACGGGTCACGCACAAAAAAAAGGCCGCGGTGCGAAAGCACCGCGGCCTTTTGGCCTGTTGGCGTCTGAGCCAGGGTGAGCCGGCTCAGCGGGATATTACATGCCCATATCGCCCATGCCGCCCATTCCACCCATGCCGCCTGGCATGCCGCCACCGGCGCCAGACTCATCTTTCGGAGCCTCGGCCACCATGGCTTCGGTCGTCAGCATCAGCGATGCGACGGAAGCAGCGTTCTGCAGGGCCGTGCGGGTCACTTTCGTGGGATCCAGAATACCCATTTCGATCATGTCGCCGTAGGTGTCGTTGGCTGCATTGAAGCCGTAGTTGCCCTTGCCGGCCAACACAGCGTTCACCACCACAGAGGCTTCGCCACCTGCGTTGTACACAATCTCGCGCAGAGGCGCTTCGATGGCGCGCAGCACCAGCTTGATGCCGGCTTCCTGGTCAGCGTTGTCGCCCTTGATGGCGCCAGCAGCCTGCTTGGCGCGCAGCAGCGCCACACCGCCACCAGCCACAATGCCTTCTTCCACGGCAGCGCGGGTAGCGTGCAGGGCGTCTTCGACGCGGGCTTTCTTTTCTTTCATTTCGACTTCGGTGGCAGCGCCAACCTTGATCACGGCAACACCGCCGGCCAGCTTGGCCACGCGCTCTTGCAGTTTTTCACGGTCGTAGTCGCTGGTCGCTTCTTCGATCTGCACGCGAACCTGCTTGACGCGGGCTTCGATGTCCTTGGCTTCGCCGGCACCGTCGATGATGATGGTGTTTTCCTTGCCCACTTCGATGCGCTTGGCCGTGCCGAGGTCGGCCAGCGTCACTTTTTCGAGCGACATGCCAACTTCTTCAGCGATCACCTTGCCGCCGGTCAGGCAGGCGATGTCTTCCAGCATGGCTTTGCGGCGATCGCCGAAGCCTGGCGCCTTGACAGCAACCACTTTCAGGATGCCGCGCAGGGTGTTGACCACCAGCGTAGCCAGGGCTTCGCCTTCAACTTCTTCGGCAATGATCAGCAGCGGACGGCCAGCCTTGGCGACTTGTTCCAGGGTAGGCAGCAGGTCACGGATGTTGCTGATTTTCTTGTCATAGAGCAGAACAAACGGGTTGTCCAGAATCGCCGACTGCTTTTCAGGGTTGTTGATGAAGTAAGGCGACAGGTAGCCGCGGTCAAACTGCATGCCTTCAACGACGTCGAGTTCGCTTTCGAGTGATTTGCCGTCTTCCACGGTGATCACGCCTTCCTTGCCGACTTTGTCCATCGCATCGGCAATGATTTTGCCGATGGCTTCGTCAGAGTTGGCAGAAATCGAGCCGACCTGGGCGATTTCTTTGGAGGTGGTGGTGGCTTTCGATGCTTTCTTCAGCTCTTCGACCAGTGCCGTGACGGCCTTGTCGATACCGCGCTTCAGGTCCATCGGGTTCATGCCGGCGGCGACATATTTCATGCCTTCGCGAACAATGGCTTGAGCCAGAACGGTAGCGGTCGTGGTGCCGTCACCTGCGATGTCAGACGTCTTGGAAGCGACTTCCTTGACCATCTGGGCGCCCATGTTCTGCAGCTTGTCCTTGAGTTCGATTTCTTTAGCAACGGACACACCGTCCTTGGTCACGGTGGGGGCGCCGAAGGAGCGCTCGAGCACCACGTTGCGGCCTTTGGGGCCCAGGGTTACCTTGACGGCGTTGGCCAGGATGTTCACACCCTCGACCATGCGTGCGCGGGCTTCGCCGCCGAAAATGACGTCTTTTGCTGCCATGTTTAATTCTCCAGATTCAGTTAATGAGGGATTGAAAGAGCCGAGAAATTACTTCTCAACGACCGCAAACAGGTCTTCTTCTTTCATCACGAGCAGCTCGTCGCCGTCGACCTTGACGGTCTGGCCGCTGTATTTGCCAAACAGCACGCGGTCACCGATCTTGACGGCCATAGGGCTCAAATCGCCCTTGTCGTTTTTCTTGCCTGGGCCCACGGCCAGGACTTCGCCCTGATCAGGCTTTTCAGCGGCGCTGTCAGGAATGACGATGCCAGAGGCGGTTTTGGTTTCGTTTTCCACGCGTTTGACGATCACGCGGTCGTGCAAAGGACGAAGTTTCATGAGAGCTCCTTGTTTGAGGACAATGGTTTTTGAGAATCAAAAAGCACCCAACAGAAGTGGGTGCTTGTTAACTTGGTGGCTTGAATACGCTTTGTTAGCACTCAATACCATCGAGTGCTAATCATAGAGGCATTTGTGGGGCTTTTCAAGGCGGCAAGCTGCAAGAGGGCTGTGAAATGATGTCGATTCTCGGCTAACTTTGAACTTTTCTCACTTAACTCTGAACTTTTGGTGGATGCGATGTTCTTGTAACCTATTGATTTAAATAGGAATTTTCTGTCAAGGCCTGTTCGCCAGGCTTGCCGCCGTCCCAACGCACACTGGATGGCACGCCACAGGGGAAACCTGGCCGCGCATGGCCATTCCGTGCGGCGCTGCGAGTCCTGGAAACCGTGCCCGCCACACCCGCGCAACACTCCACGAGGCTCGGCACCGATGTTTCGTGCAGTTTTGTCACCTGAACTCTCCCGCCAGGGCGGGGCCGTGCGGAGGGGCTCCATTTGCAATGTGTTTAACAGCCCTCCGTCCGGTGCAGGGGATACCGGAACCACTGGGCAGTCCGTTCATTGCGATTGATCAAGTGCCGCGTTGCCACGCGGGGCTAAGCTGCTAAACGGCTGGATCAACTCGTTGAAGGGGGTGCCCATGGAAAGACCTGATGTCATCAGGAAAACTCCGCACGATCTGCGCGTGCCTCCCAATCTTTCCAGCTACGGTGACGAATGCCGCGGGTTTTCCTGGGATTTGGCGCGCCAGGCCTTGTCGGGCCTGCCCGGCGGCGGCCTCAATATCGGCTTCGAGGCTGTAGACCGGCAGGCGGCCGGTGCGCTGCGCGACCATATTGCGCTGCGTTTTGTTGCGCGCCATGCGCCTGCGCTGGACCTGAGCTACGGCGAACTCGCGCGGCAGACCAGCCGGTTTGCGAACGTGCTGCAGGGACTGGGTGTCGGCAAGGGCGACTGCCTGTTTGTCATGGCCGGTCGCATTCCGGAACTCTACATCGCGGTGCTGGGGGCGCTGAAGAACGGTACGGTGGTGACGCCCATGTTCTCGGCCTTCGGCCCCGAGCCAGTCGCCACGCGCATCAACATCGGCGCTGGCCAGGTGCTGGTGACGACCGACCTGCTCTACCAGCGCAAGGTCAAGGCCATGCGCGGGCAGATGCCCACGCTGCGGCATGTGCTACTGGTGGCTGAAGAGGGCGGTATCACGAACGAGCCGGGTACGCTGGACCTGGCCACCCTGATGCTCAACGCGTCGGATGGGTTCAGCACGGTGGAGACGAAACCGGACGATCCCGCGCTGCTGCATTTCACCAGCGGCACCACGGGCACGCCCAAGGGCGCGATCCATGTCCATGACGCGGTGGTGGCGCACCATGCGACCGGGCGCTTTGCGCTCGACCTGCACCCCGACGACCGCTACTGGTGCACCGCCGACCCGGGCTGGGTCACCGGCACGTCCTACGGCATCATCGCGCCGCTGCTGCATGGCGTGACCTCGCTGATCGACCGCGAGGAGTTCGACGCCGAGCGCTGGTACACGCTGCTGCAGCAGGAGAGCATCACGGTGTGGTACACGGCGCCCACGGCCATTCGCATGCTGATGAAGTCCGGCCTGGAACTGGCCAGGCGGCACCGCTTCCCCGACCTGCGCTTTGTCGCCAGTGTCGGTGAGCCCCTGAATCCCGAGGCGGTCTGGTGGGGCATGGAGGCGTTCGGACTGCCGATTCACGACAACTGGTGGCAAACCGAGACCGGCGGCATCATGATTGCCAACACGCCGGCCTTTGACATCAAGCCCGGCTCCATGGGCCGACCCCTGCCCGGCATCGCGGCCTGCATCGTCGAGCGCCTTGAAGCCGAGGGCGAGCCGCCGCGCGTGCGCGTGATCGAGGCGCCCGATGTGGAAGGCGAGCTGGCGCTCAAGGCTGGCTGGCCTTCGATGTTTCGCGGCTACCTGAACAATGAAGCGCGTTACCGCAGGTGTTTTGCCGGCGATCTCTACCTCACGGGTGATCTGGCCCGGCGTGATGCCGATGGCTATTACTGGTTCGTCGGCCGGGCCGACGACGTCATCAAGTCGGCTGGCCACCTGATTGGTCCCTTCGAGGTCGAAAGCGTGCTGATGGAGCACCCGGCCGTGGCCGAGGCGGGCGTGATTGGCAAGCCCGATCCGGTGGTGGGCGAAGTGGTCAAGGCCTTTGTTTCGCTCAAGGATGGCCATGCACCTGATGAGGCGCTTCGCCTGGACATCCTGGCGCATGCACGCAAGCGACTCGGCGCCGCCGTCGCGCCCAAAGAGATCGCCTTCCTGCCGGTATTGCCGCGCACGCGCAGCGGCAAGATCATGCGCCGCCTGCTCAAGGCCCGCGAGCTCGGCCTGCCTGAGGGCGACATCTCGACGCTGGAGGGTGGAGCATGAGTCACCTGCCGGTACCCCCGCCACCGAGTGGCCCGGTGCCTTGGGACAAGGCCTTTGCGCTGGCGGTGCTGGCCGGCATGCTGCGCATCCGCCGCATGGAAGAGAAGTGTGCCCAGCTCTACGGCGAGCAGAAGATCCGCGGCTTTCTGCATCTGTACATCGGCGAGGAGGCCGTGGCTGTCGGCGCGCTGCGCGCTCTCCAGCCGCAAGACAACGTGGTGGCTACCTACCGCGAGCACGGTCATGCGCTGCTGCGCGGCTTGGCCATGAACGGCATCATGGCCGAAATGTACGGCAAGCGCGAGGGCTGTTCGCGCGGGCGCGGCGGCTCCATGCATTTGTTCGACCGTGCGACCCGTTTTTATGGCGGCAATGCGATTGTGGGTGGTGGCCTGCCATTGGCTGCAGGACTGGCGCTGGCCGACAAAATGGCGGGGCGCCAGGCACTCACCGCCTGTTTTTTTGGTGAGGGTGCGATCGCCGAGGGGGCCTTTCATGAAGCGGCCAACCTTGCCGCGCTCTGGCAGCTGCCGGTACTGTTTTGCTGCGAGAACAATCTATATGCCATGGGCACGGCGCTGGCGCGCTCCGAGGCGCAGACCGATCTGTGCATGAAGGCGGCGTCGTACGGCATGGCCACCGTGCAGGCTGACGGCATGGATGTGGTGGCCGTATTTGACGCTGTGCAGCGCAGCGCGCAGCAGGTGCGCAGCCAGGGCCGCCCGGTGTTTGTGGAACTGAAGACCTACCGCTTTCGCGCGCACTCGATGTTCGACCCCGAGCTGTACCGCGACAAGGCCGAGGTGCAAGCCTGGAAGACGCGTGGCCCCATCCACACATTCACCGCGCGCCTGAAGGCGCAGGGCAGCCTGACGGAGGACGAGTTCCTGGTGCTTGATGCGGCGGCGCAGGCAGAGGTCGATGCCGCCGCGGCCTTTGCCGAAGCCGGCACCTGGGAGCCGGTTGAAGACCTGCTGCGCGATGTCCATACACGGGAGGGAGCAGCCTGATGGCCCGCCGCACCATCACATACCGGGAAGCCCTGCGTGAAGCGCTGCGCGAAGCCCTGTACGCCGACCCGCGTGTCTTTCTGATGGGCGAGGACGTGGGCCGCTACGGCGGCACCTATGCTGTGTCCCGGGGGCTGCTTGACGAGTTCGGCCCTGAACGTATCCGCGACACACCGCTGTCCGAACTTGGATTTGTCGGTGCCGGCGTCGGCGCGGCGCTCGGTGGCATGCGTCCGATTGTCGAGGTCATGACGGTCAACTTCAGCCTGCTGGCGCTCGACCCCATCGTCAACACCGCGGCCATGTTGCACCACATGTCGGGCGGTCAGCTTTCCGTGCCCATCGTGATCCGCATGGCCACCGGTGCCGGGCGCCAGGTGGCGGCCCAGCACTCCAACAGCTTTGAAAACTGGTATGCCCATGTGCCTGGACTCACGGTGCTGGCGCCAGCGACAGTGGAAGATGCCCGCGGCATGCTTGCGGCTGCGCTGGCCGACCCGGACCCGGTGGTGATATTTGAGCATGCGCAGCTTTACAACATGGAAGGCGAGGTGCCGGACGGCGAATGGCCGGGTGTGGACATCCGCAGCGCCAGGGTGCGCCGCGCGGGCACGGATGTAAGCCTGATCACCCACGGCGGCAGCCTGCCCAAGGCACTGCGGGCGGCGGAGGAACTGGAGCAGCAGGGTATTTCCGCCGAGGTCATCGACCTGCGCGTGCTGCGCCCGCTCGACGATGCCACCCTGATGGCCTCAGTGCGGAAATGTCGCCGCGCCGTGGTCATTGACGAAGGCTGGCGCTCAGGCAGCCTGGCGGCCGAGGTCATGGCGCGCATCATGGAGCAGGCCTTCTTTGACCTCGATGCCCCGCTGGCGCGCGTGTGCAGCGAGGAGGTTCCGATTCCGTATGCCCGCCACATGGAAGAGGCCGCGTTGCCGCAAGTCCCGAAAATTGTCGCCGCCGCGCGAGCGCTGTTGGGGAGCGCACCATGATCGAATTCAAGTTGCCCGCGCTGGGCGCTGACATGGACGAGGGCACACTGCTCAAGTGGCATGTGCAACCGGGAGACGCCGTCAAGCGTGGCCAGGTGGTGGCTGTGGTGGACACCTCCAAGGCCGCGGTGGATGTTGAAATCTGGCAGGACGGGGTGATGACCGAGTTGCGGGTGCAGCCCGGCGAGAAGGTGCCGGTGGGTACGGTGCTGGCCAGGCTGCTGGCGCCGGGAGAGGTGGCGGCGCCTGCGGCCACTTCTCTCACTGCTTCCACTGTTCCCACCGTTCCGGTCGCCGTACCGCAGTCCGTGCCCGCAGCCCCGCCGCAGCCTGCGTTACCACGTGTGCCGGAGATCGAAAAAGCACTTCCTGCGGCACGGCATCCGGTGTCGCCTTCGGCACGCCGGCACGCCAGGGAACATGGCATTGACCCCGACAGTGTGCATGGCACCGGTCCGCAAGGCTCGGTCACGCTGGCCGATATCGAAGCCGCCGTGGCTGCGCGCAGGCCACCTTTGCCGGTGGCGGCGGCGCCAGACCGGCAGACGGAAATGCGCAAGGCCATTGCCGCGACCATGAGCCGCTCCAAGCGCGAGATTCCGCACTATTACCTCAGCGAGCCCATTCCCATGGCCAGGGCGCTGGCCTGGCTGCTGCAGCGCAACGAAGGCCTGCCGATCACCGAACGTATCCTGCCTGCGGTGTTGCAGCTCAAGGCTGTGGCTGCGGCCCTGCAGCGCGTGCCTCAGCTCAACGGGTTGTATCGCGACGGCGCGTTCCAGCTGTCCACGGCCGTGCACGCCGGTGTGGCGATCTCCCTGCGCGGCGGCGGCCTGGTGGCGCCGGCGATCCATGATGTTGGCGCCAAACCGCTGGAGCTGCTCATGCGCGAGCTGGCCGATCTGGTCAAACGCGCGCGAGCCGGTTCCTTGCGCAGCTCCGAGATGAGCGACCCGACCATCACCATCACCAACCTGGGCGACCAGGGCGTGGAAGCCGTCTTTGGCGTGATCTATCCGCCGCAGGTGGCGCTGGTGGGTTTTGGCCGCGTGGCAGATGGCCCCTGGGTGGAGGAGGGGGAAGTTCGCGCGCTGCCGCTGGTCACGGCCACGCTGGCCGCCGATCACCGGGTGTCCGACGGGCACCAGGGCGCGCTGTTTCTGGCCGAGCTGCGCGATCTTCTGCAGCAGCCTCAGGCGCTGGCTGAACGAGTCACGCCAGCCCCCGGCCAGGGCGGCCAGGCAGGAGGCCCGACATGAGCTATGACCGTCCGGCGTTGAGCCGCATCGTCCTGGATATCCTGTGCTCGATTGCACCAGAGGTCGTTCCCGCCACCATTGAACCCGACCGCCCGCTGCGCCATCAGGTCGATCTGGACTCGATGGACTGGCTCAATTTTCTGGTGGCGCTGCATGAACGCTTTGGCGTCACCATCGCGGAGGCGGACTACGCCCAACTGGTTACCCTCGGCAACGTGCTCGACTACCTGCTGGCCCGGCTCGGCCGTGAGGGCGCATGAAACAGCCAGCAGTGGATGCCGCTGCCGCTGGCGCTGCGCTCACGCTTTGACAGGGCGCGCACGCCGGTCAAGGGGACGTTCCTGTTGCAGGATATGCGGTATGCCGATCGAAGCTGCGACGGCACCGCAGGTCTAGCTGGGGCTTTTTGTGGCGGCGCCGCTTTCGTCCGCCATGGCGGGCTGCTCGGGCTTTTTGCGGGATACGGAGGGAAACACCGCCCGGATGGTGGTACTGCCCACCGACTCTATGGTGAGGCGGCCGCCGCAAGCCTCCACCCGGTGACGCATTCCCAGCAGGCCATAGCTGGAAGCGCCTATTGCCTTCGGGTCAAACCCCTTGCCGTCGTCGCGCACGGTGACGGTGACGTGGGCCTTGTAGTTGAGCACGGCAATTTCCACGTGTTGCGCTTCGGCGTGTTTGCCAATATTGGTCAGCGCTTCCTGAGTGATCCGGTACACCGTCAGTTCCGTTGGCTCATCCAGGTCAACCGGTTCAAGATCGGTCGTGATGGCCAGGCCGGAACGCTGGCCAAACTCGCCCGCCAGGATTTCCAGGGACGGTAGCAAGCCCAGGGTGGCCAGGGAGGAGGGGCGCAGATCTTCAATGATGCGCCGCTTGAGCGCAATGCCGCTGTTGAGTGTTTCAACCAGATGCTGGATGCGCGCCTGCAGGTCGCTCGCGTCGCCGCTCAATTTGGCCTTGATACGGGCGACATCCAGCTTGGCCGCGGTAAGCAGCGCACCCAGTTCGTCATGAAGCTCCCGCGCCAGATGCGCCCGCTCGTCTTCCCGGACTTGTTGCAGGTGTGTGGCCAGTTCCGCCAGGCGTTCAGTGCGCTCCTGGACCTGGGCGTCCAGCAAGTCGCGTTCGGCCTGCAGCGTGGCCTGCTGATGCTGATCGGCCAGTTTCAGCGCGGCGGTCTGCCGCAAATACAGCCAGAACGCCATCAGTCCCACGGCGGCCACCAGCGTGATGCCCACCCGGGACAGCAACAGGGACTGCCGGATGTCCGCATGCCTCTGCGTGGTCTGCGTCAGGCTCGCATCGATCAATTGCGCGGAGCTGACGCGTATGTCATCCATTTGTTTTTTGCCCACGTCGGTGGTCAGGACAAACTTCCAGGCGTCTTCCTTGTCCTCATTTTTCATGCGGATGGACAGGTCCATTTCGGCCAGCTTGCGCTGCACGGTCCAGCCCAGTACGGCCAGCGCGGCGCTCTGTTCGGGCTTGTTGGCAAACAGATTGACCAGCTGGTCCTGCGTCTGGCTGAGGTCGGCAATCGCCGTCCGGTAAGGCTCCAGGTAGGCGGTGTCCGCCGTCAGCAGGTAGCCCCTTTGGCCCGTTTCGGCATCCAGCACGTCACGCAGCAGCCGCTGAAGATGGGTGCGCGTGACATGCGCCTCGGACAGGTCATCCATCGCGTGGATGGATTTTTGGTAGGACAGCTCACTGATGCCAATAAGGGTGAACACGGCAATCAACGAGCTGGCGATGTTGATGGCCATCCGGTTGGTGATTCGTTGCATGTGGGCTTTCGTGATGATCTCGAGACGGCCACTGTCACCTATCCGGGCCAGGCGATTGCGCACGTCTGGGCGGGTTGTGCCGTCCGGCCGGATGCTCAAAATTGTAGTCCTGCGCCAAAAAATGTACGCATAAAAAAGCCACCCGCAGGTGGCTTTCAGTGCGTGGCCCATCGCGGGAACCGGCGTCCGCCGCTTGGGGAGGGCTGGGCTTATCGCCCTGCCGCGGCCCGCAGCAAAGCGGCCCGATCCGTGCGCTCCCAGGAAAACTCGGGCTCATCCCGGCCGAAGTGGCCGTAAGCCGCGGTCTTTTCGTAGATTGGACGCAGCAGGTCCAGCATCTGGATGATGCCTTTGGGACGCAGGTCAAAGTGTTCGTGGACCAGCGCTGACAATTTTTCGTCGGAGATCACGCCCGTGCCTTCGGTGTACACCGTCACGTTCATCGGCCGGGCCACGCCAATCGCATAAGCCACCTGGATCTGGCACTGCCGGGCCAGGCCGGCGGCCACAATGTTTTTGGCCACGTAGCGGGCGGCATAGGCGGCCGAGCGATCGACCTTGCTCGGATCCTTGCCCGAGAACGCGCCGCCGCCATGCGGGCAGGCGCCGCCGTAGGTGTCGACGATGATCTTGCGGCCGGTCAGGCCGCAGTCGCCCTGCGGGCCGCCAATGACGAAACGGCCGGTCGGGTTGATCAGGTATTTGGTTTCCTTGAGCCACTCCTTGGGCAGGACCGGCTTGATGATCTCTTCAATGATGGCTTCGGTGAACGAGGCCTTCATCTTGTGAGGCGTTTCGCTCTGGTCCGGGCTGTGCTGGGTCGACAGCACCACGGTGTCGATGCTGTGCGGTTTGCCGTTCACATAGCGCATGGTGACCTGGCTTTTGGCGTCTGGGCGCAGGAAAGGCAGGCGGCCGTCCTTGCGCAGCTGGGCCTGGCGCTCCATCAGGCGGTGCGCGTAATAAATCGGGGCCGGCATCAGTTCCGGCGTTTCATCGCAGGCGTAGCCAAACATCAGGCCCTGGTCGCCGGCGCCGATGTTCAGGTGATCGTCGCTGGCATGGTCAACGCCCTGGGCGATGTCGTTGCTCTGCTTGTCGTAGGCCACGAGCACGGCGCAGCCCTTGTAGTCGATGCCGTACTCGGTGTTGTCGTAGCCGATGCGCTTGATGGTGTCGCGTGCGACCTGGATGTAGTCGACATGCGCATTGGTGGTGATTTCACCGGCCAGCACGACGAGGCCGGTGTTGGTCAGCGTCTCGGCCGCCACGCGGCTGCGCGGATCCTGCTTGAAGATGGCATCGAGGATGGCATCGGAAATCTGGTCGGCGACCTTGTCGGGATGGCCTTCGGAGACGGATTCGGAAGTAAAGAGAAAATCGTTCGCCATTGCGTACACTCCATGAAGTTTGTCGGCGCGTTGCCGGCTGGGGTGCCTCGGCGAACGCTTTAGCAGTTTGGTTTAATGTCGCCCTGCAAGTTGTTCAGTAACTCGGCGACCCTTGCATTATAAGACCTTGCGTTTTTGCCTGAAGCCGCTTCCCAACACCCCACACATGCGCTGGTTATTCCGTTTCTTCTCCCTCTGGCCGCTGGCGGCCCTGCACGCCCTGGGTGGGCTGCTGGGCTGGCTGGTCTGGGCCCTGAGTCCGCGCTACCGGGCGCAGTTCAGGGCCCATGTGGCACAGGCCGGCCTGCCTTTTGAGGTTGCCCGGCCGGCGATCGCCGAGGCCGGCCGTTTTGTGGCCGAGTTGCCCAAGCTGTGGTTGCGCCCCCCGGGCGAGTCCTGCCTGGGCAATGTCCGTGTGGAGGGGCAGTCCCACGCAACAGAGGGTTTTGCGCGGGGCAAGGGCGTGATCTTCTTCGGCCCCCACTGCGGAAGCTTCGAGCTTGGCCCGCAGGCCCTGGCCGAACTGTACGGGCCGATCACCGCCATTTACCGCCCGGCGCGCAAGCCCTGGCTGGCCCGTCTGGAGCGGCTCGCGCGCGACCGGCCGAATCTCACCGTGATGCCAGCCTCCCTGAGCGGCATTCGCCAGATGCACAGGACCCTGAAGTCCAACCATGCGGTGGCCATGCTGACGGACCAGGTGCCGCCCGAGGGGCTGGGCGTCTGGGCGCCTTTTTTTGGCCGGCCGGCCTACACCATGACGCTGGCTGCCCGGCTGGCGCTGCAAAGCGGTGCCGCACTGCTGCCCGTGAGTTGTGAGCGTTTGCCGCGCGGGCGGGGTTATTGGCTGAAAATCTGGCCACCGGTGGCGGGACTGGATACGCGCGGCACGACCGATGTGTCCCGCGAAGCCGATATGCTGCGTATCGTGACGCTGATCAACCAGGCGATCGAGGCCATCGTGCTGAGCCAGCCTGGGCAGTATTTGTGGGGTTATGCGCGCTACAAGACCCCCCGCCACGAAACACCCCGCAAGGACGCCCTTTGAAAACACCCCGTCAGTTAGCCAGCGAATTCACCACCCGCGCGGGCATCGTCTTCATGCAGGTGCTGGCGCTGTTGCCCTTGTCGTGGATTCGCGCGCTGGGTGTGGTCTTGGGGTGGCTGCTGTATGCCCTGGTGGGCTCGCGCCGGCGGGTGGTGCAGACCAATTTGTCCCTGTGTTTTCCCGAACGCTCCGAGGCCGAGCGGCGCCAGCTTGCGCAACAGACCTTCATCTATTTTGCGCAGGCCTGGCTGGACCGCAGCTGGCTGTGGCATGCGCCGCAGGCCTGGGTCCAGCGGCGGGTGCAACTGACCGGAGCCGTGCAGGAACTGGCAGGCAATGAACCGACGGTGGCTTTTTGCCCGCATTTTGTGGGCATGGATGCTGCGTGGGCGGGCGTGGCCCTGCAGTTGCAGGTCCCGCGGACATCGACCACGATTTACACGGACCAGTCCAACAAGCTGGTCGATGCGTGGATACTGCGTGGCCGCCAGCGCTTTGGCCATCTGCGCCTGTTTGGCCGGGCCGACGGTGTCAAACCCATTGTGGCGGCACTGCGCGAAGGGCAGCCGCTGTATCTGCTGCCCGACATGGACTTTGGGCCGGACGATTCGGTGTTTGTGCCCTTTTACGGTATTCCCACGGCGACCGTGCCGTCGCTGCCGCGCTTTGCCAGGCTGGGCCGGGCCAAGGTCTTGTCCATATTGCCGCGCATCACCGCGGCGGGCTATGAGATCGAGGTGCAGCCCGCCTGGGAAAATTATCCCAGCGATGATCCGGTGGCTGATACCGCCCGGATGAATGCCTGCCTGCAGGACTATATTGCCACCATGCCGGCGCAATACTACTGGGTGCACAAGCGCTTCAAGACGCGGCCCGAGGGCGCGCCTTCGCTGTATTAAACTAGGCCGCGGCTTGGCGGTTTTAGGTGAAATTTGCCTCTGATCCAGGAAATACCGGAGCTTTAAGCTCTAATCAATAGCAATTCGGCGCAGAAACCTGCAGGAATTGCTGCAGATGAGCGGCTACCCGTTCCGGCTGCTCATGCACGATCCAGTGCGTGGCGCCTCCCATGCGGCGCAGATCCATTTGCGGTACATAGTCACCCAAGCCGTCCAGCAGTGCGGTCGGCAATGCGGTGTCTTCCGTGCCCCAGAGCACCAGGGTGGGAAGGTGGACTTCGAGCATCTCGCGCGGAAGGGTCACGCCCGCAGCGGCGGGGTCATGGTGCGGCGGGCCGGACCGGGGCGGGCGCAGGGGTGAGGCCCGGTAGTAATTGCAGGGGCCGGTCAGGCCCAGGCGCCATACCTCGCGGTACTGGGCGCGCACTGTCTCCGTCAGCCAGGCGTGAGGCCCGTCCACCGCACCCATGTTGCTGAAGAACTCCCACAGCCGGCGGAAGTCGTCTTCAGCCAGCAGCGCCTCGGCATCCGGCCGGATCAGGAAATTCATGTAGGCGCTGGCGGCCTGCTGGGCGGCAGAGTGCTGCAGCTCACGTAAAAAGGTGCCGGGATGCGGCGAATTGATGATGGCCAGCTTTCTCGTCAAATGCGGCCGGCTCGCCGCCAGGTTCCAGGCGACGGCGCCGCCCCAGTCGTGGGCGACCAGGCAGGCAAGCTGGCCCCCGGGCTTGTCACCGCCTGGGCTGTGCTGCAGACCGCTTTCCCCGCACTCCAGTGCAATGAGTGCCGCAATGTCCTGCACCAGGTGTTTCGGGCGGTAGGCGGCCACGTCGGCGGGGGCGCTGGAGTGCTCAAAGCCGCGCAAGTTGGGCGCCACACAGCGAAAGCCGCCGTTCCCGGGTTGGGCAAAGTGGGTCAGCAGGCTATCCCACACAAAAGCGGCTTCCGGGAAGCCATGCAGGAACATCAGCACCGGCCGGCCCTTCTCGCCGGCACTGCGGCATGACAGGGTGATGCCATGCGGCAGCTCCCGCAGATTTGTTTCAATCATCGCGCTATGCTTTCAATAGCTGCTTGCTCCCGTCATATCTCGGGCGCAAGCATTTTTGCTCGAAGCTTTAGCGTTGCGGGCCGGCCGTCAGGGCGGCGGGGGCGGGATTAGCCCTCGTCGCCTGTGGCAGCTTCGGCGGCCGGTTCGGCCTTTGGCTTTTTGGCCGGCTTTTCCGGCGGGTGGGCCCAGTCCCACAAATGCTGGGCCACCTCTTCCACGCCCTTGCGCTTCAGCGAAGAGAAGAGTTTGACGTCTCCGCCGCCCGCCTGCAGTCGCACAATGGACAGCGCCTTGGCGGCTTCGGTCTTGTTCAGTTTGTCCGACTTGGTCAGCAGCACCAGGAACTTCAGCCCTTCCTCGACCCGGGGGCGAAGCACGTCGAGCAGGATTTCGTCGAGCTCTGTCAGTCCCAGCCGTGGGTCGCACAGCAATACCACGGCCTTCAGGTTGTCGCGCGTCTGCAGGTAGTTGCCCATCACCTGTTGCCAGCGGTATTTGGCCTCCTTGGGCACCGCCGCATAGCCGTAGCCCGGCAAGTCGGCCAGCACCGCGTCCGTCACGCCCTGCTTGCCCAGCGAGAACAGGTTGATGCTTTGCGTGCGGCCCGGTGTCTTGGAGGCAAAGGCCAGGCGGTGCTGCTGCGTCAGCGTGTTGATGCAGGTCGATTTGCCGGCGTTGGAACGGCCCACAAAAGCGATCTCAGGCACATCCAGCCGGGGCAGGTGCTTGAGCTCGGGGGCCGTGGTGAGGAATTTGGCCGTGTGCAGCCAGCCCAGGGCGACCTTGGCATCGGACGGGGTTGAGGCGGCGGCAACTGGCGGACGGGCGGGTGAGGATGAAGTCATGATCGGGCAGTCCTTCGAGGACGTTTGCATGCGGGGGCGCGCCTTGGCATGCGGTGAAGGGGCGTCAGCCAGCAGGTCGGTGGCCAGAGGCAAAGGGGGCAGGCAATACCGGGTAAGCGGGGGCGCCTCCAAGCCATTGTAAAATCAGAAAGTTCGAAGTTTTGTGCGCCAACCAATTAAAAACACCCCGATATGAAGCTGTTTGCTACTTCCCTACTGGCCGCCCTGCTGGCCGTGTCTGCCGTGTCGTCATTTGCTGCCGGCGAGGCGCCTGCACAAGGCGCGGCTGCCGACTCTGCTGCGGCGGCACCCGCCAAGGTCGCCAAACCTGACCTGGTCAAGGGCGAAGCCAGCTTCACCGCCGTGTGCGCCAGCTGCCATGGCGCAGATGGCAACTCGGGTACACCTGTCAACCCCAAGCTGGCCCAGCAGCACCCGGAATACCTGGTCAAGCAACTGCAGGAGTTCAAGTCCGGCAAGCGCAAGAACGCCGTGATGCAGGGTTTTGCCTCGGCGCTGTCTGATGAGGACATGAAAAATATCGCCTACTGGGTCAGTTCCAAGAAAGCCAAGACCGGTTTTGCCAAAGACAAGGAACTGGTGGCCCTCGGTGAGCGCATTTACCGCGGCGGCATCGCAGACCGCCAGATTGCCGCCTGTGCTGGCTGCCACAGCCCGACGGGCGCCGGCATTCCGTCGCAGTACCCGCGCCTGTCTGGCCAGCATGCTGAATACACCGCCGCGCAGTTGACGTCCTTCCGCGACGGCGCCCGCAAAAACAGCCTGCAAATGAGCCAGGTTGCCGCCAAGCTGAACGACCGCGAGATCCGCGCCCTGGCCGATTACATTGCCGGCTTGCGTTAAACCGACGGGTTTACCGGGCAGGGAAGCCCTTTTCCACAGAAAAGGACGCCAGATCGTCCGCTGTATTGAACCCAAGCCTCCAAAACCAATCACACCATGGCGGGTCTTTCTGATGAAAGTCCCGCCTTTTTCTTTTTGTTGACCTTCTGACCCGGCACACGGCCCCATTTCACGCATGACAGTTTCCACCCAAGGCATGAAAGTTCATTGGGGCTCCCGCTCCCTGCGGGCGTCCGTGGAGTTGCTGTCGTCCATGCGGTTTTCCATCTCGCTGCTGACCGTCATCTGCATTGCTTCGGTCATTGGCACGGTGCTCAAGCAGCAGGAGCCGCTGGGCAATTACGTGAACCAGTTCGGGCCGTTCTGGGCGCAGGTGTTCAGCCTGGTCAGCCTGAACACGGTCTACAGCGCCTGGTGGTTTTTGCTGATTCTGGCTTTTCTGGTCACCAGCACCAGCCTGTGCATTGCCCGCAACGCGCCAAAAATCCTGGCCGACCTGAATCACCTCAAGGAAAACGTCCGCGAACAAAGCCTGAAGGCCTTTGGCCACCGCGCCGAGGGGGCCTTGTCCGAGGCGCCCGAGGCGGCCGCCCGGCGCATTGGCCAGACGCTGGTGCAAAGCGGCTGGAAGGTGAAACTGCAGCACAGGCCATCGTCTGGCGGCTGGATGGTGGCCGCCAAAAAAGGCGCGGCCAACAAACTGGGGTACATCGCGGCACACAGCGCCATTGTGCTGGTGTGCGTGGGCGGCCTGCTCGATGGCGACATGGTGGTGCGCGCGCAGATGTGGCTGGGCGGCAAGTCCACCTACACCGGCGGCGGGTTGATTGCCGACGTGCCGGCCCAGCACCGCCTGAGTGACCGCAACCCGACCTTTCGGGGCAACCTCCTGGTGGCCGAAGGTACGCAATCGGGCACCGCCATCCTGAACCAGCCGGGCGGGGTGCTGTTGCAGGAGCTGCCGTTTGCGATCGAGTTGAAGAAGTTCATCGTCGAGTACTACTCCACCGGCATGCCCAAGCTGTTTGCCAGCGACATCATCATTCATGACAGGGAAACCGGCGAAAAGATTCCGGCACGGGTGGAAGTCAATCACCCGGCACGCCACAAGGGCATAGAGATCTACCAGTCCAGCTTTGACGACGGCGGCTCCAGTGTCACGCTCAAGGCGATTCCGCTGGCCCCCACGGCCAAGGCGTTTGAGATCCAGGGCACGATTGGCGGCGCCAGCAGCCTGACCAATGGCGCGGACAAGCTGACACTCGAGTACACCGGGCTGCGTGTCATCAACGTGGAAAATTTCGCGTCCGCCAGCACCTTGGGGGCGGGCTCGGGGGTGGATGTGCGCAAGGTTGACCTGCACCAGGCCATTGACACGCGGCTGGGGGCGGCCAACAAGACGGTGACCCGCAAGGATCTGCGCAACATCGGCCCCAGCGTGAGCTACAAGCTGCGCGATGCCGCGGGCCAGGCCCGTGAATTCAACAACTACATGCTGCCCGTCAAGATGGACGACGGCACGGACAGCCCGGCGGTGTACCTGTTGGGTGTGCGCGAAACGCCGGCCGACCCATTTCAGTACCTGCGCATTCCCGTGGACGCGGAAGGCAGCATGGACACCTTTTTGCGCTTGCGCGCCGCGCTGGCCGATCCGGTGCAGCGCGAACTGGCCGTCAAGCGTTATGCCAGCCAAGCGATTGGCGCCGACCGGCCGGAACTGGCGCAGCAGCTGACGGCGTCGGCCTCGCGCGCGCTGGCCCTGTTTGCGGGGGCTGGGCCTGATGGCGCGCCGTCGGGCAATGCCAAAACGCCGGCCGGCCTGCAGGCCATCTCCGACTTCATGGAAGCGAATGTGCCCGAGGCCGAGCGCAACCGCGCGGGCGAGGTGCTGATCCGCATCCTCAATGGCGTGCTGTTTGAGCTGACCCAGATGACGCGAGCGAAAAACGGCCTCAAGCCGCTGGCGCAGGACGACAAGACGCAGGGGTTCATGTCCCAGATGGTGCTCAGCCTGTCGGATGCCCATCACTATCCGGCCCCCATGGCCTTTGTGCTGAAAGACTTCACCCAGGTGCAGGCCAGCGTGTTTCAGGTTGCCCGGGCGCCGGGCAGGAATATTGTCTACCTGGGCTGTGCCTTCCTGATCCTGGGGGTGTTCGCCATGCTGTACGTGCGGGAGCGCCGGGTCTGGGTCTGGCTGGCCCCGGGTGGCGGGAATTCAGGTCATTCGGACAATTCGGGTCATTCCGGCGAGGGCAGCGGTTTGGCGCATTCAGTGCCAGAATCAGGCACCAGCAGCCTCGCCACGATGGCCTTGTCCACCAACCGCAAAACCATGGATGGCGACAAGGAGTTTGAGATGTTGAAAATGAAACTGTTGCAGGCGCCTTTATGAACACCCCCTCTGGTTACACCGCAGCCGTCAACACCACCACGCTGACGGCGGGGCGTCGTTCGGGGCAAGACAGTACGCTCGACCTGAATGAAGGCTATTTCGCCCGGCGTAACGCGCTGGACTGGGTGTTCGCAGTGTTGGTGCTGGCGGGCGGCCTGTACGCCTTTGCCCGTTACAACGCGTTCATGGATGTCTACGAAAAGGGCATCTTGCTGGCCGCCATGCCGGCCGCCATGGCCATGGGCTGGTTCTGGCGTCCCTTGCGGGTGCTGATGGCGGCCGTTACCGGCTTTGCCCTGCTCGGCATCATGTCTTACCAGGGGGACCTGGCGCGGGCGGAGCAGGTATTTTGGCTCAAGTATTTCCTCTCCAGCCAGTCGGCCATCCTGTGGATGAGCGTGCTCTTTTTCATGAGCACGATTTTTTACTGGCTCGGGATGTTTGCCGGGCGTGAGGGTTCGGGCCAGAGCGCGACGCTGGAATCCCTGGGCTCGAAAATCGCCTGGGTGGCCGTGGGCATGGCCTTGATCGGCACGCTGGTGCGCTGGTACGAAAGCTACCTGATCGGCGCCGACATCGGGCACATCCCCGTGAGCAACCTGTATGAGGTGTTCGTGCTGTTTTGCTGGATGACAGCGGCGTTTTACCTCTACTTTGAAGCGCAGTACGACACCCGCGCCCTGGGTGCCTTCGTGATGCTGGTGGTGAGTGCCGCCGTCGGATTCCTCCTGTGGTACACCGTGGTGCGCGAAGCCCATGAAATCCAGCCCCTGGTGCCGGCCCTCAAAAGCTGGTGGATGAAGCTGCATGTACCCGCCAACTTCATCGGCTACGGCATGTTCTCGCTGTCGGCCATGGTGTCGCTGTCTTACCTGATCAAACAGCAGGCCGGCGAAACCCGCTGGTACAAACTCACCCCCTTGTGGCTGCTGGGCGTGGTGCTGTGTTTCGTGCCAATTGTTTTCCGCAAGTCGCCCGCCGAGGTGGGCGGCGGCAATTACTGGGCCGGATATCTGCTGGTGTCGGGACTGATTGCCGGCGGGATTTTGCTGGGCCGCCAGCGCATTGCCGCGCGCCTGCCCAGCTTTGAAATACTGGACGACGTGATGTACAAGGCCATCGCCGTTGGCTTTGCCTTTTTCACGATCGCCACCGTGCTGGGCGCGCTGTGGGCCGCTGAGGCCTGGGGTGGCTACTGGAGCTGGGATCCGAAGGAAACCTGGGCCCTGATTGTCTGGCTGAATTACGCCGCGTGGCTGCACATGCGGCTGATGAAAGGCCTGCGCGGAACGGTCGCCGCCTGGTGGGCGCTGGTCGGTCTGGCGGTTACCACCTTTGCCTTTCTGGGTGTCAACATGTTCCTGTCGGGCCTGCACAGTTACGGAACCTTGTAGCCCCGAGCGGGTCCTGATAAACATCCATGTAAGAGTTGGCTGCGCAAACAGACTAACTGACAAAGTTACTTTCAAGGACCCCAGATGCTCATCAAGACGAATGCCAGCGGGTTTAACCACCCGGTTCCCAGCGAGATCACGCCGCAGGGCATCTACCAGTCCCGCCGCGAACTGATCAAGCTGATGGCTACGGGCGCGGCGGGTGCCGCGTTGGCCGGTTGGGCCGGCCGCGAGGCGTTGGCGCAGGCGGTGCCAAAGCCCGGCAAGCTGGCGCCATTGGCCGGCGGAAAATCGGCCGTCGTGGGTGCAGTAGTCATGGAAAAAGTCACCGACTACAAAGACGTCACCACGTACAACAACTTTTACGAGTTTGGCACGGACAAGGCCGACCCGGCCAAAAACGCCCATACGCTGGTGACCAAGCCCTGGTCGGTGGCTGTTGAAGGATTGGTCAAGGAGCCCAAAACCTACACGCTGGAAGACCTGATCAGGCTCAGCCCTCAGGAAGAGCGCATTTATCGCCTGCGCTGCGTGGAGGGCTGGTCCATGGTGATTCCGTGGGTCGGGTACTCGCTGTCCGAGCTGATCAGGAAAGTCGAACCGCTGGGCAGCGCCAAATACGTGGAATTCATCAGCCAGGCCGACCCTAAAACCATGCCCTTTGTCGGTTCCCGCGTGCTTGACTGGCCTTACGTCGAGGCTCTGCGCATGGATGAAGCCATGCATCCGCTGGCTTTGCTGACCTTCGGCATGTATGGTGAAGTGCTGCCCAACCAGAATGGCGCACCGGTGCGCATGGTGTTGCCCTGGAAATACGGTTTCAAAAGCGGCAAGAGCATCGTCAAGATCCGTTTCACCGACAAGGAGCCACGGACCGCCTGGAACAAGGCGGCCGCCCAAGAGTATGGCTTTTACTCCAATGTGAACCCGAACGTGGACCATCCCCGATGGAGCCAGGCCACTGAACGCCGCATCGGCGAAGACGGCCTGTTTGCCAAGAAGCGCAAGACCCTGATGTTCAATGGCTACGAGGCACAGGTGGGCCAGCTTTACGCCGGCATGGATCTCAAGAAGTTTTTCTGAAGGTTCCCAGATGATCTCGCGCCAAAGGCTGTTGCTGCATTCCGCCGCCAAGCCGCTGCTGTTCGTCCTCTGCCTGCTGCCTTTTGTCTGGCTGTTCTACGGCGCGCTGAACAACCAGCTGGGCGCCAATCCGGCTGAGGCGCTGATTCGGGCCACCGGTGACTGGACGCTGCGCTTCATCTGCATTGTGCTGGCGGTCACGCCCTTGAGGGTCATCAGCAACACGCCGGCACTGGCGCGGTTTCGGCGCATGCTGGGGCTGTTTGCCTATTTTTATGTGGTGACCCACCTGCTGAGCTACAGCTGGTTTGACATGGGTTTCGATGTTCCGGACATCACCAGGGATATCGCCAAGCGGCCCTTTATCCTGGTGGGATTTACCGCGTTTGTGCTGTTGACCCCGCTGGCCGCCACCTCATTCAATGCCGCGATCAAGGCCATGGGGGCCAGGCGCTGGCAATGGCTGCACAAGCTGGTCTACCTGATTGCCGGTTTGGGGCTGCTGCATTTCTTCTGGATGCGCGCGGCCAAGAACAATTTTGCCGAGGTGTTTGTGTATGCCGCCATCATTGCGCTGCTTCTCGGCTGGCGCGTGCAGCAGTCCCTGAAGAAAAAGAGGCCGCTGCCCATGCCCAGCGGGCGCGTCAAGCTATCGTCCTGAATGGCTGGCTGCATCGCCTGATGCGGGCGCCCCTGCCAGTGCCCTCGCTGGCTTTATTCGGCCACCAGCTGCTCATGGCGCATCTGGTCCTGCGCATCTTCGCGGCGGCGTATCAGGTGCGCCTGGCTGCCGTCGACCAGCACCTCGGCAGCGCGGCCGCGCGTGTTGTAGTTGCTGGCCATGCTCATGCAGTAAGCGCCCGCTGACAGCACGGCCAGCACGTCGCCCGCGTTGACCGCCAGAGGCCTGTCACGGCCTATCCAGTCGCCGCTCTCACAGACCGGGCCGACCACGTCATACGTCGTGGCGGGGGCGGGACCGCCGGCCACCGCCGGCACGATGGCGTGAAAAGCTTGGTACATCGCCGGTCGCGGCAAGTCGTTCATCGCCGCATCAATGATGCAGAAGTTTTTCTGCTCGCCGGGTTTCAGGTAGAGCACCTCGGTCAGGCAGATGCCGGCATTGCCCACCAGCGAGCGGCCCGGTTCAATCATCAGTTTCTTGCTGCCGTAGCCGCGCGCGTCGAGTTTGGCCAGCAGTTGCCGCCAGAGCACGTCGGCTTCGGGCGGGGTGTCGCCGTTGTAATTGATGCCCAGGCCGCCGCCGAAGTCGATGTGCTCCAGCTCTATGCCTGCGCTTTCAATGGACGCGACCAGGTCCAGCACCCGGTCCATCGCGTCGAGGTAGGGTGTGGTTTCGGTGATCTGCGAGCCAATGTGGCAGTCGATACCCGCAACCTGCAAGCCGGGCAAGGCCGCCGCGTGCTGGTAAATGCGCAGGGCATCCTCATGGGCGACGCCGAATTTATTGCCCTTGAGGCCCGTGGAAATATAGGGATGGGTCTTGGGGTCGACATTCGGATTGACGCGAATGCTTACCGGCGCACGCAAGTTCATCGCCGCAGCAACGCCTGACAGCACGTCCAGCTCGGCCTCGCTCTCTACGTTGAAGCAGCCAATGCCAGCCGCCAGCGCCTGCCGCATCTCGGCCCGCGTCTTGCCGACCCCGGAGAAGATGATCTTGTTGGCCTGGCCGCCTGCAGCGAGCACACGTTCCAGTTCGCCGCCCGAGACAATGTCGAAACCGCAGCCGGCCCCGGCAAACACTTGCAGCACGCCCAGCGAAGAGTTGGCCTTCATGGCATAGCAGATCTGCACATCGCGCCCCGCAAAGCCGCGCTGGTAAGCGGCCAGGGCCGACAGCATCGCCGCTTTGGAGTAAACAAATAGCGGTGTGCCGTGCAGGCTCGCCAACTCGCTGACCATCAGGTCTTCGGCAAACAGGTCATTGCCACGGTACGCAAAATGGGGGTGGCCGGGGAGTTTGTGGTCTGTCATGGATGAGCTGCTTGTCAATACGGGAGGTCTGGGGCGATTAATCTTAAGGAGGGCCTGGCTTGAAAGCCATGACAGATTCACGGCGCAAAGCCGAACCCGCCTTTGTTTTCAAGCTTCAAGCGGGCGGGTGCCTGTGTTCCTGCCACCCGATGGTGCGTATCTGGCGGCCGGGAAGGCAGAATTCATCGGGCGGCCGAGGCGGGGGGCGCAGGTATGACCCCCGCAGCGGGTGCACCGGGGTCGCCGGAGGGGAGGGCCGCAGCATTGGACACCTTGGGTGGCGCTGGAAGGAAGAGCGGGCCTTTCTGACCGCAGCCGGCCAGTGCCGCAGCGCCAACCACGACGGCAACAAGGCCATGCCTGGAAACAAAAGCCCGAAGGCGGCCTAAAATTTGAAGCCAGGAATGATGTGAAGAAACCATGATGGGATTGTAATGACGGACCTTGAATACCAGGACCTGGCCGAGAGCGCGCTCACGGCAATAGAGACTGCCTGCGACCGGATCAATGATGAAACCGACGCTGACATTGACAACCAGCGTACCGGCGGCATGATCACGCTGACATTTTCAAACCGCAGCCAGATCATCATCAACCTGCAAAAACCGCTGCAGGAAATATGGATGGCCGCCAAGGCGGGTGGTTTCCATTACAAGTTCCGTGGCAATCAATGGCTGGACACCAAGGATTCCAGCGAGTTCTTCACCGGTTTGTCACGTTACGCCAGCGAGCAGGCGGGTCAGCCGCTGGTGTTCAATGCACCTGTTCCGGTGACCGGCAAGTAGGCCTTCGGGTAGCGAGGAAGGTCGAATCCGCGCCGGTGCCGGCAGCGGGAGTCAACTGTGACGCCGCAATTTTTGTCCGTCAGTTCTTGAACAGATCCAGAATCCGTTTCTTTTCGTCAGAGGGTGGCAAGACCTGAATCGGGCCGCCCGGCGTGCCCGGGGCGGGCAGTTGGCCGGCGTTGACCGCTGCCGGATCCTGCGTTCCCACGCTGCTCACCCCCGAGCCCCTGGCGTACTCGTTGTAGTACCACTCGCCATTGACATTCACCACGCCTTCGGGCGCCGGGTATTCGGTGACCGGCACGCCTTTCAGGGCGTATTCCATGAAGTTGATCCAGATCGGCAGGCTCAGGCCGCCGCCGGTTTCCCGATCGCCAAGCTTTTTGGGCGTGTCGTAACCCATCCAGACGGCTGCCGCCAGGGTGGGCTGGAAGCCGACGAACCAGGTATCGATCGAGTCATTGGTGGTACCGGTTTTACCGAAGAGGTCGGGGCGCTTGAGGGTCGCCTGCGCTCTGGCGGCTGTGCCTGAGCGCGCCACTTCCTGCAACAGGCTGTCCATGATGAAGGCGTTGCGGGCATCGATGGCCCTGGCGGACTCATCCAGGACGGGCGGTGTGGTTTCGAGCAGCACCTTGCCGCGCTGGTCGGTGATCTTGGTCACCAGGTAGGGGTTGACGCGGTAGCCGCCATTGGCAAACACCGAATAAGCCGTGGCCATTTGCATGGGCGTGACGGAGCCGGCGCCCAGTGCCATGGTCAGGTACGCCGGATGTTTTTCAGCTTCAAAGCCGAAGTGGGTGATCCAGTCCTGTGCATACTGCGCGCCCACCGACTGCAGAATGCGGATGGAAATCATGTTTTTTGATTTTTTCAGGCCGGTCCGTAAATTCATGGGCCCCTCGAAGGTGCCGTCATAGTTCTTGGGCTCCCATGGCTGGCCGCCGGTCACGCCGGCGTCAAAAAACAGGGGCGCGTCGTTGACCACGGTGGCCGGCGTGAAGCCTTTTTCCAGGGCAGCCGAATAGATGAAGGGCTTGAAGCTGGAGCCCGGTTGCCGCCAGGCCTGGGTCACATGGTTGAACTTGTTCTTCTCAAAATCAAACCCGCCCACCAGCGCGCGAATGGAGCCATCACGCGGGTCCAGCGCCACAAAAGCCCCTTCGACCTCAGGCAGCTGGGTGATCTCCCAGGTGTTTTTTGGCGTTTTGGCCACCCGGATCAGGGCGCCACGGCGAATTTTGATGCTGGGGCCCGCCTTGTCGGCCAGGCCGGATTGCGCCGGCCGAAGCCCTTCGCCGGTGATTTCAACCGTCTCGCTGTTCTGGCGCATCGCGAGAATCCGCTTGGGAGTGGCTTCCAGCACCACCGCCGACATCACGTCGCCGTTGTCGGGGTTGTCGGTCAGTGCGTCGTCAATCGCATCTTCCGTCTCCTGCGGGTTGGCCGGAAGGTCGATGAACTTCTCAGGACCGCGGTAAATTTGCCGGCGCTCGTAGTCCATGATGCCCTTGCGCAAGGCCTTGTAAGCTACTGTCTGGTCGGCGGCGCGCAAGGTGGTGTAGACATTGAGGCCGCGTGTATAGGTTTCGTCGCCATACTGGTTATGGACCAGCTGGCGTACGGTTTCAGCGACATATTCGGCATGCACCCGGCCGTTATCGCGCCCGACCCTGACCTGGAGCTCTTCCTCTTTGGCTGCCTTGGCCTGCTCTGCCGTGATGAAGCCGTTCTCCTGCATGCGCTCAATGATGTAGAGCTGGCGGGCTTTCGCGCGCTTGGGGTTGACGATCGGGTTGTACGCCGAGGGCGCTTTGGGCAGGCCGGCCAGCATGGCGGCTTCGGCGATCGAGATGTTTTTGAGGGGCTTGCCAAAGTAGGCCTCCGAAGCCGCGGCAAAGCCGTAGGCCCGGTTTCCCAGAAAAATCTGGTTCATGTAGATTTCGAGGATCTGATCCTTGGTCAGCAGGTGCTCCAGCTTGAACGTCAGCAGGATTTCATAAATCTTGCGCGTATAGCTCTTTTCGGCAGACAGGTACACATTGCGGGCCACCTGCATGGTGATGGTGGAGGCGCCCTGGCTTTTTGCACGGCCCACATTGGCAAAGCCGGCGCGGATCACACCAAGATAGTCCACGCCGCCATGCGAAAAAAAGCGGGCATCTTCGATCGCCAGCACGGCGTCCTTCATGACCTGGGGGATGTCTTTGATGGGCGTGAGGTTGCGGCGTTCTTCGCCAAACTCGCCAATCACCACGCCATCTGCGGAATACACACGCAGCGGCAACTTGGGCCGGTAGTCCAGCAAATCCGAGATGTCCGGCAGGTTGGGGTAGGCCACCGACAGGGCGACGGCTACAAACAGAAGGATGCCGACCACCCCCGCGACTGCCAGCCCGGCGCCCCACAAAACCAGCTTGATCAGCCAGCGTTGCCAGGAGGGCTGCATCACCGCGTGGGAGTTTGAGTTCGAAGAGGAGGGCTTGGAGGACATGTAGGCAATCGTAAAGTCGCGAAGCTATTATAAAAATCCCTGAAACACGTACCTGTCCGGCGCTGCTCAGAACGCCGTACTTTTACGTTTGCAGACATTGCTTCGCTGCAGTTGCTGTCGGTGCGGTCTGTCAAAACCGTCTGCTTTTGACAACGCTCTGGGTGTCTGAAATGAGAAAAATCCTTACAGCACAAAGAGCTTACTGCTACTATTCAAGTGATTTCTTAAGTATGCAGGGCTACATATTAGCCGTCATTTGGGGACCGCCTTGATCTCTTTGGGATCGTTATTCAACAGTCAGGAGCCCGCTCTGCTGGGCCTCGATATCAGTTCGTCCAGCGTCAAGCTGGTGGAGTTGAGCCGTGACAAGGCGGGCAACCTGGTGCTTGACCGCTGTGCGATAGAGCCGCTGGAGCGCGGCTGGATCACTGATGGCAATGTCGAGAAATTCGACGAAGTTGCCGAGGCGGTGCGCCGGCTGGTCAAAAAGAGCGGAACGCGCACCAAAAACGTGGCCATGGCACTCCCTGCCTCGGCGGTGATTACCAAGAAGATCATCCTGCCGGGCGGCCTGAGCGATTCCGAACTTGAGCTTCAGGTCGAAACCGAAGCCAATCAGTACATACCCTTTTCGCTCGATGAGGTCAGCCTGGATTTCTGCGTGGTGGGGCCCAGCGCCACTTCGAGTGGCGACGTCGAGGTCCTGATTGCCGCTTCGCGCAAGGAAAAAGTGCAGGATCGGCAGGGGCTGGCTGAGGCCGCCGGGCTGAAACCCATTGTGATCGATGTCGAGTCTTACGCCTCGCGGCTGGCGACCGCGCGGCTGATCGAGAGTCTGCCCAACAAGGGGGTGGATACGCTGGTTGCCCTGTTTGAAGTGGGCGCCTTGACCACCAGCATGCAGGTCATCAAGAACGATGAGGTGCTGTACGAGCGCGACCAGGCCTTTGGCGGCGCGCAACTCACTCAGCTGATTGTTCGTCAATACGGTTTTTCGTCCGAAGAGGCGGAGAGTAAAAAGCGCAGCGGCGACCTGCCGGAAGATTACGAATCGGGTGTCCTGAAACCTTTTGTCGAGAGCATGGCCCAGGAAATCGGCCGGGCACTCCAGTTCTTCTTCACCAGCACGCCCCATAACAAAGTCGATTACGTGATGCTGGCGGGCGGCTCATCCGCATTGCCTGGGCTCAATGATGCCGTCACGCAGCAGACTTCCTTTGCCTGCCTGCTGGCCAATCCCTTTGAAGGCATGGAGTTGGGTAGCGATGTCCGGGAAAAGAAAATGCGGCGTGAAGCGTCATCTTATTTGACGTCTTGCGGCTTGGCCTTGCGGAGGTTTGTGCAGTGATTCTGATCAATCTGCTCCCGCACCGGGAGGCTGCGCGCAAACGCAGGCGCGAGGTGTTTTATGCGACCTTGGGCGTTGCCGCGCTGGCGGGTGTGCTGATTTCCGGCGCTGTGTACACCTGGTATCTGGCTCAAATTGAAAGTCAGCAGACAAAAAACAACTTTCTGAAAACGGAAATCACCCGTCTTGAAGGTCAGATCAAGGAGATCGCAACCTTGCAGGCGGAGATCGCCGCGCTGAGGGCTCGCCAGAATGCAGTGGAAGATTTGCAGGGAAACCGCAACCTGCCGGTTTACCTGCTCAGTGAATTGGTCAAGCAATTGCCTGATGGCGTCTATATCAACAGCATGAAGCAGGACAACCAGACCGTCCTGATCATCGGTGTTGCGCAATCCAACGAGCGGGTTTCCGAACTGTTGCGCAATCTGGCCAACAACAGCCCCTGGTTGACCAAGCCGGAACTCGTGGAAATCACCGCCGGCTCGGTCACGCTGAGCCAGCGTGACCAGCGGCGGGTAGCCAACTTCTCCATGCGCGTGGGGCTCAAACGGGCCAGTGATCCGAAAGCTGCAAGTTCTGCGGCCTCAAGTTCAGTAGCTGGGCCTGCGCTTCCTGCGGCGTCTTCTGCCGTAGCCAAGCCAGCTCCCGTCGCCTCGGCGTCGGCAGCGGCCAAGATATGAAGACCAAGGTTGAACGAGACTGATCATGGCAAAAAAACCAAAATCTTCTGTCGATTTCGGCGGTATTCAACGCAGCCTGAAAGCCCAGTTCAGCGGGCTGGATCCGAATGATCCAACCTCGTGGCCGGCTTTGCCGCGCTTCCTGCTATGCCTTGCCGTTACGGTGCTGGTGGTCGTTGCCATCTGGTTTTTAGGCTTGAACGCCTCTGACGAAGAGTTGACGGCGGAAAAAGCAAAAGAAGTTCAGCTCAGGGACGACTACAAGAAGAAGCTTGTGCAGGCCGTCAATCTGGAGGCCCTGAAGAAACAGCGTGAACAGGTCCAGCAATACGTGACGCAGCTTGAAAAGCAGCTGCCCAGCAAAGCTGAGATGGATGCCCTGCTGTCTGATATCAATCAGGCCGGACTGGGGCGCAGCCTGCAGTTTGAGTTGTTTCGCCCGGGTCAGGTGAGCGTCAGGGAGTATTACGCGGAATTGCCGATTGCGGTGCGCGTGTCGGGGCGCTATCACGATCTTGGCGCGTTTGCGGCGGATATTGCCAATCTGTCCCGTATCGTCACCCTGAACAATCTGAGTATCCTGCCGGCCAAGGATGGCAATCTGACAATGGATACCACGGCCAAGACTTTCCGTTACCTCGACGGTGACGAGGTGGCCTTGCAGCGCAAGAGCGCTCCCGCCAAGGGGGCCAAGAAATGAGACTCAATCGCCCTGCATTGATCGTCAGTTTGACGCTGGTTTTTCTCGGAATGGCCGGTTGCAGTTCTTCCGAACAGGAAGAACTGCAGCAGTGGATGGTGGATCAGCGAAACGCAACCAAGCCCAAGGTTGATCCTTTGCCGGAGCCCACCAAGTTCACGCCGCAAGCCTATAACCAGGAAGGTTCAATAGAGCCTTTCAGCAACCAGAAACTGACACAGGCCTTGAAGCGCGAATCCAATCGGGGGACGGCCAACGCGGCCCTGGTAGCCCCTGAGCTAAGCCGGCGCAAAGAACCGCTGGAGTCGTCCCCTCTGGACGCCGTGGTCATGGTCGGCAGCCTGATCAAGGTCGGCTTGCCTGTGGCACTGGTGCGGGTCGACAACCTCATTTACCAAGTCCGTGCGGGTAACTATCTGGGCCAGAACTACGGCCGTATTACCAAGGTGACCGAAACAAGTATTGCCCTGCGGGAAATCGTGCAGGACGCGGCGGGCGAATGGATAGAGCGGCCAGCGACATTACAGTTATTAGAGGGATCAAAATGAACAAGCAGACATTGGCATCAAAGGCAGGGGCGATGCGAGGCGGCCTGCAACGTTTGCTTGGATGCGTGCTGCGTGGCGCTTCCCTGAGTGTGGCGCTGATGGCGGGCGCGCTGCCCTCCATGGCGCAGGCGCAAAATGCCATCCAGTCCCTTTCGGGCTCGGTGCAGGGCGGCGCGGAAGTGATCCGCATTGATCTGGCCGAACCACTTGCGGCCGTACCCACGGGCTTCAGTATCCAGGCGCCTGCGCGCATCGCGCTTGACTTCCCGGGTGTCAGCAATTCCATGGGACGCTCTGCGGTCGACCTCAACCTCGGAAATCTGCGCTCCGCGAACGTGGTGCAGGCGGGGGAGCGGACGCGGGTTGTGCTCAATCTGAAGGCGCCCACGGCCTACAAGGCCGAGATACAGGGCAAATCCTTGCTGATCACCCTGGAGCCGGCGACTTTGGCCGCGCCCTCTGCGGCGGCGACGCCGGTGTTTGCCGAGAGCCGCAATCGCGACGTCCTGCCGCTCAAGGATATCGATTTCCGCCGTGGCGCGGACAGCGCGGGGCGCGTGGTTGTGGACCTTGCCAACAACCAGGTCGGCGTGGATATTCGCCAGCAGGGCCAGACCCTGGTGGTCGAGTTCCTGAAAACGGCTCTGCCCGAGGGCTTGCGCCGTCGTCTGGATGTGGCTGATTTCGGCACACCGATCCAGACTGTCACCACGTTCCAGACCGGTGACAAAGTGCGAATGGTCGTGGAGCCCAGAGGCACATGGGAGCACAGTGCCTACCAAAGCGACAACCAGTTCGTGCTGGAAGTGCGTCCGCAGAAACTCGACCCCAACAAGCTCAGTCAGGGCCCTGGCTACACCGGTGAGAAGCTGTCCCTGAATTTCCAGAATATTGAACTCCGCTCGCTGCTGCAAGTTATTGCGGACTTCACCAACTTCAATATCGTTACCTCCGATACCGTGACAGGTTCCGTGACGCTACGCTTGAAAGACGTTCCCTGGGATCAGGCGCTGGACATTATTTTGCAGGCCAAGGGATTGGGCATGCGTAAAACGGGCAATGTCTTGCTGATCGCCCCCAAGGACGAGCTTGCAGCGAAGGACAAGCAGGACCACGAGTCAAGAAATGCCATCCAGAGCCTGGAAGCGCTCCGTACCCAGGACTTCAAGCTGAACTATGCGAAGGCGACAGACATCGCCGCGGGATTGTTGGGCAGCAGTGGCCCAGGTGCCACCAAGATCCTGTCGGCCCGGGGTAGCGTGATCTCGGAATCGCGTACCAATCAACTGTTTGTGACCGACATACCGGCCAAACTTGAGCAGGTTCAGGCTTTGATTGCCAAACTGGATATTCCCGTACGCCAGGTGCTGATCGAGGCGCGCATCGTTGAGGCATCGGACACTTTCGGTAAATCGTTGGGTGTCAGGCTAGGCGGGCGGCCATTCACCTTGAACGGAAACCGCAACGCCATGTTTGGCGCCACCTACATCGCGCCGGACATTACGGCTACATCAGGAGCAGTTCGTGGGCAGAACTTTGGAACGACTGCGGGCGACTTTGTGCAGTTGCCTGGCGTCGGGCAGAATGGCTACCCGGCATCCACTTTCGCTATCTCCCTGTTTAACTCTTCGGTGACAAGGTTGTTAAATCTCGAGATTTCGGCGGCAGAAGCTGACGGAAAAGGAAAAATCGTGTCCAGTCCCCGCATCGTGACGGCGGACCAGGTCAAGGCGCTGATCGAGCAGGGTACTGAATTGCCCTATCAGCAGGCAACCTCCAGCGGCGCGACCTCGATTGCCTTCCGCAAGGCCAACCTGAAGCTCGAGGTAACCCCTCAGATCACGCCAGAGGGAAACATCATCCTGAATGTGGATGTCAACAAGGACAGTGTGGGCCGGGCCACGGCCAACGGTTTTGCCATCGACACCAAGCACATCCAGACGCAGGTGTTGGTGGAAAACGGCGGCACGGTGGTGATCGGTGGCATTTTTGAGCAGAACGACAGGGAAGATGAGACCAAGGTTCCCCTGCTGGGCGACTTGCCGGCCATTGGCAACCTGTTCAAAACCAAAACCCGTACGGCCAGCAAGTCTGAACTGCTGGTGTTCATCACCCCCAAGATGCTGACGAACGGGGCTGCGCTGCGCTGAGAGTGTCCACCCTGGACGCGCCAATAAAACGTAAAGTCGCTTGAGAAGAAAAGCTGGCATCGCCCGGGCGGATGTCAGCTTTTCTCTTTGTTGCACGCCCCGATTTCGGGGGTGTTTTCATTCTGATGCCCGCGGCGCTGGCATACTGCGTATCCAAGTGAATGCAAACCTGTTGAAAATAGCCTGTGTGGGCCTGCCGGGATCGGGAAAGTCCACGGTGGGCAGGCAGCTTGCCCGCAGGCTGGGTTTGCCATTCGTTGATTCAGACCAGGTCATAGAGCAGCGTATCGGCTGCTCCATTCGCGAGTTTTTTGAGCGTGAGGGCGAGGCTTCATTCCGTGATCTTGAACAGCTGGTCATCGATGAGTTGACCCAAGGAGGGGCCTGTGTGCTCTCCACCGGCGGCGGTAGCGTGCTCCGCCCTGTGAACCGCGAGCATTTGCGGGGGCGGGCGCAGGTCGTATATTTGCATTCGGCGCCGGAAGAGGTTTTTCGGCGCTTGCGGCATGACCAGAACCGGCCGCTGCTTCAGGTCGCTGATCCACTGGCCCGATTGCGCGATCTTTACATCGCACGCGATCCGCTGTATCGGGAAACCGCCCAATTCGTGATTGAAACCGGCCGTCCTTCGGTGTCCACCCTGGTGAACATGATCCTCATGCAGCTGGAACTGGCGGGCGTGGTTCCTGCGCCTTAGCCTGGTGTCACCTGCCAGGCTCGGGCTGCTGCGGTAACGAAGCAATGACCGGGAGAGACCCCCAAGGATCGTGGAGTGCCTCTACACTTGCGCTTATGCAAGCAAACACTTCCCCTGCTGTGGCGCGGGTTCATATCCATCTGGCCGAGCGCAGCTATCCGATAGTCATCGGTGCGGGCCTGCTGGGCAGTGCGTCGACCTACGAGCAATTGCCCAAGGCCACGACGGCGCTTATCGTCTCCAATACCACTGTCGCTCCCCTCTATGCGGCTCCGCTCGCCCACGCCCTCCGAACGCGCTACCAGAAGGTCTTGCAGGTGACCTTGCCCGATGGCGAGGACCATAAAGACTGGCCCACGCTACAGCTGATTTTTGACGCGCTGCTGGGAAATGGTTGTGATCGTAAAACCGTGCTGTTTGCGCTGGGCGGTGGGGTCGTCGGCGACATGACGGGTTTTGCCGCCGCAAGCTACATGCGCGGCGTGCCCTTCGTGCAGGTGCCTACAACCCTGCTGGCCCAGGTGGATTCATCGGTAGGCGGCAAGACAGCCATCAACCACCCACTGGGGAAAAACATGATCGGCGCGTTCTATCAGCCGCTCCAGGTCGTGTGCGACCTGGACGCTCTCGCCACGCTGCCGCCGCGCGAACTGAGCGCGGGCCTGGCCGAGATCATCAAATACGGGCCGATCGCCGACATGGTGTTTCTCGACTGGATTGAAGGCCACCTCGAGGCCTTGATGAGCAAGGACCCGGCCGCACTGGCGCATGCCATTCAGCGCAGCTGCGAGATCAAGGCCTGGGTGGTGGGGCAGGACGAACGCGAATCCGGCTTGCGGGCGATCTTGAATTTCGGCCACACTTTTGGCCACGCGATTGAGTCGGGGCTGGGCTATGGGGTGTGGCTGCACGGCGAGGGCGTGGGCTGCGGCATGGTGATGGCGGCGCATTTGTCACAGCGCCTGGGCTTGGTCGACATGGCTTTTGTCGATCGCCTGACAGGACTTGTCCTGCGTGCCGGCCTGCCCGTCAAGGGGCCTGTGCTGTCCGCCACTGACAATGCCGGCCGTTATCTGGAGCTGATGCGCGTCGATAAAAAATCCGAGGCCGGTGAAATCCGCTTCGTGGTGATTGATGGGCCTGGCAAGGCGGCGGTGCGTGGCGCACCCGATGCGCTGGTGCGCGAAGTCATCGATGCCTGTTGTGCGTGATGGGCGATGGGGCCGGTAAATGTTGCCGATTTCATGAAGGCTGGAAGCTGTCTGGATGAGTGAGTCATGAGTGCTGCGGCCTATGCTTGTGATCCGGCGCTGTCGCGCGGCCGGCGCTACCCCGAGCCTGCGGCGCCGACGCGCTCCGAGTTCCAGCGCGACCGCGACCGGATTGTGCATTCCACGGCGTTTCGCCGCCTGGTCTATAAAACTCAGGTATTTCTGAACCACGAGGGCGATCTCTTCCGCACGCGCCTGACCCATTCGCTGGAGGTCGCGCAGTTGGGGCGCTCGATCGCCCGTACCCTGCGGCTCAACGAAGATCTGGTCGAGGCGATCGCCCTGGCGCACGACCTGGGTCATACGCCGTTCGGCCATGCCGGCCAGGATGCGCTGAACCAATGCCTGAAGGCCCACAACCCACAGAGCGCCGGCTTCGAGCACAACCTGCAGAGCCTGCGGGTTGTGGACACGCTGGAAGAGCGCTATCCCGCCTACAACGGTCTGAACCTGACGTTTGAGACACGCGAAGGGATTTTGAAGCACTGTTCAAGGCGCAACGCCCGCCAGATCGAGGCGCGTGAGCCCGGTGGCGTCGCCCGGCGCTTCATCTCGCCGGCCTCCATGGAGCCCCGATGGCTGCAGCCCAGCCTGGAAGCCCAGCTGGCCAATCTTGCGGATGAAATTGCCTACAACGCCCACGATATCGATGATGGGGTCCGTTCAGGCTTGCTCACCCTGGAGCAACTCGAGGAGGTGGCGCTGTTCAGCCAGTTTCGCCGCGAGACAGGTCTGGCGCATCCGGGCCTGCTGGGTCGCCGCCTCCTGTTTGAAGCCATACGGCGCATGCTCAGTGCGCAGGTCTACGACGTCATTGAGGCGACGCGGACAGCCTTGCAGGCCGCCGCGCCGGCTGACGTGGAGGCGGTGCGCCAGCATCCCCCGCTGGTCTGTTTTACCGATGAAATGGCGGCGCAGTCCGCCTCCCTCAAACGATTCCTGCTGCAAAATTTATACCGGCATCCACAGGTGGTGCACACCACCCAGGCGGCCCAGCAAGTGGTTCGCGATTTGTTCGAGGCGTATATGGCCGACCCGGCGCAGATGCCGCAGGCGCATATCGACCGTGCAGCCGGGATTGACATGCCCCATTCCGCCGGCGCAAAAGCCGAACGTGTGGTGGCTGATTACATCGCCGGCATGACGGATCGCTTCGCCGCCAGGGAACATGAGCGTCTCAAAGGGCGTGCCATTTTTCCGGTGTGACAGCACTTCTTCAGGCCGCTGCCCAGCCGGGCAGGCAGATTCGATAGCCCGTTGTCGGCGAGGACGCCGCGAAGTACACGCATAGCCTTATGTCGTGACGGCATTGAGCGGGCCGGCTTTGGATGCTTTCCCGCATTACGCTGCACCGGTGGCCAAATTTGTGGCGGGCATCCGTTGCAGCGCAGGCATCAAACCTGCTTGGTTGCCTCGTATCTCGAAAGGTGTTGTGATGGTTCCCAATCGGCGTCAATTAATTCTGGGTAGCGTGTGCGCGGGTGCCTTGGTGGCAAGTCCCGCGCTTCGGGCACAAACTGCCAAAACTGCGCGCAGGGTGGTCGTGGGCCAGTCCGTGCCGCTGACGGGCGCGGCAGACCAGATCGGGCTGGCTTACCTCAACGGCGCGAAAATTTGCTTCGATGCCATCAATGCGAAAAACGGTGCGGGCGGCTACAAGATCGACGTCAAGGCGCTGGATGATGGCTACGACCCTGCCAGAGCTGCCAACAATGCCAGGCAGCTGATGGATCAAGGCGTTGACGCGCTGTTCGGTTTTGCCGGCACGGCCAGTTGCGATGCCGCCTTTGCCGTGGCAAAGCCGGCGGGGGCCCTGTTTTTTGCCCCCTTTGCCGCCTCCGATGCGCTGCATGATCCTGCCCTCGGCAATGTGTTCCATGTGCGGCCAGCCCTGGCGGATGAGGCTTACAAGGTGGTGCGCCACTGTGCCACGCTGAACCAGGACCGCATCGCCGTGTTTGCCGAAGACGATGCCATGGGGCGCGCTGGCCTGGCTGCCATCAAGCAGGCGCTGGTCGACCTCAAGCGTCCACCGATCGTGGCCAGTGCGCTGTCGCCGGTCAATAGCGACAAGGTTGATGCGGCAGTGGCCCAGCTGCTCAAGGCAGAGCCCCAAGCCATCATACAGGTCAGCCTCTTCAATTCATCGGCCGCCTTCATCCGCAAAATGCGCCGGGCCGGCTATGGCGGCCAGTTCCTGAATTTTTCGGTGGTCGGCATAGACCCGCTTTTCAGTGCGCTGGGCAAAGAGATTGGCGGCATCGTCATTTCACAGGTGGTGCCTTCGCCGCGCAGCACCGGCACACCCATCATCAAGGAATACCTGGACGTGCTGAACCAGACCGACCAGACGCCCAGTTACGAAAGCGTGGAGGGCTACATCGCTGCCCGCACATTTGCCGAAGGCGTGCGCCGCAGTGTCTCGGGCGGTGGCAGGCCGGACCGTCCTGGCCTGCAAAAAGCCTTTGAATCCATGACGGACTATGACGTGGGTGGTTTTCGTATCAACCTGCGCGCCAAAAAGTATGAGTCCGTGCGTGCGATAGACCTGGTCAGCATCACGCCGGACGGCAAGGTCATTCGGTAACGCCCCGAAGGGGGAAGGGGGCTGCAAGCCCTGGTGATCAACATGGGATCCGGGATCTCCGGAGTCGTATTGAGGGTCAGATTCCAATTATCATGATGCACAACTCCAGACACTTCTCCCATGGCCCGTCTTCCCCGTCTCACGCTTGCCGGCTATCCCCATCACATTCTTCAGCGCGGCAACAACCAGCAGGCCATTTTTTCATCGGTGGCCGATTACCAGACGCTGCTGGCCCTGCTGGAAGAAAACGCCCGCAAATTTGGCGTGGCACTGCACGCCTATGTCTTGATGGGCAATCATTTCCATTTGCTGGCGACTCCGGCAAGCGCCGATGGCTTGCCCCAGATGATGCAGGCTGTGGGCCGGCGTTATGTACGCTATTTCAATGACAGCCAGGGACGCACCGGAACCCTGTGGGAAGGGCGTTACCGCTCGACCCTGATAGAGGCCGAGCGCTATCTGCTGCCCTGCATGGCCTATATCGACCTCAGTCCGGTACGGGCTGGGGTGGCAGGGGACCCCAAAGACTACCCCTGGTCTAGCCATGGCCATTACGCCGGTTTGCGGGCCGACAGGCTCGTGACGCCCCATCCGCTATTCTGGGCTCTGGGCAACACGCCGTTTGGGCGTGAAGTGGCTTACGCCGAATTGGTGCGCGAGGGCATCTCATCGGCGCAGCACGATGCACTGACCCGGTCAGTCCTCGGTGGCTGGGTGCTTGGAGGGGAGGGCTTTGTGGCTGACGTGCAAAAGCGGACCGAGCGCCGGGTTCAGAAAAACCGGGCCGGACGCCCACCCGGCAGGCCTGTACCCCGCTGAGCGCCGCCATGTCCACTTTTGAGGTGCTTTTCGGATGATTTTAATGTGTCCCTAATTACATTTAGATATACTTCTTTGGGATTTAATTGGAATCTGACCCCATTTAAAGTGCTTGGCATTGTTGTTGCAGTGCACTATGCTCTCAATCCCTGCAAAAAATTATGAACCTTGCGGAGGAGACGGTGCATGCCTGTCGCACGCCGCTCTTTTCCCACACCGACGAGGAATTGCCATGACCACGGCTGCTGAAATCAAACACTTTGAAGAACATGGCTTGTACTCCGGAGCCCATGAGCACGACGCTTGCGGGGTTGGATTCGTCGCTCACATCAAGGGGCACAAATCCCACGCCATTGTTCAGCAGGGCCTGAAAATTCTCGAGAACCTCGACCACCGTGGTGCGGTGGGCGCCGACAAATTGATGGGCGACGGCGCCGGCATCCTGATTCAGCTGCCAGATGCGCTGTACCGTGAAGAAATGGCAAAGCAGGGCGTCGCCTTGCCGCCGCCGGGCGAGTACGGCGTGGGCATGGTGTTTTTGCCGAAAGAGCATGCATCGCGCCTGGCTTGCGAGCAGGCGCTGGAACGCGCCGTCAAGGCGGAAGGCCAGGTGTTGCTGGGCTGGCGCGATGTGCCGGTCAACCGCGACATGCCCATGTCGCCGACCGTGCGCGAAAAAGAGCCCATCCTGCGCCAGATTTTCATCGGTCGCGGCAACGACGTGATCGTGCAGGATGCTCTCGAGCGCAAGCTGTATGTGATCCGCAAAACGGCCAGCGCCGCCATCCAGAACCTGCGCCTGACGCACAGCAAAGAATATTACGTGCCCAGCATGTCCAGCCGCACCGTGGTTTATAAAGGCCTGCTGCTGGCCGACCAAGTGGGTACTTACTACCGTGACCTGACCGACACCCGCTGCGTCTCCGCCCTCGGCCTGGTGCACCAGCGTTTTTCGACCAATACCTTCCCGGAGTGGCCGCTGGCTCACCCCTACCGGTATGTGGCGCACAACGGTGAGATCAACACCGTCAAGGGCAACTACAACTGGATGAAGGCGCGCGAGGGTGTGATGTCCTCGCCCGTGCTGGGTGCCGATTTGCAAAAGCTCTACCCCATCAGCTTCGCCGGCCAGTCAGATACCGCCACCTTTGACAACTGCCTGGAGTTGCTGACCATGGCGGGCTACCCGATCAGCCAAGCCGTGATGATGATGATCCCCGAGCCGTGGGAGCAGCACACCACCATGGACGAGCGTCGCAAGGCCTTCTATGAATACCATGCCGCGATGCTGGAACCGTGGGATGGCCCGGCCTCCATCGTGTTCACCGACGGCCGCCAGATTGGTGCCACGCTGGACCGCAATGGCCTGCGTCCTTCACGTTATTGCGTCACTGACGACGATCTGGTCATCATGGCCTCGGAATCCGGTGTGTTGCCGATTCCCGAGCACAAGATCGTGCGCAAGTGGCGCCTGCAGCCCGGCAAGATGTTCCTGATCGACCTCGAGCAGGGCCGCATGGTGGACGATGAGGAAATCAAGGCGACGCTGGCGCACAGCAAGCCCTACAAGCAGTGGATCGAGAACCTGCGCATCAAGCTCGATGACGTGTCTGGCAAGGTGCCCGCCGCGGCTGCCAGCGCCACGCCGGCCGACGCCGGGCTGACGCTGCTCGATCGCCAGCAGGCCTTCGGCTACACGCAGGAAGACATCAAGTTCCTGATGTCTCCGATGGCCACCAACGGCGAAGAAGCCACCGGCTCCATGGGCAACGACAGCCCGCTGGCCGTGCTGTCCAACAAGAACAAGCCGCTGTACAACTACTTCAAGCAGCTGTTCGCGCAGGTGACCAACCCGCCGATCGACCCGATCCGCGAAGCCATCGTGATGTCGCTGGTGTCCTTCATCGGCCCCAAGCCCAACCTGCTGGACATCAACCAGGTCAACCCGCCAATGCGGCTGGAAGTCAGCCAGCCCGTGCTCAACGTGGCCGACATGCAAAAGCTGCGCGACATCGAGGCGCACACCCAGGGCAAGTTCAAGAGCTATACGCTGGACATCACTTACCCGCTGGCTTGGGGCCACGAGGGCGTGGAGGCCAAGCTGGCTTCGCTGTGCGCCGAGGCGGTCGATGCGATCAAGGACGGCAAGAATATCCTGATCGTGAGCGACCGCGCCGTGAGCGCCGCGCAGGTGGCGATTCCGGCTTTGCTGGCGCTGTCCGCGATTCACCAGCACCTGGTGAAAGAGGGCCTGCGCACCACGGCCGGACTGGTGGTGGAAACCGGCTCGGCACGCGAGGTGCATCACTTCGCGGTGCTGGCAGGCTATGGCGCCGAGGCCGTTCACCCCTACCTCGCCATGGAAACCCTGGCCGAGCTGTCAAGGGGCCTGCCCGGCGACCTGAACACCGACAAGGCGGTCTATAACTACACCAAGGCGATTGGCAAGGGCCTGTCGAAGATCATGTCCAAGATGGGCGTGTCAACCTACATGAGCTACTGCGGTGCCCAGCTGTTTGAGGCGATCGGCCTGAACCGCGACACCGTGGCCAAATTCTTCAGCGGCACCGCCAGCCAGGTGGAAGGCATGGGCGTGTTCGAGATCGCCGAAGAAGCCCTGCGCATGCACAAGGCGGCGTTCAGCGATGACCCGGTGCTCGCCAACATGCTGGACGCCGGCGGCGAGTACGCCTGGCGCGTGCGCGGCGAGGACCACATGTGGACGCCAGACGCGATCGCCAAGCTTCAGCATTCGACGCGTTCCAACAACTGGAACACCTACAAGGAATATGCCCAGCTGATCAACGACCAGAACCGTCGCCACATGACCTTGCGCGGACTGTTCGAGTTCAGGATAGACCCGTCGAAAGCCATCCCGATCGACGAGGTCGAGCCGGCCAAGGAAATCGTCAAGCGTTTTGCGACCGGCGCGATGTCGCTCGGCTCGATCAGCACCGAAGCCCACGCCACGCTGGCCGTCGCGATGAACCGCATCGGCGGCAAGAGCAACACCGGCGAAGGCGGTGAGGATCCGAACCGCTATCGCCAGGAGCTCAAGGGCATTCCGATCAAGAAGGGTGAAACGCTCAAGAGTGTGATCGGTCCGAAACAGGTCGAGGTGGATCTTCCGCTGCAGGACGGCGACTCGCTGCGCTCGCGCATCAAGCAGGTCGCCTCGGGACGCTTCGGTGTCACGGCCGAATACCTGGTGTCGGCCGACCAGATCCAGATCAAGATGGCGCAGGGCGCCAAGCCCGGCGAGGGCGGCCAGTTGCCCGGTGGCAAGGTGAGCGACTACATCGGCCACCTGCGTTACTCCGTGCCCGGTGTCGGCCTGATTTCGCCACCGCCGCACCACGACATTTATTCCATCGAAGATCTGGCGCAACTGATTCACGATCTGAAGAACGTCAATCCGCGCGCCAGCATCAGCGTCAAGCTGGTCAGCGAAGTCGGTGTGGGCACGATTGCCGCGGGCGTGGCCAAGGCCAAGTCCGACCACGTGGTGATTGCCGGCCATGACGGCGGCACCGGCGCTTCGCCCTGGTCGTCCATCAAGCACGCCGGCTCTCCCTGGGAAATCGGCTTGGCCGAGACCCAGCAGACGCTGGTGCTCAACCGCCTGCGCGGGCGCATTCGCGTGCAGGCCGACGGCCAGATGAAAACCGGCCGCGACGTGGTCATTGGCGCCCTGCTGGGCGCCGATGAATTCGGCTTTGCCACCGCGCCGCTGGTGGTCGAGGGCTGCATCATGATGCGCAAGTGCCACCTGAACACCTGCCCGGTGGGTGTGGCCACGCAAGACCCGGTGCTGCGCCAGAAATTCAGCGGCAAGCCCGAGCATGTGGTCAATTATTTCTTCTTTGTGGCTGAAGAGGCGCGTCAGCTAATGGCTCAGCTGGGCGTGCGCAAGTTCGATGACCTGATTGGCCGTGCCGACCTGCTCGATACGCAAAAAGGCATTGAGCACTGGAAGGCGCGCGGCCTGGACTTCGGCCGCCTGTTCTACCAGCCCAATGTGCCGGCCGATGTGCCGCGTCTGCATGTGATGGAGCAGGACCACGCGCTGGGCAAGGCACTGGACATCCGCCTGATCGAGAAGTCAAAAGCCGCTCTGGAGAAAGGCGAGAAAGTGCAGTTCATCGAGGTGGCGCGCAACGTCAACCGCACCGTCGGCGCCATGCTGTCGGGCGAGCTGACGCGCCGCCATCCTGAAGGCCTGCCTGATGACACCCTGCGTATCCAGCTTGAGGGTACCGGTGGCCAGTCGTTTGGCGCTTTCCTCGCCAAGGGCATCACCCTGTACCTGATTGGCGATGCCAACGACTACACCGGCAAGGGTCTTTCCGGCGGCCGCATCGTGGTGCGACCGAGCATTGACTTCCGGGGTGAGTCGCATAAAAACACCATCGTCGGCAACACGGTGCTGTATGGCGCCACCACCGGCGAAGCGTTTTTCAGTGGCGTGGCCGGCGAGCGTTTTGCGGTGCGACTGTCGGGTGCCACGGCGGTGGTGGAAGGCACGGGCGACCATGGCTGCGAATACATGACCGGCGGCACGGTGGCGGTACTGGGCAAGACCGGCCGCAACTTCGCCGCCGGCATGAGCGGCGGTGTGGCCTATGTCTACGACGAAGACGGCTTGTTTGCAACGCGCTGCAACACCTCCATGGTGTCCATGGACCGGGTGGTGAGCACCGTCGAGCAGCACGCCCATGAATCGGACTGGCATGCCGGTGAGAGTGACGAGGAATTGCTCAAGCGCCTGCTGCAGGACCACAACCGCTGGACGGGCAGCAAACGCGCAAGGGAATTGCTCGACAACTGGAGCGAGGCGCGTCTGAAGTTTGTGAAAGTGTTCCCGAATGAGTACAAACGGGCGTTGATCGAGCGCAAGGAGCGCAGGCTCGAAGCTGCGACTGAAACCACCCGCTCGCAAGTGGCTACCAACCTGGAAACCGCGGCGGCCAAGTAAGGCCTGATCGCAGCAAACTTGTACTCATCACGATAACGGAACCGACAGGACTGATCATGGGAAAAATCACCGGCTTCATGGAATACCAGCGCATCGAGGAGGGCTACAAGCCTGTGCCCGAGCGCCTGAAAAACTACAAGGAGTTTGTCATCGGGCTGAACGATGCGCAGGCCGGCAAACAGGCGGCACGCTGCATGGACTGCGGCACGCCCTTTTGCAACAGCGGCTGCCCGGTCAACAACATCATTCCCGATTTCAATGACATGGTGTTTCGTGCCGACTGGAAAAACGCGATCGACACGTTGCACAGCACCAACAACTTTCCGGAGTTCACCGGCCGCATCTGCCCCGCGCCCTGCGAGGCTGCCTGCGTGCTGAATGTGAACAACGATCCGGTCGGCATCAAATCGATCGAGCATGCCATCATCGACCGTGCCTGGTCCGAAGGCTGGGTCAAGCCCGAGTTGCCCAAGCACAAAACCGGCAAAAAGGTGGCGGTGGTGGGCTCCGGCCCTGCCGGCATGGCCGCGGCACAGCAGCTGGCGCGCGCCGGCCATGATGTCACGCTGTTTGAGAAAAACGACCGTATCGGCGGCTTGCTGCGCTACGGCATTCCCGACTTCAAGATGGAGAAAATCCATATTGACCGCCGCGTCGAGCAGATGCGGGCCGAGGGTGTCACTTTCCGCGCCGGCGTGATGATCGGCAGCCTGCCCAAGGATTCCAAAGTCACGAACTGGGCCAAGGAAACGATATCGGCCGAGCAGTTGCAAAAGGACTTTGAGGCCATCATCCTGACGGGCGGCGCCGAGCAGTCGCGCGATTTGCCTGTGCCTGGCCGGGATCTGGACGGCGTGCATTTCGCCATGGAGTTCCTGCCGCAGCAGAACAAGATCAACGCGGGTGACAAGGTCAAGGGCCAGATCAGGGCCGACGGCAAGCATGTCATCGTGATTGGAGGCGGCGACACCGGGTCCGACTGCGTCGGCACCAGCAATCGCCACGGTGCGGCCAGCGTGACCCAGTTTGAACTGATGCCGCAGCCCCCCGAAGAGGAAAACCGCCCCATGACCTGGCCGTACTGGCCGATCAAGCTACGCACCAGTTCCAGCCACGAAGAAGGCTGCGAGCGCGAGTTCGCGATCTCCACCAAGGAGTTGATGGGGGAAAAAGGCAAGGTCACCGGCCTGAAAACCGTTCGCGTCGAATGGAAGGATGGCAGGATGGTCGAGGTGCCGGGGTCGGAGCAGACGCTCAAGGCCGACCTGGTGCTCCTGGCCATGGGCTTTGTCTCGCCGGTCGCTTCGGTCCTGGAGGCTTTCGGCGTCGAGAAAGACAACCGCGGCAACGCCAAGGCGGGCACTGACTTCACGGGCGGCTATGCCACCAATGTGCCCAAGGTGTTTGCGGCCGGCGACATCCGGCGCGGCCAAAGCCTGGTCGTGTGGGCGATTCGCGAAGGCCGCCAGGCCGCGCGCGCGGTCGACGAGTTCCTGATGGGTTACAGCGACTTGCCGCGCTAACTCATCAACGCCATCAATGGACCCTCGGGAATACGCTCCGGGGGCGGTTGAGGAAGACCCAGTGGAGCGTCGGCTGAATGGCAAGGCGTTGCATTGAGACCACTGTTTCGTGTGTGGCGGATGAGTCTGGAAGAGTCCGACGTGCCGGCGGGGGATCCCAAGCGTTCTCATTGCTACTAAAATAGTAGCAACAAACCCTTGTGATTTGTGGTTTGGATGGTATTTTCAACAGATGTTCTGCGGCGTGGCGCGGCAACCTATCCCGATCCCGTCTCCGGCAGGCCGCCAAGTGGCCGGCATGCGGCGGCCAATACAGGACAAACCCCGTATCATTAGGGCATTCCCTAGCACTGCCGACGCGCTCGTTGGCCTTTTCTTTTTCATGGCCGACATTTCCGCTTCATCGCTGGTTGAGTTCAAGGATGTGACCTTTTCCTATCCAGGCTCCGCAGGGGATCGGGTCATCCTTGACCGGGTCACCCTGTCGGTGCCGCGGGGCAAGGTCACGGCGCTGATGGGTGCTTCGGGCGGCGGCAAGACCACCGTGTTGCGCCTGATCGGCGGACAGCAAAAAGCCAGTCAGGGCGAGGTCCTGTTCGACGGCAAAAGCATTGACCGGTTGGCGCAGTCCGAACTCTATGAGGCCAGGCGCCGCATGGGCATGCTGTTCCAGTTTGGTGCGCTGTTCACGGATTTGAGCGTGTTTGACAATGTCGCCTTTCCCTTGCGTGAACATACTGCGCTGAATGACGAATTGATTCGGGACATCGTGCTGATGAAGCTCAATGCGGTGGGACTGCGCGGTGCGCGCGATCTGATGCCCAGCGAAGTTTCCGGAGGAATGGCCCGGCGTGTGGCGTTGGCGCGCGCCATCGTGCTCGACCCCGAACTCATCATGTATGACGAGCCCTTTGCCGGACTGGACCCCATTTCTCTGGGCACGGCAGCACAGCTGATTCGCCAGCTCAACGACACGCTGGGGATCACCAGCATTGTGGTGTCCCACGACCTGGAAGAAACCTTTCACATCGCCGACAAGGTCATCATCCTGGCCAATGGCGGCATTGCCGCAGAGGGCACGCCCGACGAGGTCCGCAATTCCACCGACCCGCTGGTCCATCAGTTTGTCAACGCACAGAGCGAAGGTCCCGTGAAATTCCATTACCCCGGCCCGGACGTCGCCACCGATTTCGGACGGCAGGCTACAGCACGCCGGAGGGCTCGCTCATGAGCCCTTACAGCCCCGTCCGCATGCTTTCCAATCTGGGTTTCGGCACGCGCAGCCAGCTGGCCGAGCTTGGCCATGCCGCGCGCCTGATGTCGCGCCTGCTGGCGCTGACGGGTCCGGCGCTGGCCCGTTTTGGCCTGGTGCGTGACCAGATTTTCTTTCTCGGCAATTATTCGCTGGCCATCATCACGGTATCCGGTCTTTTTGTGGGTTTTGTGCTCGGCCTGCAGGGCTACTACACGCTGCAGCGTTATGGCTCCTCGGAGGCCCTGGGCTTGCTGGTGGCGCTTAGCCTGGTGCGAGAACTGGGCCCTGTGGTCACGGCCTTGCTGTTTGCCGGCCGTGCCGGTACCTCGCTGACTGCAGAAATCGGCCTGATGAAAGCTGGTGAACAGCTATCGGCCATGGAAATGATGGCCGTTGATCCGGTGCGTCGCATCCTCGCGCCCCGGTTCTGGGGTGGGGTGATCGCCATGCCGCTGCTGGCTGCGGTATTCAGTGCTGTCGGCATCATCGGGGGCTGGGTGGTCGGCGTGGTGATGATCGGTGTCGATGCGGGTTCTTTCTGGAGCCAGATGCAGGCCGGCGTGGATGTCTGGCGCGACGTTGGCAACGGTGTGATCAAAAGTTTTGTATTTGGTGTGACTGTCACTTTTGTGGCGCTGCACCAGGGGTTTGAAGCGCAACCTACGCCGGAAGGCGTGTCGCGCGCCACCACCCGCACCGTGGTGGTGGCGTCGCTGGCTGTGCTTGGACTGGACTTCTTGTTGACCGCCTGGATGTTCAGCCTTTAAGGCGGGACGCGCACCTTATGAATCCAACCATGCGAAAATTCATCCCCTTTGCCGGCGCAGGTTTGGGTCATTGAAGGAAAAAAATGCAACGTTCAAAAAACGACGTGTGGGTTGGACTGTTTGTCCTGATCGGTGGCGCCGCCATGCTGTTTCTGGCGCTCAAATCGGCCAACCTGCTGACCCTGAGTTTTGACACCTCATACCGCGTTACGGCAAAGTTCGACAATATTGGTGGTCTCAAACCACGCGCGGCCGTGAAAAGTGCGGGCGTTGTTGTCGGCCGGGTTGAAAATATCACTTTTGACGACAAGTCCTACCAGGCCAGTGTTCATCTGGCCATGGAAAGCCGCTATGCCTTTCCCAAGGACAGTTCGCTGAAAATACTGACCAGCGGTTTGCTGGGCGAGCAATACATCGGCGTGGAGGCCGGTGGGGATGAGAAAAACCTGGCGGCGGGGGATGTGATCAAGCAGACCCAGTCAGCCGTGGTGCTTGAAAGTCTGATCAGCCAGTTTTTGTATAGCAAAGCGGCGGACAGCAGTTCTGGATCAGGGGCTGCGCCGTCACCAGGGACGCCAGAAAAAAAATGACGACGCGAACGATATCAACGACACAAAACACGATGAAGCGGTCCCTGTGGTGGGCGGCTGCAGCCTTGGCGCTGGCGCTGCTGCAGGGTTGCGCAACCGGACCGAATGCCAACCCGGCCGATCCACTGGAGCCGTTCAACCGGGCGATGTTCAACTTCAACGACGGTGTCGACCGCGCCCTCGTCAAGCCGGTAGCGACAGCTTACCGGGACGTCACACCCGCGCCCATCCGCACCGCCGTCAACAGTTTTTTTGGCAATATTTCCGATGTCTGGTCGATGGTCAACAATGTGCTGCAGGCCAAGCCTGTAGAGGCCACCGACAGCCTTTTCCGCATCACGGTCAATACATTGTGGGGCCTGGGCGGTATTTTTGATGTGGCCAGCGACTTGGGGATTCCCAAGCACAGCGAGGATTTTGGCCAGACCCTGGGATATTGGGGTGTCGCCTCCGGTCCCTATGTGGTGCTGCCACTGCTGGGGCCCTCCACCGTGCGCGATTCCGTGGGCTCGCTGGTGGATGTGCAGGGAGATCTGGTGAGCCGGACGAATGATGTATCGGTGCGCAACTCCATGATCGTGCTGCGCGCGGTGGATCTGCGGGCCAACCTGCTGGGCACGGGCGCCCTGCTGGACGAGGCTGCGCTTGATAGATACAGTTTTGCTCGTGATGTCTATCTGCAGCGCCGTCGCAGCCTGATTCGCGGTGCGGCAGCCGAGACAGAAGAGCGCTACGACCTGCCAGAGGCCCCGGCGGCGCAGTCATCCAATGCATCTGCTTCGGCGCCTGCCAATTAGAGGGAAAAAGAGAAAGAGCCTTTGTAAACAAAATTTACAAGACTGCTGTACAACTTCACCCTTAGCCCCGAACAAACCCGGAAAATAGCCGTTGAATCACTGTTTGGCAGAAGTGGATATGCATGAATTGCCGTGCAGATCGCTGTCAGGCACGTGTTTCGTTACCGAAGGAAAACCATGAACCGTAGAACCCTTGGCCAACTGTTGACCGCCACCCTCAGCCTGGCTCTGCTCACGTCTGCTTCTTTCGTTCGCGCTGCCGACGAAGCCCCTGATGCGCTGATCAAACGCGTCTCGACAGAGGTACTGGACAGCATCAAGGCTGACAAGTCCGTGCAGGCCGGCGACATGAGCAAGGTGATCTCGCTGGTTGACAGCAAGATCATGCCCAATGTGAACTTCACGCGCATGACGGCCTCCGCCGTCGGGCGCAACTGGCGCCAGGCCACCCCCGAGCAGAAAGCCCGTCTGCAGGACGAATTCAAGATCTTGCTGATCCGCACCTATTCCGGTGCCCTGTCTCAGGTCAGGGATCAGACGCTCAGCGTCAAGCCCTTGCGCGCAGAAGCGGCCGATACCGAGGTGACCGTGCGCACGGAAGTGCTTGGACGCGGCGACCCGATTCAGCTGGACTACCGCATGGAAAAAACCGCTTCCGGCTGGAAAATTTATGACCTCAACGTCCTCGGCGTGTGGCTGGTGGAAACCTATCGCACCCAGTTCGCCCAGGAAATCAGCGCCAAGGGCGTGGATGGGCTGATCGCGTCGCTGGCCCAGCGCAACAAGTCCAACGCAAGCGAGAAGAAGTCCTGAACGTGTCATCCGCCATGGTGACCCTGCCTGCCGTGCTGACGCATGCCGTGGCCGCTGGGTTCACGGACGGCCTGAAGCAGGCCGTCCTGTCCCAGCCGGGGGAAGTGGTGGCCGACGCCAGTGCGCTGCAGGAGTTTGACTCTTCGGCACTGGCGGTATTGCTGGCTTGCCGGCGCGAGGCGCTGGCCGCCGGCAAGGCGTTCGCGGTGCGCGGCGCGCCTGCGCGGCTGGGCCAGCTGGCCCGGCTTTACGGCGTAGCAGACCTGATTCCTGCCGCAGCCTGATTCCATTTCCAAATCAAACGTGCACTTTGTCGGCCCGCCTTGCCGTGCTATAGCACTGTCTGCGGCGAGCCTTCGCGTTCACGCTTGATTTGGAAACGGAATGAGGCCGGGTTTTCCGGTTTTCTGCGGGTGCTTCGTGCACCGCGCGGGGCCTTCCACCGGTCGGGCGTCTGAAAAAAGCATCAGCCCTTAAAATGAGGGGCTCATGCCAGCTATTTCATTCCAGTCCGTCTCCAAAACCTACTCATCCGCGCGAAATCAGACCGGCCCTGTGGTGCGGGCGCTTGACAATGTGAGCTTTGACATCCAGCAAGGTGAGTTTTTTGGTTTGCTGGGTCCCAACGGGGCTGGAAAGACCACACTTATCAGCATTCTGGCTGGCCTCTCGCGGGCCAGCAGCGGTACTGTCAAGGTGCATGACTGCGATGTCGTGACCGATTACGCCAATGCGCGGCGCAAGCTCGGCGTCGTGCCGCAGGAACTGGTGTTTGACCCCTTTTTCACGGTGCGGGAAGCGCTGCGCATCCAGTCGGGCTATTTCGGCATCAAGCATAACGACGCCTGGATTGACGAGCTGCTGGCCAGCCTCGGACTGGCCGACAAGGCCAATGCCAATATGCGTCAGCTGTCGGGCGGCATGAAGCGCCGTGTGCTGGTGGCGCAGGCCCTGGTCCACAAGCCGCCGGTGATCGTGCTCGACGAGCCTACGGCCGGGGTTGACGTGGAGCTGCGCCAGACCCTCTGGCAATTCATCGCCAAACTCAACAGGCAGGGCTCCACCGTGTTGCTGACCACGCACTACCTGGAAGAGGCCGAGGCTCTGTGCAGCCGCATCGCCATGCTCAAGCAGGGGCGGGTGGTGGCGCTGGCGCCGACCTCGGAGCTGCTCGAGGCGGCCTCGTCAAATGTCCTGCGCTTCAAGATTGACAGCGAGTTGCCGCCGCAACTGGCGAGCCAGGCCAGAATCACCGGCCGCATCGTGCAGTTTCCGGCCAACAGCGCCCATGAAATCGAACAATACCTGGCGGCCATTCGCCAGGCCGGGCTGGTGGCCCACGATGTGGAGATACGCAAGGCCGACCTCGAAGATGTGTTTCTCGATGTGATGGCAGAAAAAGTCGTGGAAGAGCCTGTCGAACTGAGCCTGACGGGAGTCGCAACATGAACACCATGAGAGGCGAAGCGTCTCGCAAGCCGCGGCCTGCATGGCCTCGGGAGCTACACGCAGTGAGCGGCCATGGGGGCTCTCCAACCCAGCAGGGGCCGCGGAACCGGCTTTGCCGGGCCGCAGGCGCAGCGGCCCCCTCGGGGGGCAGCGCAGTACACGCAGTGACAAGCGTGGGGGCCTCAATATGACCGGCTGGCAAACCCTTTTTTACAAGGAAGTCCTGCGCTTCTGGAAGGTCGGCTTCCAGACGGTGGGCGCGCCGGTGCTGACCGCGGTGCTCTACATGCTGATTTTTGGCCACGTGCTGCAGGACCAGGTGAAGGTGTACGACCAGGTGAGTTACACCGCCTTTCTGGTGCCTGGCCTGGTGATGATGAGCGTGCTGCAAAACGCCTTCGCCAACAGCTCGTCGTCGCTGATCCAGAGCAAGATCATGGGCAGCCTGGTGTTTGTGCTGCTGACACCGCTGTCGCACTGGCACTGGTTTTTTGCCTATGTGGGCTCGTCGATCGCACGCGGCCTGCTGGTGGGCATGGGCGTGTTTGCCGTCACCGTTTTTTTTGGTCAGCCCGGCTTTGTGGCGCCGTGGTGGATCGTGCTGTTTTCGGTGCTGGGCGCGGCCATGCTGGGTGCCCTGGGTGTGATCGCGGGGCTATGGTCTGAAAAATTTGACCAGATGGCGGCTTTCCAGAATTTCGTCATCATGCCCATGACTTTCCTGAGCGGCGTGTTTTACTCGATCCATTCACTGCCGCCGTTCTGGCAAAAGGTCAGCCACCTGAACCCGTTCTTTTACATGATTGACGGTTTCCGCTACGGATTTTTCGGGGTCAGCGATGTGTCGCCCTGGCTGAGTCTGGGCATCGTGCTGGTTGCGCTGGCCATCGTCAGTGCTGTCGCGGTCAATATGCTGCGCACCGGCTACAAAATCAGGCACTAGAAATATGGCCCCCACGCTTTTCACTTCGTGTAATGCGCTGCCCCCCGAGGGGGCCGCTGCGCCTGCGGTCTGGCAAAGCCAGTCCCGCGGCCCCTGCTGGGATGAAGAGCGCCCACGCTTGCTCACTGCGTGTAGCTCTCGAGGCCTTGCACTGCGAACTCTTTTTTGAAACCTTGTTATGACCAGCGAAGAACTCCAAACCATCATTGCCGCAGGCCTGCCCTGTGAACACATCGAGCTCTCGGGCGACGGCCGGCACTGGTATGCCACTATTGTTTCCAGTGCGTTCGAGGGCCTGCGCCTGATCCAGCGTCACCAGCGCGTGTATGCGACGCTGGGCGGGCGCCTGCAGACCGATGAAGTGCATGCGCTGTCCATGAAAACCTACACGCCCGCGGAGTGGGCGGCCAACAACGCAAACCAAGCAGCAGACTGACAACGCATGGACAAACTACTCATCAAGGGCGGCAGATCGCTCGCCGGCACCGTCGATATCTCGGGCGCCAAGAATGCCGCCCTCCCGGAACTGTGCGCGGCGCTGCTCACGGCCGACACTGTGACGCTGGAGAACGTGCCGCGCCTGCAGGACGTGGCCACCATGCTCAAGCTGATCCGCAACATGGGCGTGGAAGCCGAACGCGGCACCCATGCGCCGGGAACCGTCACCCTCCATGCCGGCGCCTTGAGCTCGCCCGAAGCGCCCTATGAATTGGTGAAGACCATGCGCGCCTCCGTGCTGGCGCTGGGCCCGCTGCTGGCGCGCTTTGGCGAAGCCACGGTGTCGCTGCCCGGTGGCTGCGCCATTGGCTCGCGGCCGGTAGACCAGCACATCAAGGGCCTGCAGGCCATGGGCGCCGAGATCGTGGTCGAGCACGGCTACATGATTGCCAAACTTCCTGCGGGTCAAAAGCGCCTCAAGGGTGTCAGCATCACCACCGACATGGTGACCGTCACCGGCACGGAAAACTTCCTGATGGCCGCCAGCCTGGCCGAAGGCGAAACGATTCTGGAAAACGCCGCGCAGGAGCCCGAGATCGGCGACCTGGCTGACATGCTCATCAAGATGGGCGCGAAGATCGAAGGCCACGGCACGCGCCGCATCCGCATCCAGGGCGTGGAGCGCCTGCATGGCTGTACCCACCAGGTGGTGGCCGACCGCATTGAAACCGGCACCTTTCTGTGCGCGGTGGCCGCGGCGGGCGGCGATGTGGTGCTCCGGCATGGCCGGGCCGACCACCTCGATGCGGTCATCGACAAGCTGCGCGAAGCGGGCGCCACCATCACGGCCGGCGAGGGATTCATCCGCATCCAGGCGCAGGGCCGCATGAAGGCCCAGTCCTTCCGTACCACGGAATATCCGGGTTTTCCCACCGACATGCAGGCCCAGTTCATGGCGCTCAACGCCATTGCACAGGGCAGCAGCACGGTCACCGAAACGATTTTTGAAAACCGCTTCATGCACGTCAACGAGATGGTGCGCCTGGGTGCGAAGATCCAGATCGAAGGCAAGGCGGCCGTCATGGAAGGCGTTGAAAAACTTTCGGGCGCCACCGTCATGGCCACCGATCTGCGGGCTTCCGCCAGCCTGGTGATTGCCGGCCTGGTGGCCGAAGGCGAAACCCTGGTGGACCGGATTTACCACCTGGACCGCGGCTACGACCAGATGGAGGCCAAATTGCGCGGCATCGGTGCAGACATAGAACGGGTAAGGGCATGAGCCCCCACGCTTGTCGCTTCGCGTACTACGCTGCCCCCCGAGGGGGCCGCCCGCCTGCAGTCCGGCGAAGCCGGCCCTGCGGCTTGAACTTGGCAAGGCGGGACGATGCTGTCGCCCATCGGCTTTTTTGCGTCCCTTTTCTTGTCCCTTTTCTTTGAAGGCATCACCGTGATCACGCTCGCACTTTCCAAAGGCCGCATCTTCGACGACATCCTGCCGCTGCTCAGAAGCGCCGGGATCGAAGTGCTCGACGACCCTGAAAAATCACGCAAGCTGATCCTGCGGACCAACCAGCCCGATCTGCGCGTGGTACTGGTGCGTGCCACCGATGTGCCGACCTATGTGCAGTATGGCGGCGCGGACATTGGCGTGGTTGGCAAGGACACTCTGCTGGAGTCCGGCAGCCAGGGCCTGTACCAGCCGCTGGACCTGCAAATCGCCCGGTGCCGCATCAGCGTGGCCGTGCGCGAAGGTTTTGACTATGCGGCTGCCGTGAAGCAGGGCTCGCGGCTGAAAGTGGCGACCAAGTACGTGGCCATTGCCCGCGACTTCTTTGCCTCCAAGGGTGTGCACGTCGACCTGATCAAGCTTTACGGCAGCATGGAGCTGGCGCCGCTCACCGGCCTGGCCGACGCCATCGTCGACCTGGTTTCCACCGGCAGCACGCTCAAGGCCAACCACCTGATCGAGGTCGAGCGCATCATGGACATCAGCTCGCACCTGGTGGTCAACCAGACCGCCCTCAAACTCAAGCAGGCGCCCATCCGCAGGCTGATTGACGCCTTGTCCTTGGCCATCACGCAATAGTCCGCAAAGAATGCTATGAATTTAGTAGCCAACCCCGTACGCCTTTCGACCGCTTCCAGCACATTCGATGCTGAATTCAAGGCGCGCCTGCACTGGTCTGCCGATACCGATGCGGCCATCGAACAGCGGGTGGCTGACATCCTCCTGGACGTGCAGCGGCGCGGCGATACGGCTGTGCTCGAGTACACCGCGCGTTTTGACGGCCTGAGCGTCTCGGCCATGAGTGCGCTGGAGCTCAGCCAGGCCGAGCTGAAGGCCGCGTTTGATGCGATTCCTGCCGCCCAGCGCGCTGCCTTGCAGGCTGCGGCCCGCCGGGTGCGCAGCTACCACGAGGCCCAGAAGAAGGCCAATGGTGAAGGCTGGAGCTACCGTGATGAAGACGGCACCCTGCTCGGCCAGAAGGTCACACCGCTGGACCGCGTCGGCATCTATGTGCCGGGTGGCAAGGCGGCTTACCCCTCATCGGTGCTGATGAACGCCATTCCGGCCCACGTGGCCGGTGTGGGCGAAATCATCATGGTGGTGCCCACACCCAAGGGCGAGAAGAACCCGCTGGTTCTGGCCGCTGCCTATGTGGCCGGCGTGACGCGCGCCTTCACCATTGGCGGCGCGCAGGCCGTGGCTGCGCTGGCCTACGGTACCTCGACCATTCCCGCGGTCGACAAGATCACCGGCCCCGGCAATGCCTACGTGGCCGCGGCCAAGCGCCGCGTCTTCGGCACGGTGGGCATCGACATGATTGCCGGCCCTTCCGAAATCCTGGTGCTGGCCGACGGCAGCACCCCCGTCGACTGGGTGGCCATGGATTTGTTCAGCCAGGCCGAGCACGATGAACTGGCGCAAAGCATTTTGCTGTGTCCGGATGCGGCCTACATCGACCAGGTGCACGAGGCCCTCAACCGCCTGCTGCCTGCCATGCCGCGCGCCGAGATCATTGCCAAATCGCTCAACGGCCGGGGTGTGCTGATCCATACCCGCAGCATGGAAGAGGCCTGCGCCCTCAGCAACCGCATTGCGCCCGAGCACCTGGAAGTCTCCAGCAGCCAGCCGCATGAATGGGAGCCGCTGCTCAAGCACGCCGGCGCCATCTTCCTCGGCGCCTACACCAGCGAGTCGCTGGGCGACTACTGCGCCGGCCCCAACCACGTGCTGCCCACCAGCGGCACGGCACGCTTTTCCAGCCCGCTGGGCGTGTATGACTTCCAGAAACGCTCCAGCCTGATCGAAGTGAGCGAGCAGGGTGCCCAGACACTGGGCAGGATTGCCGCTGAACTGGCCTACGGCGAAGGTCTGCAGGCGCATGCCCGCGCCGCCGAGATGCGCCTGCACACCGTACCCGATATGAAAGTGACCAAATGACCGCGCTGGACCCGAAGTTCAAACAGCTGATTCGCCAGGACGTGCAGTCCATGCATGCCTATGCCATTCAGGACTCCGTTGGCATGGTCAAGCTCGATGCAATGGAGAACCCGTATCGGCTGCCGGCCGCGTTGCAGGCCCATCTCGGGCAGCGGCTGGGCGCGCTGGCGCTGAATCGCTACCCTGACGGCCGCGTCAACGACCTGCGCCAGGCCCTGGCAGACTACGCCCGGATGCCAGAAGGCTTTGACATCATGCTGGGCAACGGCTCGGACGAGCTGATTTCGCTGCTGGCCATGGCCTGCGACGTGCCGGGCGGCTCCATCCTGGCGCCGCTGCCGGGCTTTGTGATGTACGGCATGAGCGCACAGCTGCAGGGCCTCAAGTTCACGGGTGTGCCGCTCACGGCTGACTTTGAGCTCGACGAAGCCGCCATGCTGGCCGCCATCGCCGAGCACCGGCCGTCCATCATTTACCTGGCCTACCCGAACAACCCCACCGCCAACCTGTGGGACGATACCGTCATTGAGAAAATCATCACCGCAGCGCCCGGTCTGGTGGTGATGGACGAGGCCTACCAGCCGTTTTCCAGCAAAAGCTATATCGACCGCATTGCCAGGCACAGCCATGTGCTGCTGATGCGCACCCTCAGCAAGTTTGGGCTGGCCGGCGTGCGCATTGGCTACATGATGGGCCCGAAGGCCCTGATTGCCGAGATCGACAAGGTGCGCCCGCCCTACAACATCAGTGTGCTCAATTACGAGTGCGCGCTGTTTGCGCTGGAGCACCGGGAAGTGTTCGCCGAGCAGGCCGCGGCCGTGGTCGCGCAGCGCACCATGCTGCTGGACGCGCTGGCGGCCATGAAGGGCGTCAAGGCCTGGAAAAGCGACGCCAACATGATCCTGGTGCGGGTCCCGGATGCGGCCAAAACCTTTGAAGGCATGAAGTCGCGCCATGTGCTGGTCAAAAACGTTTCTAAAATGCATCCATTGCTGGCCAATTGTTTGCGCCTGACCGTCGGCACCGCGGACGAGAATACGCAAATGCTGGCGGCGCTTGAAAAATCCCTATGACCACCCCTTCCACTGCTCCGACCCCGGCCCCGCGCAAGGCGGAAGTCTCGCGCAACACCGCCGAGACCCAGATCACCGTCAAGCTCAACCTGGACGGCACGGGCAAAGCCAGCCTGTCGACGGGCATCGGCTTTTTCGACCACATGCTGGACCAGATCGCCCGCCACGGCCTGATCGACCTGGACATCCAGGCCAAGGGCGACCTGCACATTGATGGCCACCACACGGTGGAAGACGTCGGCATCACCTTCGGACAGGCCGTGGCCCAGGCCGTCGGCGACAAAAAAGGCCTGCGCCGCTATGGCCACGCCTATGTGCCGCTGGACGAGGCCCTATCGCGCGTGGTGATCGATTTCTCGGGCCGCCCCGGCCTGGAAATGCATGTGCCCTTCAAGAGCGGCATGATAGGTACCTTTGACAGCCAGCTCGCCTATGAATTCTTCCAGGGTTTTGCCAACCATGCGTTTGTGACGCTGCACATTGACAACCTGCGTGGCGACAACGCCCATCATCAGGCCGAAACCGTGTTCAAGGCGTTTGCGCGGGCGCTGCGCATGGCGCTGGAAATCGACCCGCGGTCGGCAGGCGTGATTCCGTCGACCAAGGGCTCGCTGTAGGTGCCGGTGCGCCATGGATGGACCGTTCCCCGTTTTGGGTTTTCTGCCCCGCTAGAATGGACGTCAATAGCTCCTGAGTCCGTAGCAAATATCGATGAATGTCTAATGTGAAAAGAGTGGCGGTCGTCGACTACGGCTCGGGCAACCTGCGTTCGGTGTCACAAGCTGTTCAGCATGTGTCTCAGGGCAGCGGCTATGAGGTGTTGGTCACCTCGCGCGCGCAGGACGTGCTGGACGCCGAGCGTGTGGTGCTGCCCGGCCAGGGGGCCATGCCTGACTGCATGCGGGCGCTGTCTGAATCCGGCCTGAAGGATGCGGTATTGCATGCCGCCGCGAACAAACCCCTGTTCGGCGTGTGTGTGGGCATGCAGATGCTGCTGGACCGCAGTCACGAGGGGGTCGCCGGCATCGCAACGCCCGGCCTGGGCCTGATTCCCGGCGAGGTCGTCAAGTTCGACCTGGCCGGGCAGATCCAGCCCGATGGCAGCCGCTACAAGGTGCCGCAAATGGGCTGGAACCAGGTGTGGCGGCCTGCCTCGATCCAGCACCCGATCTGGGCTGGCGTGCCGGACGGTGCCTATTTTTACTTCGTGCACAGCTTTTATGCCCGTCCGTCGGATGCGCGCCACATCGCCGGAGAGGCGGACTATGGCGGGCGCTTTACGGCGGCAATTGCACGCGATAATATTTTTGCCACCCAGTTCCACCCCGAGAAAAGCGCCGACCACGGACTGGCCCTGTACCGCAATTTCCTGCACTGGAAGCCCTGAAGGCCGCCGGGCAGCAGGGCGACTCATCATAATTTCCAGCTCTTTGTTAACCCCGCCACCTGTTTTCCTCTTACCGCAACATGCTACTTATTCCCGCGATTGACCTGAAAGATGGTCACTGCGTTCGCCTCAAACAGGGCGACATGGATCAATCCACCATCTTCAGCGAAGACCCGGCGGCCATGGCGCGCAGCTGGGTCGACAAGGGCGCACGCCGCCTGCATCTGGTGGACCTGAACGGCGCCTTTGCCGGCAAGCCGAAAAACGAGGCCGCCATCAAGAAAATCCTGGCCGAAGTCGGCAGCGAGATCGATGTGCAACTGGGCGGCGGTATTCGCGATCTCGACACCATAGAGCGTTATCTGGACGCCGGCCTGCGCTACGTGATCATCGGAACGGCCGCGGTCAAGAACCCCGGCTTCCTGCAGGATGCCTGCACTGCCTTTGGCGGCCACATCATCGTCGGCCTGGATGCCAAGGATGGCAAGGTTGCTACCGATGGCTGGAGCAAGCTCACCGGCCACGAAGTGATCGACCTGGGCAAGAAATTCCAGGACTACGGCGTCGAGTCCATCATCTATACCGACATCGGCCGCGACGGCATGCTCAGCGGCATCAACATTGAAGCAACTGTCAGGCTCGCGCAGGCGCTGACCATTCCGGTGATCGCCTCCGGCGGCCTGTCAAACATGGCCGACATTGAAGCGCTGTGCGACGTTGAAGAAGAAGGCGTTGAAGGCGTGATCTGCGGCCGCTCCATTTACAGCGGCGATCTGGATTTTGCCGCAGCGCAGGCAAGAGCTGATGAGCTGAACGGATGAGCGCAGCTGCAACGAGTGGCAGGTTGTGCAGAGGGGCTGTAGTGGACGCGCATGACGGTTTAGTATTCCAGCCAGGGCCGCGGAACCGGCTTCGCCGGGCCGCAGGCGCAGCGGCCCCCTCGGGGGGCAGGGCGCCACACGAAGTGGGCAACCGTGGGGGCTTATGTTAGCCAAACGAATCATCCCTTGCCTGGACGTCACCGGCGGCCGTGTGGTCAAGGGCGTCAACTTTGTCGAGTTGCGTGATGCCGGCGACCCGGTGGAAATTGCCGCGCGCTACAACGAGCAGGGTGCAGACGAGCTGACTTTTCTGGACATCACGGCCACCAGCGATGGGCGCGACCTGATTTTGCACATCATCGAGGCGGTGGCCTCACAGGTGTTCATTCCGCTCACCGTGGGCGGCGGTGTGCGCACGGTGGAAGACGTGCGGCGCCTGCTCAATGCCGGGGCTGACAAGACCAGCTTCAACTCGGCCGCGCTGGCCAATCCGCAGGTGATTGAAGACGCCTCGGCCAAATACGGCGCGCAGTGCATCGTGGTGGCGATTGACGCCAAGCGACGCAGCGAGGAAGACGCCAGAACGCGCGGCGCCGGCTGGGACGTCTACAGCCACGGCGGGCGCAAGAACACCGGGCTGGACGCCGTGGCCTGGGCCACCGAGATGGCGCGGCGCGGTGCCGGCGAGATCCTGCTGACCAGCATGGACCGCGACGGCACCAAGTCGGGGTTTGACCTGGCCCTGACCCGTGCGGTCAGCGACGCCGTCGATGTGCCGGTGATTGCCTCGGGCGGCGTTGGCAACCTGGACCATCTGGCCGATGGCATCCAGCTGGGTGGCGCTGACGCGGTGCTGGCGGCCAGCATTTTCCACTATGGTGAATACACGGTGCAGCAGGCCAAGCAGCACATGGCCAGGCGCGGCATCCCGGTCAGAATGTGACGCAGCCCCGCAGGCTTCGCGCACTGCGTGTCGCTACACCTTCCCCCTGCCGGGGCGACATCTGCGGTCCGGCCAAGCCGGCCCCGCGATGTCCTGGCCTGGAGGGTTTTGTGTTGCAATCGCCTGAAGTATTCAAATCCCCGACAATAGACCCATGAACTGGTTAGACGAAGTCAGCTGGGATGAAAAAGGCCTGATCCCGGTCATCGCGCAGGAAGCTTCCAGCGGCGATGTGCTCATGTTCGCCTGGATGAACCGCGAGGCACTGCAAAAGACCGCCGAGCTGGGGCAGGCGGTTTACTACAGCCGCTCGCGCGGGCGCCTGTGGCACAAAGGTGAAGAATCGGGCCACCTCCAGACCGTGCACGAAATTCGGCTCGACTGCGACAACGACGTGGTTTTGCTCAAGGTGACGCAACTCGGCCACGAGCCCGGCATTGCCTGCCACACCGGCCGCCACAGCTGCTTTTTTCACCTCTACAAAGACGGCCAGTGGGTCGTGACCGAGCCGGTCTTGAAAGATCCCGGCAGCATCTACAAATAGCCTCAGCCTTACCGGTAACGCGCATGTCCTCCAACGACTCCCTCCAGCGCCTGGCGCAGATCATTGAAAGCCGCAAGCCGGCCAACGGCGGCGACCCTGGCACCAGCTATGTGGCGCGCCTGTTGCACCGGGGCCCGGACGCCTTCCTGAAAAAAATTGGCGAAGAAGCCACCGAGACCGTGATGGCCGCCAAGGATTTGGACCATGGCGGCCCGACCCCGGAGTTGCGGGCCAAGCTGGTCGGCGAGGTGGCTGACCTGTGGTTTCACAGCCTGATCGCGCTGGCCCATTACGGCCTGCAGCCTGCCGACGTCATCGCTGAACTGGAGCGCCGCGAGGGCACCAGCGGCATCGAGGAAAAAGCGCTGCGCAAGGTGCAAAATCGGGATGCGGCTGAAAAGTCCTGAATTTTTCCCGGCATTTCCCGCCGCCTTTCCTGCTGACTGGAGCCCCACTTTGGAAACCGATCTGGCCGAATTTGAAATCAAGAGCAGCGGTGACCGCCTCTTCATGCATGTGCTGTATGGCCTGCACACACTGGCCTGGTTCAGCGGCGGCGTGTTTGCGGTCATCGCGCTCATTGCCAACTACATCCGGCGGGCCGACGAGACGGATGCGCTCTATATCGACCACCACAACTACATGATCCGCACATTCTGGTGGACGCTGCTGTGGCTGGTCCTGCTGTCGCCCTTGTGGCTGCTGTTGTTTTTGCCCGGCGCGATCGCTTATGGCATTGTCTGGCTCTGGTACCTGTACCGCTGCATCAAGGGCTGGATGCGCTTTAACAGCCAGCGGCCGTCCTGATTCCGGCCGCAGTGCCTTTCCAAAAAACCTTTCCTGACCCATCAACGACCGCATGAGCCACTCTGACAACTGCATTTTCTGCAAAATTGCCGCAGGCGCCATTCCCAGCCGCAAGGTGTATGAAGACGACGAACTGTTCGCCTTTCATGACATCCACCCCTGGGCGCCGGTGCATTTCCTCATCATCCCCAAGGCGCATATCCCGTCCATGGCGCAGGTGGGGCCTGAGCATGAAGGGGTGCTGGGACGCATGATGGTGCTGGCGCCGCGGCTGGCACTGGAGCTGGGCTGCAACCCCTATCCTGCGGGCGGTTTCCGCATCCTGACCAACACGGGCGCCGAAGGGGGCCAGGAAGTCCATCACCTGCATTTCCATGTGATCGGCGGGCCCCGGCCCTGGCTCAAGGGGTAGCCAGGGTAAGTGAGAAAATGCAGGCGGGCCGGCCAACTTGGGGCACGCCGTTTGGAACCTCGCCGGCGACGCGGTCTCTAACCCGCAGGTCAATGTGTGTAATAGGTGTCCGGGCAGGTGGGGCCTTTAGAATCACTACAGTTGTCTGCAAATCGGCCTGCAAGCCGGTAAACGCAGCAAACCCCGCAATTACAGATTAGGAGCGAACTATGGGTTCATTTTCCATTTGGCACTGGTTGATCGTGCTGTTGATCGTGGTCATGGTGTTTGGCACCAAGAAACTCAAAAACATGGGCAGCGACCTTGGTAGCGCCGTCAAGGGCTTCAAGGATGGCATGAAAGACGGCGGGCAGTCCGCAGCCGCCACGGACGACAAGCCTGCGGCCCCTGCTGGGCAGGTTACCAACGCCCAGGCGTCTGACAAAACCACGATTGACGTGGAAGCCCGGCAAAAGTCCTGAAGAATGTTGATCCCCTACGCTTGCGCTTCCCATGCCGCGCTGCCCCCGGGGCGGCGCTACCTCTTGGGCGGCCGGGCGGCAAGTCTGGCCTTGTCGTTTGACGCCGCATGATTGATCTTGGCGTCTCCAAAATTGCGTTGATCGGTGCGGTGGCGCTGATTGTGATCGGCCCGGAAAAGCTGCCGCGCGTGGCGCGCACGGTGGGCACGCTGCTGGGCAAGGCGCAGCGCTATGTGGCCGATGTCAAGCAGGAGGTCAACCGGTCCATGGAGCTCGACGAGCTCAAGAAAATGAAAGACACGGTGGAGGGCGCGGCACGCGACGTCGAGACCTCGATCCAGACCAGTGCCAGTGATTTTGAAAAGTCATGGTCTGACGCCACGGGGAGCGATGCATCAACCGCAACTGACGAGTTGCCCGGCATGGTGGTCTTTCCCGAATACAAGCATCCGAAAAAGAACTGGCGGCTTAAAACCGGCGCTACCCCGCAGTGGTACAAGGCTCGCTCCGGCGTGCGGACCAAGGCGCAGTCTGGCGCCGCCCGCGTGGCACGTTTTCGCCCGCAGTCGGGGCGCTCCTCCTCTTTTTGATCGTTCCGGTCTTCCTTTCTTTCCGCGCACTCCGGCGCCCTCCATCCAGCGCAAACTCCCTTCATGAGCGACCCCAACACCGACAAACCCGACGAACTCGCAGGGACCGAACAGCCTTTTGTGCAGCACCTCATGGAGTTGCGCGACCGGATGATCAAGGCGGTGATTGCGATCGGCATCGCCGCCGCCGTCCTGGCGCTGTTTCCAGGACCCAGCGCGCTCTATGACTTGTTGGCTGCGCCGCTGGTGGCCACGCTGCCCAAGGGGGCGACGCTGATTGCCACCAATGTCATCTCGCCGTTTGTGGTGCCGATCAAGATACTGTTCATGGCCGCGTTCATGATTGCGTTGCCGGTGGTGCTCTACCAAGTGTGGGCGTTCGTCGCACCAGGCCTGTACTCGCACGAGAAAAAGCTGATCATGCCGCTGGTCATCTCAAGCACCCTGCTGTTTTTCATTGGCGTGGCGTTTTGCTACTACTTTGTCTTTGGCCAGGTGTTTCGCTTCATCCAGAGTTTTGCACCCAAGTCCATCACCGCCGCACCTGACATTGAGGAATACCTCAATTTCGTGCTGGGCATGTTCCTGGCCTTTGGCCTGGCTTTCGAGGTGCCCATCGCCGTGATCCTGCTGGTGCGCATGGGCGTGCTCACCGTGGCTCAGTTGCGCGAGTATCGCGGCTATTTCTGGGTGATTGCCGCCATTGGCACGGCCCTGGTCACGCCGCCTGATGCGGGCTCGATGATCATGCTGCTGATGGTGGTGGGCGGCTTGTATGAAGTGGGTATTCTGGCCGCGCAGGTGTTTGTCAAGCACACCAAGGCCCCCGATACCGACAGCGAAACGGAAGCGGCCAAGCCCTGAGGTTGCGCGCCGGCCCCCGCCAACCCCGGCGCATTGATCCCCTCAGCGCTGCACCCTGGGCCGCTGGCGCTTGCCGGGTGTGACCGCAATGTCGGTCTGGCGATCCCGGCGCCATACGGTCAGGGGGGCCGGCGTGCCGGGCTTCAGCGCGGCTACGGCGGTCAGCAGTTGGCTCACATTGCTCACGGACTTGCCGTTGACCGCGGTGATCACGTCGCCGGGCTGGATGCCCGCCTGCGCGGCCGGGCCGTTTTGCAGCACGCCGATGATGATCACGCCGCCATCCTTCAGCGCCGCGGGCTTGATATTGAAGGTCTCAGCCAGTTCGGCATTGAGCTCCTGCGGTTCCACGCCAATCCAGCCGCGCGTGACCTGCCCGTCTTTCACGATCCCCTCAAGCACCTGCTTGGCCGTGGACACCGGGATGGCAAAGCCGATGCCCATGGAGCCGCCCGAGCGCGAGTAAATGGCGGTGTTGATGCCCATCAGGTGGCCGTTCACGTCGACCAGCGCCCCGCCTGAATTGCCGGGGTTGATGGCCGCATCGGTCTGGATGAAGTTCTCGAAGGTGTTGATGCCGAGCTGGTTGCGCCCGAGTGCGCTCACGATGCCACCCGTCACGGTCTGGCCCACGCCGAAAGGGTTGCCTATGGCCAGCACCGGGTCGCCTATTTGCAGTGCGTCGGAGTTGCCCAGGACAATGACGGGCAGCTTGTCCAGGTTGATCTTGAGAATGGCCAGGTCGGTGTCGGGGTCGGTGCCTATCACCTGGGCCTTGGCCTTGCGCGTATCGTTGAGGATGACCTCGATCTCGTCAGCGCCTTCGACCACATGGTTGTTGGTCAGGATATAGCCGGTGGCGCTGATGATGACCCCGCTGCCCAGGCCGCCCTGGGGTTCGCTGCGGCCCTGGTCGCCGAAGAAAAACTTGAACCACGGATCGTCGGCATGCGGGTTATTGACGGCGGCCTTGCTGGTGTTGATGCTGACCACCGCCGCCGAGGCGATTTTCGCGGCCGAACTGAAGGTGCCGGCCGGTCTTGGACCGAGTTGCACGCTGCTGGCCGGTGCTTCGATCACGGAAACCCCGCCGATCGACGAGGTCCCCAGCCACTGCGGCTGGAGCGTTGCCACGACAAAATAGGCGGCCACCAGAACAGTGACGGTCTGGGAAAACAGGAGCCAGGTGCGCTTCATGGGTACAAAGGGGGTTGGGGGTAGTGAGCGGAGTGTGTCAAGGCCAAATTATTTGCAGACCGGGGCAAGTGGGCGCTGCATCAACCATATTGTCCCTCAAGCCGGAATTTCCAGGGCTTATTCGGCGGCCGTTTTTGGCGTCACCGGGCGGGGGGGCCTACGCGTGGTCTGGCATGACCCGGACGAAATGCCTGTCCGTCCACTAGCTGAGACAATCAGGCCATGAGCACCACCCGACAGGATTTGCTGCAGGCCTTCGATACGCTGCTGCAGCCCGCGCGTTTCAAGGACTACGGCCCCAACGGCCTGCAGGTCGAGGGGCGGGCGCAGATTGGCAAAATCGTCTCGGGCGTCACGGCCAGCCGCGCGCTGATCGAGGCCGCCATTGCGGAGCAGGCCGATGCCCTGTTTGTGCACCATGGCCTGTTCTGGCGGGGCCAGGATGGCCGGGTCACGGGCTGGATGAAGCAGCGCCTGGCCTTGCTGCTGGCCCACGACATCAACCTGTTCGCCTACCACCTGCCGCTGGATGCGCACCCCGAGCTGGGCAACAATGCGCAGCTCGGTGCCCGGCTCGGCTTGCAGGCGACGGCCCGGTTCGGCGAGCAGGACCTGGGCTTTATGGGTGGGCGGGCCGATGGCGGCAGCTTTGCCAGCGCGTATGCCCTGGCCGAGCACGTCAAAAAGGTGGTGAATCGGCCCGTCGTTATTGAAGGTCGGCCGCACGATGCCATAAAAAACATAGCATGGTGCAGCGGCGGTGCACAGGGCTACTTTGAAGCCGCGATTGCGGCGGGCGCCGACGCCTTCATCACGGGCGAGATTTCCGAGCCGCAGGCCCACTACGCGCGGGAGATGGGTGTGGCCTTCATCGCCTGTGGCCACCATGCCTCCGAGCGCTACGGTGCGCCGGCTGTGGCTGCTCAGGTGGCAGCGCAACTGGGCCTGGCCCACCAGTTCATTGATATCGATAACCCGGCCTGATTATTTGCCCGAGTCCTCCCCCTCAACAACCCTCATGCATAACAAGCCCCTGCTCATCACGATGGGCGATGCCGCCGGCATCGGCCCGGAAATCATCGCCAGGGCGTTTGGCGAATCGCCCATCGAGATGGCTGGTTGCGTGGTGGTCGGCGATGTGGCCACACTGCGCCGTGCCGCGGCACTGGTGGCTTCACCCCTGGCCTTGCCGGTGGCTGAGTTCGCGGAACTGGCCGACGCGGCCTCCGTGCCGCCGCATTGCATTGGTGTGCTGCAAAAATGTGAGCTGGATACGCCCGTACCTTTTGGACAGGTGAGTGCTCTGGCTGGAAAAGCTGCGGCCGATTGCATTGTCTGGGCGGCCCGCGCGGTGCTGGCGGGTGAGGCGGCCGGCATGGTGACGGCGCCCATTCACAAGGAGGCGCTGGCCGCGGCCGGCGGCTGGGCAGCGAATTTCCCGGGCCACACCGAACTGCTGCAGGCCGAGGCCGCGGCCTTCCTGGGCAAGCCGGTGCGCGAGGTGCCGGTGCGCATGATGCTGGCCAACAACGAGCTGAAAACCGTGCTGGTGAGCATTCACCTGTCGCTCAGGCGCGCCATCGAGGCTGTGACCTATGACAACGTGCTGCAAACCCTGCGTATTGCGCACCGGGCGATAGGCGCCAGCCTGGGGCGGGCTCCCCGCATCGCCGTGGCGGGGCTGAATCCGCATGCCGGCGAAGGAGGCCTGTTCGGCGACGAGGAGCAGGCCATCATTGCGCCAGCCATCGCGGCCGCCCGTGCGGAGGGTCTGGAGGTGAGCGGTCCCTTCGCCCCGGATACCGTCTTCATGCGGGCCCGCCACACGCCGGCCAAGCCCGGCGAGTTTGATGTGGTGGTCGCCATGTACCACGACCAGGGATTGATTCCGGTGAAGTACCTCGGGGTGGAGCAGGGCGTGAATGTGACGCTGGGGCTGCCACTGGTGCGCACCAGCCCGGATCACGGCACGGCTTTTGACATCGCCGGGCGCGGCGTGGCCGATGCGTCCAGCCTGCTGGCAGCCATCCGCATGGCAAAAAAACTGGCCCCTTCAAGGGGGTAAAAATCCTGCAGGCCAACAGGTATGGGCGAAATAAGCTATTAAATCAATAGCAATCGCCATGTCTTCGCAAGCGGGGGGCGCCGGTCTGGCTTTGCCAGCCGGCAGGCGCCGTCCCCTGTAGGGGAGAGGCCCGCTACACGAAGTGAGCGAGCCACAGGGGGGTGCTTATTTCTTCAGGCTGTCGCGAATTTCGCGCAGCAGCATGACGTCTTCGGGTGGTGTTGCGGGCGCCGCAGGCTGGGTCTCCTGGCGGCGTTTGAGCCGGTTGATCTGCTTGATCATCAGGAAAATGATGAAGGCCAGGATGGCAAAGTTGACGGCGACGGTGATGAAGTTGCCATAGGCAAGCACCGGTACGCCGGCCTTTTTCAGGGCGTCCAGCGTCATGGCGGTGCCCGGCGGCACGCTGCCCATCACCACAAACAGGTTGGAAAAATCCAGCTTGCCTACCACGGCACCCACGACCGGCATGATCAGGTCACCCACCACGGATTCGACAATCTTGCTGAACGCCGCGCCTATGATCACGCCCACTGCCAGATCGATCACATTGCCCTTGACCGCAAATTCCCTGAATTCCTGCATCATTCCCATGTGCAACTCCTGTTGTTGGTGAATCATTGCTGACCGCCCCTCGTGAGTGTCGAAAAGTCATTATGAAGGCTGGATCGGATGCTCGACGCGGTATCTTGCGATTGGCCTGAAAGAGCGCTCGCCCTGCCTGGCAACCTGCGCCGAAACACGCCCGGCACTGGCGGCAGCCAGCCGAGTCAGGCGGCCCGCCTTGAAAAACGCGTTCGCGCTCCGCTACAATTACGGGTTGACCCCACTATGCCTTTTTCAAGCCAGTTCTTGAAGGACTCTCATGACCCAAGCAAGCGTGAACGCAGTGCCGCACGGCGCTCCTGTAGATAAAGATAAAAGAAACTGGCTCGTGGCCACGGCCGTTGCAGGCACCGCTGGCGCTGCCGCTGTCGCCGTTCCCTTTGTGAGCAGTTTTCAACCGTCCGAGCGTGCCAAGGCCGCCGGTGCGGCTGTCGAAGTTGATATTTCCGGCATCAAGCCCGGCGAGAAAATCACGGTCGAGTGGCGCGGCAAACCGGTGTGGATTGTCAAGCGCACGCCCGAGCAGCTCGCCTCCCTGCCCAAAGTCGATGCACTGCTGGCCGACCCCAAGTCCGAGCGCAAGCCGGATGAGTTGACCCCCAAATACGCTCGCAACGAAACCCGTTCCATCAAGCCCGAAACGCTGGTAGTGGTGGGCATCTGCTCGCACCTGGGCTGCTCGCCGTCCGACAAGTTCCTGCCGGGCGCCCAGCCCTCGCTGCCTGACGACTGGGCGGGCGGCTTCCTCTGCCCCTGCCATGGCTCCACCTTCGACATCGCCGGCCGCGTCTACAAAAACAAGCCCGCTCCCGATAACCTGGAAGTGCCTCCGCACATGTACCTGTCAGATACCCGGCTGCTGATTGGTGAAGACAAAAAGGCCTGAAGGCTGATCAATCCTTCCAAAGACCCTGCCGAAAGCGCTTGAAAATTGCTGGCCATTCTGCCAAATGGAATGCCCGGGCCTGATTCAGGCGATCGACAAAGAACCCCACCGAACCAGGATCAGTGATGGCTGAATTCAAAGAAATTTCCCCCGATGCCCCCCTCGCTGCCAAGGCGATGGCCTGGGTTGACAACCGTTTTCCCGCCAGCAAGCTCTACAAAGAGCACATGAGCGAGTATTACGCGCCGAAGAACTTCAACTTCTGGTACATCTTTGGCTCGCTGGCCATGCTGGTGCTGGTGATCCAGATCGTCACCGGTATTTTCCTGACCATGCACTACAAGCCGGATGCGGCACTGGCGTTTGGCTCGGTCGAATACATCATGCGGGACGTGCCTTGGGGCTGGTTGATCCGCTACATGCACTCCACCGGTGCCTCGGCGTTCTTTGTCGTGGTCTACCTGCACATGTTCCGCGGCCTGATCTACGGCAGCTACCGCAAGCCGCGCGAGCTGATCTGGATTTTCGGCTGCGCAATTTTCCTCTGCTTGATGGCCGAAGCGTTCATGGGCTACCTGTTGCCGTGGGGCCAGATGAGTTACTGGGGCGCCCAGGTGATCGTCAACCTGTTTGCCGCCATTCCCTTCATTGGTCCCGATCTGGCGCTGCTGATTCGCGGCGACTATGTGGTGGGCGATGCCACGCTGAACCGTTTCTTTGCCTTCCACGTGATTGCCGTGCCGCTGGTCCTGCTGGGCCTGGTCGCCGCGCACATCATCGCGCTGCATGAAGTGGGCTCCAACAACCCCGACGGCGTGGAGATCAAGGCCACCAAGGGAGCGGATGGTCATCCGCTGGACGGCATTCCCTTCCATCCCTACTACACCGTGCACGACATTTTTGGTGTTTGCCTGTTCCTGATGGTGTTCACCGCCATCGTTTTCCTGGCACCGGAATTCGGCGGCTATTTCCTCGAATACAACAAGTTCATCCCGGCTGATCCGCTCAAGACGCCCGCGCACATCGCACCTGTCTGGTATTTCACTCCGTACTACTCCATGCTGCGTGCGATTACCAGCGAGATGATGTATGCGCTCATCGCCTGCGTGGTCGGCGCTGCGGCCCTGAGCGTGGTCAAGTTCAAGATGCCTGTGTTGCTCAAGGCGGTCATCGTGGGCGCGGCCCTGGTGGTGTCGGTGCTGATGCTGTCGATCGATGCCAAGTTCTGGGGCGTGATGGTCATGGGTGGCGCTGTTGTCATCCTGTTCTTCCTGCCGTGGCTGGACCACAGCGAAGTCAAGTCCATCCGCTACCGCCCAAGCTGGAACAAGATCCTCTATGGCGTGTTCGTGGTCAACTTCCTGGTGCTCGGTTACCTGGGCGTGCAGCCACCGTCACCGGTCGGCGAGCGCGTGTCGCAGATCGGCACCCTGTTCTACTTCGGCTTCTTCCTGCTGATGCCCTGGTGGAGCCGGCTGGGTACCTTCAAGCCCGTGCCCAACCGCGTGACTTTTGCTGCCCACTGAGCTGGAAAGTTGTAACAATGAAAAAACTGATTTCTAACGCGATTTTTGCCCTGATCACGGCGGTGGGCCTGATGGCCGGCGCACAGGCTTCGGAAGGTGGCATGGCCTGGGACAAGGCGCCCGGCAAGGTCAACGACATGGCCACCCTGCAGAGCGGCGCCAGGCTGTTTGTCAATTACTGCCTGAGTTGCCATTCGGCCGCCTACATGCGTTACAACCGCCTCACGGACATCGGTCTGAGCGAGCAGCAGATCAAGGACAACCTGCTGTTCACCACTGAAAAAGTCGGTGAAACCATGAAGGCCGCGATCGACCCGAAACAGGCCAAGGACTGGTTCGGCGGCAACCCGCCAGACTTGAGCGTGATTGCGCGCTCGCGCTCCGGGGCAAATGGCACCGGTGCCGACTATCTCTACACCTACCTGCGCACCTACTACCGCGACGAGACCAAGGCTACGGGCTGGAACAACCTGGCTTTCCCCAGTGTGAGCATGCCGCATGTGCTGTGGGAGCTGCAGGGCGAGCGCAAGCCGGTCTACCTGGAGAAGGAAGAGCACGGCCACAAGGTATCCATCTTCAAGGGCTGGCAGCAGGTCACGCCCGGCACCATGACGCCGTTGCAATATGACCAGGCCATGGGCGACCTGGTGGGCTTCCTGCAATGGATGAGCGAACCGGTCCAGAACACGCGCGTTCGTGTGGGCGTGTGGGTGCTGATTTTCCTTCTTGGCATGACCTTTATCGCCTGGTGCCTGAATGCGGCGTTCTGGAAAGATATCAAGTAATTTCTCGCCGGGCCATGCGCTTTGCTGCGTGCCGGCATCTTCGGAGTGGAAGGTTCTAAGTTTTGATTCTTAGCCTCCACTCTTTTGTTTTCAGGAGTTCCGAATCATGATGGTCCTTTATTCAGGCACGACCTGCCCCTTCTCGCACCGCTGCCGTTTTGTGTTGTTTGAAAAAGGCATGGACTTCGAAATCCGCGACGTCGACCTCTACAACAAACCGGAAGACATCAATGTGATGAACCCTTACGGCCAGGTTCCGATTCTGGTCGAGCGGGACCTGATCCTGTACGAGTCGAACATCATCAACGAGTACATCGACGAGCGCTTCCCGCATCCGCAGCTGATGCCCGGCGACCCGGTCGACCGCGCGCGTGTTCGCCTGTTCCTGCTGAACTTTGAGAAAGAGCTGTTTGTGCATGTCAGCACGCTGGAATCGCGCGCCTCCAAGGGCAACGAGAAGGCGCTGGAAAAAGCCCGTTCGCACATCCGCGACCGCCTGACGCAGCTGGCTCCGATCTTCCTGAAGAACAAGTTCATGCTCGGCGACAACTTCTCCATGCTGGACGTGGCGATTGCGCCGCTGCTCTGGCGCCTGGACTACTACGATATCGACCTGTCAAAAAATGCAGCGCCGCTGCTCAAGTATGCCGAACGCATTTTTTCGCGCCCGGCCTATATTGAAGCGCTGACGCCCTCCGAGAAGGTCATGAGAAAATAATGGCCCCCACGCTTGCCACTTCGTGTGCTGCGCTGCCCCCTGGGGGGGCGCTGCGCCTGCGGCCCGGCAAAGCCGGTTCCGCGGCCCTTGCTAGTGAGGACGGCGCCGTTTTGAATACCGCGCGGGTCCAGATCTAAGTTGGCTGATCTGATGAACGCACCGGATTCTTCGTCGACCCGCCCGTACCTGATACGGGCCCTGTACGAATGGTGTACCGACAACGGCCTCACGCCCTATGTGGCGGTGGCGGTGGACGAAACCGTGCAGGTACCGCGCGAGTACGTCAAGAACAATGAGATCGTGCTCAACATCAGCTTTGATGCGACCAGCTCGCTCAAACTGGGCAATGACTTTATCGAATTCAAGGCGCGTTTTGCCGGCAGCGCCCGCGAGATCATCGTTCCTATCACCCATGTGATTGCCATCTATGCCCGTGAAAATGGGCAGGGCATGGCGTTTCCCATGGTGGCATCTCCACCGGCATCGTCGGCAGGTCCTGCGGGTGGTGTGGAGGCTGCTGCAGCTGTGACTGACATGTCTGCTCCGGCCGATGCATCAGGGTTGGCAGGCGCGGGTGAGGGGGTGGACAGCAAGATCATGCAACTGGTCCCCGACAGTGTGCCCGAGGCTGGCGATCCCGGCCCTGATTCCCCCGAGCCCCCGAAGTCACCGCCGCGCACGCGTCCGTCACTCAAGCGCGTCAAGTAAAATAGTTTTGTGCCGCTTTAGCTCAGTTGGTAGAGCAACCGCCTTGTAAGCGGTAGGTCGTCAGTTCGATTCCGACAAGCGGCACCATTTCTCAGCGCATCTTTGCCATCCCATACTTCATGGGTGTTTGGCGCTACGGATTGAGTAGCGACTGGCAAACCAATCATCGGGCCAGCGGCGCGGAGCCTCCGCTGTGGACGTACGCAGCTACTACTTTTTGGCTATTAGTATCTTCAGCCGAATTGAGGTAACCTTCCAACCTTTGCCCAGCAGGCGAGCCTGGATGAGCGGGAGTAGCTGACGGATTTTCGCGGCGGCTGCGTTGCCGCTCACCAGCAGGCACCAACTTTCTCCCTCAATCGGTCCGGCCTTGACGGCAGGACGCAGGGCCTCCGGAATCAGCGATTCGATCTCCTTGAGTCTGTCGTTGGACTCACGGACGAGTTCGGTCAACCGCGCCAGGGACGGAGAATTCCCGGCGGCCTGGTGGATGGTGAGGGTCGGGGGAAGGCGCCGGATGGAGTTCACGTAGGGCGGGCTCTGGCCCGGTCAGTGCAAGCATTGAAAGAGGTAGACACAAGTGCATTTGATTATCACGGATGCGTGGCTGGCCAACAGCCGGGCCATCTATTTAAGTGGCACAAAGCTGATTCTGGCGGGCTTGGTTGCCGCATTGGCCCTCATGCTGGTTGCCGCCGGTCTGTACCACTGGGTGTTTCTCAAGGGGGCCCGTGAAGGCTGGCCCGTGATTGGATCGCTGGTGAAGCTGGTGGTCAAGGACGAGTTCGATCAGCGCGATCGCTTTTTGCGCGAGAACCTCGACGTGATGGCCAGGCGGCTGGGTGAAATGCAGGCCAAGGTGATGCAGCTCGAGGCACTGGGTGAGCGGGTCTCGGGGCTGGCCGGCGTGAACCCTGGCGAGATCAGGACCGTTCCTGGCAGCGGCGGCGCGCTGGTGTCCGGGCATTCGCTCACGATGGAAGAGCTCCAGGCCACGCTGGCCGACCTCGACAAGCTGACCGACCAGAGGGTGGACCTGATGACCGTGATGGAGTCGCGCCTCTTTGACCAGAAGATCAAGAAAATGATGGTGCCGACGCAGGAGCCGGTGGCCGGCGGTCAACTCGGCTCGTCCTTTGGCTGGCGCATTGATCCCTTCAATGGACGGTCTGCGCTGCATACCGGCCTGGACTTTCCGTCAGATCCGGGTACGGCGATTCTGGCGGCTGCTGGTGGTGTGGTCGTGACGCAGGAATATCACCCGGCCTACGGCAACATGGTGGAAGTGGACCATGGCAATGAGCTGGTCACGCGCTATGCGCATGCATCGCGGGTGCTGGTCAAAAAGGGCGATCTGGTCAAGCGCGGGCAGAAGATCGCGGAAGTGGGCGCCACGGGGCGCTCCACCGGGCCGCACCTGCATTTCGAGGTTTTGGTCCAGGGTGTTTTTCAGGATCCGCAGAAATTCCTGACTGCCGGGCAGAAATTACCCAGGCTTGCAGTGGCCGCAGCAGCCGTGCGGCCGCAGCCTGCGACGGTCCTGCGACAAGCCCCCGCGAACTAGCTGCTCCGGCAGCGCTAAAATCAGCGGTTTGTGCACAGTTGAACTAACTGGTAGCGCCCACACCTAAGTTCCGTATTCACTAAGGGATTTTGGCCGCCTTGCCCGCTCACGGGAGTGTCAAGGCGGCCTCGCATTTATGGCTTCCAACATCCTGACCCAAATTTTCGGCAGCCGCAACGACAGGCTGCTCAAAACCTATCGCAAAATCGTCGACCGCATCAATGCACTGGAAACCCAGTACGAGCAGTTGGGCGACGACGAATTGCGTGCCAAAACCCAGGAGTTCAAAAATCGCGTGGCCGCCGGCGAGGCGCTGGATGCCATTCTTCCGGAAGCCTTCGCCGTGGTGCGCGAAGGCAGCAAGCGCGTCATGAAGATGCGCCACTTCGATGTGCAGATGCTGGGCGGCATCTCACTGCACAACGGCAAGATTTCGGAAATGCGCACGGGTGAAGGCAAGACCCTCACTGCGACACTGCCGGTCTACCTCAATGCATTGACCGGCAAAGGCGTGCATGTGGTGACGGTCAACGATTACCTGGCCAGCCGGGACGCCCGCTGGATGGGCAAGCTCTACAACTTTCTCGGGCTGACGGTCGGCATCAATCTGCCCAACATGTCGCGCGAGGAAAAGCAGGCCGCCTACAACGCCGACATCACCTACGGTACCAACAACGAGTACGGCTTTGACTACCTGCGCGACAACATGGTGTATGAGGTCGGAGACCGCGTGCAGCGCGGCCTGAACTACGCCATCGTCGACGAGGTGGACTCTATCCTGATTGACGAGGCGCGCACGCCGCTCATCATCAGCGGCCAGGCCGAAGATCACACCGAGATGTACCTCGCGATGAACAAGGTCGTACCCTTGCTTACGCGCCAGGAGGGCGAAGCCGACCCGCGCACCGGCGAGGGCGTGACCAAGCCCGGCGACTTCACCATCGACGAGAAAACACGCCAGGTGTTTTTGACCGAGCAGGGCCACGAGAGCGCCGAGCGCATCCTGTTCAACCTGGGTTTGATTGCGGAGAGCGCCACGCTCTACGATCCGGCCAACATTTCGTTGATGCACCATTTGTACGCCGCCCTGCGCGCCAATTTGCTGTACCACCGTGACCAGCACTATGTGGTGCAGGACGGTGAGGTTGTGATCGTTGACGAGTTCACCGGCCGCCTGATGTCGGGCCGCCGCTGGAGCGATGGCCTGCACCAGGCCGTTGAAGCCAAGGAAGGTGTGCAGATCCAGGCAGAAAACCAGACACTGGCGTCCATCACCTTCCAGAACTATTTCCGCCTCTACGGCAAGCTGGCCGGCATGACCGGTACCGCCGACACCGAGGCCTACGAGTTCCAGGAAATCTACGGACTGGAGACGACGGTCATTCCTCCCAACCGGGTCAGCCGGCGCGATGACCAGCTTGATCGGGTGTACAAAACCACCCGCGAGAAATACGAAGCCGCCATCAAGGATATTCGCGAATGCTATGAGCGCGGCCAGCCGGTGCTGGTGGGGACGACTTCCATCGAGAACTCCGAAATCATTGACCAGCTGCTGGAAAAGGAAAAGCTGCCGCACCAAGTGCTCAACGCCAAGCAGCACGCCCGTGAAGCCGACATCGTGGCGCAGGCAGGGCGCCTGAAGGTGATCACCATTGCCACCAACATGGCCGGTCGCGGTACCGACATCGTGCTGGGCGGCAATCTTGAAAAACTGATTGAAGCGGTTGAAGCCGACGAGTCGATGGACACCGCCGCGAAGGAGGCTGAAATTGCCCGACTGCGCGCCCGGTGGTCAGAAGAGCATGAGCAGGTCAAGGCGCTGGGCGGCTTGCGCATCATCGCGACCGAACGCCACGAGTCGCGCCGCATCGACAACCAGCTGCGTGGCCGCTCGGGCCGGCAGGGCGACCCGGGCTCCTCGCGGTTTTACCTGAGCCTGGATGACCCGCTGATGCGTATTTTCGCGGGCGATCGCGTGAAGGCCATCATGGAGCGGCTCAAGATGCCCGATGGCGAGGCCATCGAAGCCGGTATCGTGACGCGCAGCATCGAGTCAGCGCAACGCAAGGTCGAGGCGCGCAACTTCGACATCCGCAAGCAACTGCTTGAATATGACGATGTGGCCAATGACCAGCGCAAGGTGATCTACCAGCAGCGCAACGACATCATGGACGCGGGCAGCCTGCAAGCGCAGATCGAGTCCCTGCGCGAAGGTTGCTTCACGGATTTGACGCGGCAGTACGTGCCGGCTGAAAGTGTTGAAGAGCAGTGGGACATTGCTGGCCTTGAAAAGGTGCTGCTGGAGGAGTGGCAGATCAGCCTGCCGCTGGCCGGCGAGCTGGAGAGCGCAACCGCCATCACCGACGAAGATATTCTGGAGAAGGTCATTGCTGCGGCCAATGTCGCGTTTGCCGACAAGGTCGAGAAAATCGGCCAGGAAAACTTCACGCAGTTCGAGCGCCTTGTGCTGCTGCAAAGCATAGACACCCATTGGCGTGAACACCTGAGCGCGCTGGACTACCTGCGCCAGGGCATTCACTTGCGCGGCTATGCGCAAAAGCAGCCCAAGCAGGAATACAAGCGCGAAGCGTTTGAGCTGTTTGGCCAGCTGCTTGACAGCGTCAAGAACGAAGTCACCAAGGTGCTGATGACGGTCAAAATCCAGTCGGGCGAGCAGCTCGAGCAGGCCGCCGAGGAAATGGAAAACCGGGCAGAAAGCATCTCCAACGTCACCTATACGGCGCCCACCGAAACCGGTGAAGCGGAAACCCGGGTGGACGAAGACACGCTGCGGCGTGTGTCACTGGCCTCCGGCATCGCCGTGCCGCGTGTGGGGCGCAATGATCCCTGCCCCTGCGGTTCTGGCAAAAAATACAAGCTGTGCCACGGCCGGCTGAACTGAAGCCGTCTGTGTTGAGTCCCTCTGTGTCGAACGACTAGTCTTCTGGAGTCAAGAACATGCCCGTCAATCTACTGGCGACCCCTGCGGCGGACCTGTACCCTGTGCCCGGCGTGCGCTGGGGCATCACCGAAGCAGGCATACGCAAGGCCAACCGCAAGGATCTGGCTGTGCTGCTGCTGGATGAGGGGTCCTCGGTAGGCGCCGTCTTCACGCAAAACAGGTTTTGTGCGGCGCCCGTGCAGATCTGCCGCGAGCACCTTGCCAAGAACGCGGGGCAAAGCCTGGGCATCCGCGCCATGCTGATCAACACCGGCAATGCCAACGCCGGTACCGGCGAGGACGGCCTGAACCGTGCGCTGGCCAGCTGCATTGCACTGGCCCGCGAACTCAATCTGGCGCCCGAACAGATCCTGCCGTTTTCAACCGGCGTGATCATGGAACCGCTGCCGCACGACCGCATTGCCGCTGGCCTGCCCGCCGCGCTGGCGGACGCCAGGTCCGACAACTGGGCGAATGCGGCCGAGGCCATCATGACCACCGATACGGTGGCCAAGGCATTCTCCACCAGGCTCGTGATCGGCGGCGCAGAAGTCACCATCACTGGCATCAGCAAGGGCGCCGGCATGATCCGGCCCAACATGGCGACCATGCTGGGCTTCATGGCCACCAATGCCTGCGTGTCGCAAACCTTGATGGCCCAACTGGCACGCGAACTCGCCGAGGGTTCGTTCAACCGCGTCACGGTGGATGGCGACACGTCGACCAACGACTCCTTTGTGGTCGTGGCCACCAATCAGGCCAGCCACCCGCCCATCACGTCGCTGGACAGCGCAGACGGCCAGGCTCTGCGTGCCGCCATGCTGGACATCGCCAGAAAACTGGCGCAGGCCATTGTCCGCGACGGCGAGGGGGCGACCAAATTCATCACGGTGCAGATCGAGGGCGGAAAAACCGGCGAGGAATGCCGCAAGGTGGCCTACGCCATCGCCCACTCGCCGCTGGTCAAGACGGCATTTTTTGCCAGCGACCCCAACCTCGGCCGCATTCTGGCGGCCGTGGGCTATGCCGGCATTGACGACCTCGACCAGACCCGGATCGACCTGTACCTGGACGATGTGCTGGTGGCCAAAAATGGCGGTCGGCACGTGGACTACGTCGAGGCAGACGGCCAGCGGGTGATGAAGCAAAGCGAGATCACGGTGCGCGTGGGACTGGGCCGTGGCGAGGCCCAGGATACCGTCTGGACCTGCGACCTCTCCTACGACTACGTCAAGATCAACGCTGATTACCGCAGCTAAAGCAACCGGGGCTATAGAAGCATGAACGAGCAGTTTGAACGCCTGATGGCGCGGGTAGAGTCCCTGGTCACGCGCATTGAATCGGTTTTGCCGCAACCGCTGCAGGCGCCCGACTGGCAGGCGTCAGTCGCCTACCGCTACCGCAAGCGCAGCTCGGGCCACGGCTCGCTCGAGCCTGTCAGGCACCTGGGCGCGATGCGCCTGGCCGACCTGAAGGAAATCGAGGACCAGAAGGAAAAAATCCGCCGCAACACCGAGCAGTTCGTCAACGGCAAGCCTGCCAACAATGTGCTGTTGACGGGCGCACGAGGCACCGGCAAGTCGTCGCTGATCAAGGCCTGCCTGAACGAATATTCGGCCCGCGGATTGCGGCTGATTGAAGTCGACAAGGCCGACCTGATGGACTTGCCGGACATTGTGGACGTGGTGTCCGAATTGCCCGAGAAGTTCATCGTGTTTTGTGACGACCTCAGCTTTGAGGAGGGCGAGCCCGGTTACAAGGCGCTCAAGTCCATCCTCGACGGATCGGTCGCAGCGGCCACGCCGAATGTGCTGATTTATGCGACCAGCAACCGGCGCCATCTGCTGCCCGAGTACATGACGGAAAACCTCACCTACACGCACAGCGAGGATGGCGAGGTTCACCCCGGCGAGGTGGTGGAAGAAAAGATTTCGCTCTCCGAGCGCTTCGGCCTGTGGGTCAGTTTTTACCCGTTTACCCAGGACGAATACCTCACGATCGTGGCCCAGTGGTTGTCGTCGTTCGGCGTGGATGCGCAGGCCATCGAGGCAGCCCGGCCGGCATCGCTGGTATGGGCGCTGGAGCGCGGCTCGCGCAGCGGCCGTGTGGCTTACCAGTTTGCGCGTGACTACGCTGGCCAGCATCCCGGCGCTTGAGCAGCATGACCGCGCAGATTCTCGTGGCCGATGCCGGCCGGCCCCGTGAGGGCGGTGCGGATCGCCAGGTGATCGATGTGGCCGTAGGGGTTCTGGTGCAGCCCGGCGGCGACTTTCTGCTGACCTCGCGCCCGCCCGGCAAGGTCTACGAAGGCTATTGGGAGTTTCCCGGCGGCAAGCTGGAGCAGGGCGAGAGTGTCGAGCAGGCGCTGCGCCGCGAACTGCAGGAAGAGATCGGTATCACCATCGGCGCCGTGCATCCGTGGAAGGTTGAAATGGTGGACTACCCCCATGCGCTGGTCAGGCTCAACTTCTGCAAGGTGTTTGAGTGGACGGGTGAACTGCACATGCACGAGGGGCAGTCGTTCGCCTGGCAGTCATTGCCGGTCACCGTGCAGCCGGTGTTGCCCGGCACGGTTCCGGTGCTAGCTTGGTTTGCCGAAGAGCGGGGCTTTTCGGGCGCGACGCGCTGGTCGCCGGCCCAACCCGGTTTGCTCTCTAATTGATAGCTGTAAACCGGGAGCTCATTCGGGTTCTGGCTTGTTTTATGCGCGAAAGCGGTTTCAGCCGCTGAATTCCCACTGTTTGCTCGCACCCATCACCGCGTTCGGGTAGGGCGCCTTGCCGCGCGAGCCGTTGTAGCGGCCCAGGCCCAAGAACAGATCGCCGCGTTCCCGGTCCAGGTAATGGCGAAGGATGACGCAGCCGAAGCGCAAATTGGTCTGCATGTGAAAGAGCTTGGACGGATCGCCGTCTCCAATCACGCGTGTCCAGAAGGGCATGACCTGCATGTAACCGCGCGCGCCCACGTTACTCACGGCGAACTTGCGGAAATTGCTTTCGACCTGGATCAGGCCGAGGACCAGCGTGACGTCCAGCCCGGCGCGTTTGCTCTCATACCAGGCGGTTTGCAGGAACTCCTTGCGGATTTGCCACTCGGGGTTTTTCTTTCTCAGGCGATCGCTCATGGCGCCCAGCCAGCGCAGATACGCCAGCCGGCTTTCGGTGTCCTTGAACTCCGGCACCGGGGGGGCCTGGTTGGCGACGGCCGAGCTCAGTGCCGATCGGACCGAGTCCATCAATGGCTCTTCAATCTGGGCGCCGGCGCTCGCCTGCTCTGAAAATAAGAACGGAATGCACGCGGCAGACAGGGACTGCAGGCACCTTCTTCTTGAAAATTGCCTGAGGGCCGTTGCAGACGCGATGCCGGGCGCTGTCACAGGGCCAGTTTCCCCTTGAGAAAGTCCAGCGCAGTGGCTGCATCGACCTTGCTGGAGGCGGCGTCACGCCGGTGCTGGTATTCAAGCTGGCCTTCTTTCAGGCCACGGTCGCCAATGGTGACGCGGTGCGGCACGCCGATCAGCTCCCAGTCGGCAAACATCGCGCCGGGGCGCTCGCCGCGGTCATCGAGGATCACGTCCACGCCGGCGGCGAGGAGTTCGCCATAGAGCTTGTCGGCGGCGGCCTTTACGTCGGCGAAGCGGTCCGGGCTGATGGGGCAAATTACCACCGTGAACGGGGCAATGGCGTCGGGCCAGATGATGCCGCGCTCGTCGTGGTTTTGCTCGATGGCGGCAGCGGGCAGGCGTGTGATGCCGATGCCGTAGCAGCCCATTTCCAGGAACTGCGGCTTGCCGTTTTCGTCCAGGAAGGTGGCATTCATGGCCTGGCTGTATTTGGTGCCGAGGTAGAACACATGGCCCACCTCAATGCCGCGCTCAATGGCCAGCACGCCCTTGCCGTCGGGCGAGGGGTTGCCCGCGACCACGTTGCGCAGGTCGGCCACCAGCTCGGGTTCAGCAAGATCGCGTCCCCAGTTCACGCCGGTGATGTGGAAATCAATCTCGTTGGCGCCGCACACCCAGTCGCTCAGTGCAGCCACCTCACGGTCAACCACCAACTTCACCGGTTTTTGAAGGTTCAGGGGCCCCAGGTAGCCGGGCTTGCAGCCAAAGTGCTCCTCGATTTCTGGCAGGGTGGCAAAGCGGAACCCTGCGAGGCCGGGTACCTTGCCGACCTTGACTTCATTCATGTCATGGTCGCCGCGCAACAATAGCAGCCAGATCTGTGTCTTGATGATCTTGCCGGCTTCGTCGGTCTGGTCGGTGGCCAGCACCAGGGATTTGACGGTCGTTTCCAGCGGAATGCCCAGCAACTGGGCTACGTCGGCGCAGGTCGCCTTGTCCGGTGTGGCCGTCTTGACCATGGCCTGCGATGCAGCCTTGCGGTCGCACTGCGGCGGCAGCGCTTCGGCTTTTTCCATATTGGCCGCATAGTCGCTGCCGGGGCAGTAGACGATGGCGTCTTCGCCGGTGGCGGCGATCACCTGGAATTCTTCGCTCAGGTCGCCGCCAATCGCGCCGCTGTCGGCGGCCACGGCGCGGTAGGTGAGGCCAAAGCGGTCAAAAATCCGCCGGTAGGCCTGCGCCATGATCTGGTAGCTGGCCTTGGCGCTGGCCTGGTCGCGGTCAAAGCTGTAGGCGTCTTTCATGGTGAATTCGCGCCCGCGCATCAGGCCAAAACGCGGCCGGCGCTCGTCGCGGAATTTGGTCTGGATCTGGTACAGGTTCTTCGGCAGCTGTTTGTAGCTCTTGATGTCCTGGCGCATCACATCGGTGATGACTTCCTCGCTGGTCGGCTGTACCACGAAATCCCGGCCATGGCGGTCCTTGATGCGCAGCAGTTCGGGTCCCATTTTTTCAAACCGGCCGGTCTCCTGCCAGAATTCGGCCGGCTGGATCACCGGCATGGTCATTTCCACGGCGCCGGCGCGGTTCATTTCCTCACGAACGATGGCCTCGACCTTGCGGATGACACGCAAACCCATGGGCATGTAGCTGTATATGCCGGCACCGAGCTTTTTGATCATACCGGCGCGCATCATGAGCTGGTGGCTGACGATCTCCGCATCCGCAGGGGCTTCCTTGAGGGTGGAAATGAAGAACTGGGAGGCTTTCATGGGCTATTTTTCTGGAATTCTGCGTTGGAAGGGGGCTGGAGCCCGGCCGTGCGCTTGGCGCTGGCGCCTTCGCTGTGCATAATGGACTCAGTTTAAAAAATTTGAGGTTTGATTATGCTTGACCGGGATGGCTTTAGGCCTAACGTCGGCATCATCTTGCTCAACCAGAGAAGTCAGGTATTTTGGGGCAAACGTATCCGTACCCACTCGTGGCAGTTTCCGCAGGGTGGCATTGATCGGGGCGAAAATCCCGAACAGGCCATGTACCGCGAATTGCATGAGGAAGTGGGGCTGTTGCCACAGCATGTTCATGTGCTGGCCCGTACCCGAGATTGGTTGCGCTATGAGGTGCCTGACCGGTTTATCCGCCGCGATGCGCGCGGACATTACAAAGGCCAGAAGCAGATATGGTTCCTGCTGCAGCTGGTCGGTTACGACTGGAACCTGAACCTGCGCGCGACAGATCATCCCGAGTTTGACGCCTGGCGCTGGAACGACTACTGGGTGCCGCTCGACGTCGTGGTGGAGTTCAAGCGCGGCGTATACGAGATGGCGCTGACCGAACTGGCGCGCTTTGTGCCTCGGGTCGATCCACGCTCCGCTCCACGGCCTGATTCCCGGCCCGACCATCGCAACCGCTACCTGCGCGGCGGCGTGCATCTGCGTGATCAAATGGCGGGCCAAGCCGGCGAAGCCAATCCCCATCCGGCCAACAGCATGACATACAGCTACACGGCCAGATTGGGCGCCTCGTTTGAATTGCCCCCTGGCGCCACCTTTGAACCCGATCCGCAGACCAGCCTGGGCGCGGATCCTTCGCCCCCCAAAACATGACTTTCAAACCGGCCGCTGCGGCCCGCCTTTCTTGTGTAGCGCTTGCGCTGGCTTTCAGTTGCGCGGTCTCGGCCCAGAGCGCCACGGATGACCCGGACTGGAAGGAGTCGGAGGCTCCGCCACCTCCGGCATTCGATGCGGGCAAGCTGGTTACTTTCGATGTGTCACCCAATTCCTCGCTGGTCTTCGGCGTTGATCCCGCGACTATCCGCATTTCCAACAGCGACGGCCTTGTGCGCTATGTGATGGTGGCGACCAGCGCGAGTGGTGCGCGCAACGTGATGTACGAAGGCATACGCTGCGCTACCGGGGAATACAAGACCTACGCGCGATACTCGCCCGATGGCCGCTGGACCCCGGTGGCCAATGCGGAGTGGCGCTCCATGTTCGGAAACATGCCGTCCAAGCATGTTTTGCGGTTCGCCAAGGCCGGCGCATGCGACAACGCCGCACCGGCGCCTTCAGTCACCGTCCTGATAAGCCGGCTGAAAAGTCCGAATTTCAGGATCTCGGAATAGCACACCGTACCCTGTCGTGCGGGGGCATCGCCCGGTCGTATGGGGTCGGGAGGACTGGTTGCTCCGGTGCACCTTTCGATGCCGGCGGTGCTCTGCCTTTCGGATAGCTACCGCGTGAGCACGAGGTTGGTCCGGTGGACCATTTCAGGCTCGCCGGTGTAGCCCAGAAGTCTTTCGAATTCCGAAGACGCCTTGCGGCAAATCAGCCGTGCCTCCGAACTCGAATAGTTGGCCAGGCCCCGCGCAATTTCGGCGCCTTCGGCGTCCCGGATGGCAATCACGTCGCCCCGTGAAAAGTCGCCGTCCACCCTGGTCATGCCGATGGGCAGCAGGCTCTTGCCTTCATCGCGCACCTTGCTGACGGCCCCCGCGTCGACGGCAACCGAGCCGCGCATTTGCAGGTGATCGGCCATCCATTGCTTGCGGGCCTGTATCTTCTGGGTTTGCGCGACCAGCAGCGTGCCGATGGCCTCGCCCTGCGTCAGCCGGATCAGTGCCTGCGGCTCGCGGCCCCAGGCAATGACCGTCGATGCGCCGGAGCCCGCCGCGCGTTTGGCCGCCAGGATTTTCGTGATCATGCCGCCCTTGCCAATGCTCGAGCCGGCGCCGCCGGCCATGGCTTCCAGTGCGGCATCGCCGGCCTTCGCTTCGTGCACAAAGCGGGCGGCCGGGTCCTTGCGCGGGTCGGCGGTGTAAAGGCCCTTCTGGTCGGTCAGGATGACCAGCGCGTCAGCTTCGACAAGGTTGGCGACCAGCGCGCCCAGGGTGTCGTTGTCGCCAAACTTGATCTCGTCGTTGACGACGGTGTCGTTCTCGTTGATGACCGGCACCACGCCCAACTGCAGCAAGGCCAGCAGGGTGGAGCGCGCGTTGAGGTAACGCTCCCGGTCGGCCAGGTCGGCATGCGTGAGCAGGACCTGCGCGCTGCCGATGCCGTTCTCCCGCAGCTTGCTCTCATACACCTGGGCCAGCCCCATCTGGCCGACGGCGGCGGCGGCCTGCAACTCGTGGATGGCTTTGGGGCGGGCCGTCCAGCCCAGGCGCTTCATGCCTTCGGCGATGGCGCCGCTGCTCACCATGATGACTTCACGCCCATCCTTGACCAGCGCGGCCAGCTGTTCGCACCACAGGCCGATGGCGTCCGCGTCCAGTCCGCGGCCTTCATTGGTGACCAGGCTGGAGCCCACCTTGACCACAATGCGTCTGGCGTTGCGCAGGACGGGAGAGCCTGTCTTTTCTTGCATTTTAGATATTTTTCAGGCTCTAGTCCAATGAATACGAGGGTAAGAAGCTATCATATATGTAGCAATCGCCACTTCCGCACTTGCTGCGGATTTGGCAAAAAAAAACGAAGGGTCAGGGCGTCTCAGGCGATTCCGGAGGCAGCGGGACAAAGCGCGGGTCGACTTCTTCCACGGGTTGCTCGCTTTTCTGGACCTGCTTGACGTGCTGGTAGATCGTCTTGATCAGGTGTTCGCAGCCTTCGCGCGTGAGTGCCGAAATCTCGAACACAGGGCCCTTGAACTTGAAGCGTTTGACGAAATCCTTGACGATGGCTGCGCGCTTGTCTGCGTCCACCATGTCGAGCTTGTTCAGCACCAGCCAGCGCGGCTTTTCGTAGAGCGCTTCGTCGTATTTCTTGAGCTCGCGCACGATGGCTTTGGCCTGCGCCACCGGGTCCACGCCTTCGTCAAAAGGCGCCAGGTCCACGATGTGCAGCAGCAGCCGGGTGCGCTGCAGGTGCCGAAGGAAGAGATGTCCCAGGCCAGCACCTTCGGAGGCACCTTCAATCAGGCCGGGCAGGTCGGCCACCACAAAGCTTTGCTCGGGTCCCACCCGCACCACGCCCAGGTTGGGGTGAAGCGTGGTGAAAGGGTAGTCGGCGATGCGGGGGCGGGCGTTGGAGACTGCCGAAATAAAGGTGGATTTTCCGGCATTGGGCATGCCGAGCAGGCCCACGTCGGCCAGTACCTTGAGCTCCAGTTTGAGGTTTTTTCGCTCGCCGGGCCAGCCAGGCGTTTTGCTGCGGGGCGCGCGGTTGGTCGAGCTTTTGAAGCGCAGGTTGCCGAAACCGCCGTCTCCGCCCTTGGCGATCAGGACCTGCTCGCCCGGCACCAGCAGCTCAAAAAGGACCTCGCCGGTCTCGGCGTCGGTCAGGATGGTGCCCACCGGCATCTTCAGGATGATGTCATCGCCTTTGGCGCCGAACATGTCCGAGCCCATGCCGTGCTGGCCGTTGCGGGCCTCGTGGCGCCGCGAAAAGCGGAAATCCACCAGCGTGTTGAGGTTGACATCCGCCACCGCGTACACATGGCCGCCGCGCCCGCCGTCGCCGCCGTTCGGGCCGCCGAACTCTTTGTACTTTTCGTGGCTGAACGAGACGCAGCCACTCCCGCCATCGCCGGCGGCAATGTCAATAAAGGCTTCGTCAACAAATTTCATGATGGAATGCTGCGGTTAAAACAGGTACGTTAGAGGCCGGAGATCAAGTTTACAAACAAAAAAGCCCCGACAAGTCGGGGCTTCGTTTCAGTCGAAGTGACTTATCGAAGTGATCAGCTCAGGCTGGGGTCACATTCACGGTGTGCTTGTTCAGTGCACCCTTGACGGAGAAGGATACCGCGCCGTCAACAAGCGCAAACAGGGTGTGGTCCTTGCCGATGCCGACATTGACGCCTGGGTGGAACTTGGTGCCGCGCTGGCGCACGATGATGCTGCCAGCGTTGATCACTTCACCGCCAAATTTCTTGACGCCCAGCATCTTGGGCTGCGAATCGCGCCCGTTTCGCGTAGAGCCGCCGCCTTTTTTCTGTGCCATTTTTCAATACTCCTTGGTGAGTCCTGGTACTTCTGTGCTTAACCGACGATGGCGCCGATTTGCAGTTCGGTGAAGTTTTGCCGGTGACCCTGGCGTTTCTGGTAGTGCTTGCGACGGCGCATTTTGAAAATGCGCACTTTGTCGTGCCTGCCATGAGACAGCACCGTGACTGTGACAGTCGCGCCGGACACCAAGGGCGTACCAACCTTGATTGCGCTGCCTTCTCCGACAGCCAATACCTGGTCAATAACGATCTCTTGGCCTACGTCCGCAGCAATCTGTTCTACTTTAATTTTTTCTCCAGCAGCAACTTTGTATTGTTTGCCACCGGTTTTTATGACCGCGTACATGTGAGACCTCGTAAATTGAGTTCTGCGGACGGATTTCCACAGAGCCCGAGATTCTAGCACGGCCTGCCAAAAATGGCCAGGCCGGCGGTTTTGCGGCTATTTCGCCGGGGGGGCAACCGGCCGCCGGGGATGGGGTGCTTTCTATAATCTGCCCAAACTTTACGTCTGGACCGCCTTTTGTCTGCCAATTCCTCAAGCACCGCCGCCGCCCTTGCCCTGATTGCCGACGACATGCGTGGAATGGACGCGGTGATCGAGCGCCGGCTGAAATCGGACGTGCCACTGGTCAGCCAAGTGTCGCAATATATCGTGGCGGCCGGCGGCAAGCGCCTGCGGCCCGCCCTGCTGCTTCTGATGTGTGGTGCTCTGGGTTATCGCGGCGATCAGCGCTACAACCTGGCGGCGGTGGTGGAGTTCATCCACACCGCCACCTTGCTGCATGATGACGTGGTGGATGAGTCCACGCTGCGCCGCGGCCGAGCCACGGCCAACGAGGCCTTCGGCAACCCTGCGAGCGTGCTGGTCGGGGATTTTCTATATTCCCGCGCCTTCCAGATGATGGTGGAGGCCGGGGACATGCGCGTCATGCAGACACTCGCGGAGGCCACCAATGTGATTGCCGAGGGCGAAGTGCTGCAGCTGATGAACATGCATGACGCCACGCTGTCAGAGGACGGTTACCTGCGGGTGATCCGTTCCAAGACGGCCAAGCTGTTCGAGGCCAGCGCCCGTCTGGCGGCATTGCTGGCGCAGTCCCCCCCGCCCGTGGAGCAAAGCTGCGCCGATTATGGACAGGCGCTGGGCACCGCTTTCCAGGTGATTGACGATGTGCTGGACTATGACGGCGATGTATCGGAAATGGGGAAAAACCTGGGGGACGACCTGCGCGAAGGCAAGACGACGCTGCCGCTCATCATTGCGATGCAGCGATGCACCGAACTTGAGCGTGCCGTGATCCGGCGGGCCATTGAAACAGGCGGAACGGACCAGATGCCGCAGATCATTGCCATCGTGCAACAAACGGGAGCCCTGCAGGCAACACGGGACGCGGCCGCCGCGGAGGCCCAGCGCGCGCTGGATGCCTTGCAAGTATTGCCCCAAAACCCTTACAGTAATGCCTTGGGGCATCTGGCATCTCAACTGCTGCAGAGACGCTCCTGACGGTTTGTGAAGGCGGGGTGTAGCTTAGCCTGGTAGAGCGCTACGTTCGGGACGTAGAGGCCGGAGGTTCGAATCCTCTCACCCCGACCAGATTCTTTTTTCGGTTTTTACCGAGTGTGCGTTTCTCCGCACAGTTGCAACGCTTTGGGGTGGGGCGGGGGTGTTTTCGATTTACACCTTGTTATCTATCGACGATGATACCCATTTGGGCTAATTTCAAAGATTCATGGCCGCTGTCGATACTGCTATCAACGAACCGCCCGCCTTGGCATTGCCCGGATTGGGCCGGGCATTGGTGGTGGCAGGCAAGCTGGGCCAGAAGGCCGCTGAAGACATTTTTCGCAAGGCCCAAAGCGGGCGCACCAGCTTCATTGCCGAGCTGACCGGTTCAGGCGCCGTGTCTGCGTTTGACCTGGCGCACACGATGTCCATCGCGTTCGCCGCGCCTTTGCTCGATCTGGAGGCCATCGACGTCCAGCGTTTGCCCAAAGGCCTGCTCGACACCAAGATTTGCACGACTTACCGCATTGTCGTGCTGAGCAAGCGCAATAACCGCCTGATCGTCGCAACGGCAGATCCCTCTGACCAGGAAGCGGCGGAAAAGATCAAGTTTTCCACCCAGATGGGTGTGGACTGGGTGATTGCCGAGTATGACAAGCTGTCCAAACTGGTGGAGGCGTCGAGTACCACGGCTGCCGAGGCCATGGAGAGCATCATCGGCGATGATTTCGAGTTCGATGAATCTTCGGTGGATTCAGGCGCTGCTGAAGACAGCGATGCCAGCGTCTCTGAAGTCGAAGATGCACCGGTCGTCAAATTTCTCCAGAAGATGCTGCTCGATGCCTTCAGCATGCGGGCCTCTGATTTGCACTTTGAGCCGTTCGAGCACACCTACCGTGTCCGTTTCCGGATCGACGGCGAATTGCGCGAAATTGCTTCGCCGCCCGTGGCCATCAAGGAAAAACTCGCGGCACGTATCAAGGTGATCTCCAAGCTGGATATCTCGGAAAAGCGGGTGCCGCAGGATGGCAAGATGAAGCTCAAGATCGGCCCTGACCGCGTGATCGATTTTCGGGTCAGCACCTTGCCCACCATGTACGGTGAAAAGGTCGTGATCCGTATTCTGGACCCGAGCAGTGCCAAACTGGGTATTGACGCGCTGGGTTACGAGCCGGTTGAGAAGGAGCGCTTGCTGGCGGCCATCCAGCGGCCCTATGGCATGGTGCTGGTGACCGGCCCGACCGGCTCCGGCAAGACAGTGTCGCTGTACACCTGCCTGAATATCCTGAACAAGCCGGGCGTCAACATTGCCACGGCTGAAGACCCTGCCGAGATCACCTTGCCAGGCGTCAACCAGGTCAGCATGAACGACAAGGCGGGCATGACTTTCTCTGTCGCGCTCAAGGCCTTTTTGCGTCAGGATCCGGACATCATCATGGTGGGTGAGATCCGCGACATCGAAACCGCCGACATCGCGATCAAGGCGGCCCAGACCGGCCACATGGTCATGTCAACGCTGCATACCAACGACGCGCCAACCACCTTGACCCGCATGCGCAATATGGGCATTGCGCCCTTCAATATTGCATCGAGCGTGATCCTGATCACGGCGCAGCGGCTGGCGCGGCGCCTGTGTGTTAACTGCAAGGCGCCCGCAGATATTCCGCGCGAAACCTTGCTGGAGGCAGGATTCAAGGAAGAAGAAGTCGATGGTTCCTGGACGCCATATCGCCCGGTGGGCTGTTCCATGTGTACAAATGGTTACAAGGGTCGCGTTGGCATCTACCAGGTCATGCCTATTTCCGAAGAGATCCAGCGGATAGTGTTGCGCGACGGCAGCGCCCTTGAGATTGCGGCGCAGGCAGAAGCTGAGGGTGTCAGGAGTTTGCGCCAGTCCGGCCTGTCTAAAGTTAAACTCGGCACGACCTCCCTGGAAGAGGTTTTGGGTTGCACCAATGTCTAATGGGCGTGCAAAGTTGAACACACTGGTGAGTGACTGTGGCGACGGGGTGGCCTGAGGCCATCCATACAACGAGAAAACATCATGGCAACTGCAGTATCCAAAGGCGTCAAGGAATTTGTTTTCGAGTGGGAGGGCAAGGACCGGGGGGGTAAACCGGTCCGTGGCGAGATCCGTGCCTCTGGCGAGAACCAGGTCAAGTCTTCCTTGCGCCGGCAGGGTGTGTTGCCCACCAAAATCAAGAAGCGCAGCATGCGCTCGGGCAAGGCCATCAAGCCCAAGGATATTGCCATTTTCACCCGCCAGCTCGCCACGATGATGAAGGCGGGTGTGCCCCTGTTGCAGTCATTTGACATCGTCGGTCGCGGCAACCCCAACGGCAGCGTGACCAAACTGCTCAATGATGTACGCACCGATGTGGAAACCGGGACTTCGCTGAGCGCTGCGTTTCGCAAATATCCGCTGTATTTCAATGCGCTGTATTGCAACCTTGTCGAGGCCGGTGAAGCCGCCGGTATTCTTGAGTCCCTGCTGGATCGCCTGGCGGTCTACATGGAAAAGACCGAGGCCATCAAGTCAAAAATCAAGTCCGCCCTGATGTACCCGATCTCGGTGGTTGTGGTGGCCTTTGTGGTGGTGGCGGTGATCATGATTTTTGTGATCCCGGCCTTCAAGGAGGTGTTTACCTCGTTTGGTGCCGATTTGCCGGCACCCACGCTGTTTGTGATAGCCGTCAGCGAGTTCTTCGTGGCTTACTGGTGGCTGATTTTTGGAGGCATTGGTGGCTCCCTGTATTTTTTCATGCAGGCGTGGAAGCGCAACGAAAAGATGCAGAAGTTCATGGACCGGCTCCTGCTCAAGGTGCCCGTGTTTGGGCCCCTCATTGAAAAGTCATGTATTGCCCGCTGGACCCGTACGCTCTCCACCATGTTTGCGGCCGGCGTGCCGCTCGTGGAGGCGCTGGATTCCGTGGGAGGCGCATCCGGCAATTCGCTCTATGCTGATGCCACGGAAAAAATCCAGCAGGAAGTTTCCACCGGCACCAGCCTGACGGCGGCGATGGGCAATGCCAACCTGTTTCCCACCATGGTGCTGCAGATGTGCGCCATCGGTGAGGAGTCCGGCTCGGTCGACCACATGCTGGGCAAGGCCGCCGATTTCTATGAGGCGGAAGTCGATGAAATGGTGGCCGGCCTGTCCAGCCTGATGGAGCCTATCATCATCGTGTTTCTGGGCACGTTGATTGGCGGTATCGTGGTTTCCATGTACCTGCCCATTTTCAAGCTGGGTCAAGTCGTTTAATGCCGACGGGATTGGGTTTGGGGCCGGAGTTTGAGGCGCTGCTGGCCGGATTTTTTGGCCTGCTGATCGGCAGCTTCCTGAACGTCGTCATCTACCGCCTGCCCAAAATGATGGAGCGGCAGTGGGCGCAGGAGTGCGCCGACCTGGCCGGAAAATCCGTGGAGCCCGGAGAAAAATTCAATTTGGTGGCACCGCGGTCGCGCTGCTCCAATTGCGGCCATGTCATTCGCTGGTACGAGAACATCCCGGTGGCGAGCTACCTGTTCCTCCGCGGGAAATGCTCCATGTGCAGCGCCCCCTACGGCGTGCGCTATCCCATCGTGGAGGCGATCACCGGCGCCCTATTTTTCTTTTGCGCATGGCGTTGGGGCTGGTCGCTCGCTGCGCTGGTCTGGTGCGGATTTTCGGCAGCGCTGCTGGTGCTGGCACTGATTGATTGGGACACGACCTTGCTGCCGGACGACATCACCTTGCCCTTGCTGTGGGCTGGATTGATCGTGGCGGCGCTGCAGTGGAATCCGGCCGTGAATCTGTACAGTGCCCTGTGGGGTGCGATTGCCGGTTATCTCTCGCTCTGGCTGGTGTACTGGGCCTTCAAACTGGTGACCGGAAAAGAAGGCATGGGTTACGGCGACTTCAAACTGTTTGCCGCACTGGGTGCCTGGTTTGGCTGGCAGGCGCTGATTCCGATGATCCTGATGGCATCCATCATTGGCGCCATCATTGGCATTGCGCTGAAGTTTTCCAGCGGACTGCGCGAGGGCGGTTACGTGCCGTTTGGCCCTTTCCTGGCGGGTGCGGGATTTACCGCCATGGTGTTCGGGCCTCAATCGATTCTGCAGTTTGTGGGTTTGTGATGCCATGCCCTTCGCAGCCCAGCGTATCGGACTGACTGGCGGCATAGGCAGCGGCAAGAGTACGGTGGCCCGCCTGCTGGTGGGACGGGGCGCAACGCTGGTCGATGCAGACGCCATCGCCCGTCAGGTGACGGCGCCTGGAGGCGCTGCCATCAACGAAATCGCCCGCCAGTTTGGAAGCGCCGCCCTCACGGCCAGCGGGGCCATGGACCGTGACCGGATGCGTCTGCTTGCCTTCAACGACCCGGCAGTCAGGCGGCAGCTGGAGGCCATCATCCACCCCTTGGTGAGCCAGGAAAGCTCGCGGCAGTACAGCCAAGCCGCGCAGGCGGGCAGTTCATGCATCGTTTTTGATATTCCCTTGCTGGTCGAGTCGGGGCGCTGGCGGCAGCAGCTGGACCGGGTTCTGGTGGTGGACTGCAGCGAAGCCACCCAGATCGCCCGGGTCATGGCCCGCGAACTCGGGCGCAGCGGCTGGACGCGTGAAGTTGTTGAAAAAATAATCGATGGGCAGGCCAGCCGCGCGCAGCGGCTGGGGGCAGCCGATATCTGCATCTATAACGATGGCCTGTCTCTTGAAGCCCTTGGCTTGCAGGTGGCACAGCTTGCAAGCCGCTTCGGGCTATGATGCGCAGACAAGCATTCCCCATGAAGTTGACGAAAATAGCGCTGTGATTCTTTACGAGTATCCTTTTAACGAACGCATACGCACCTATTTGCGCCTGGAGCATCTGTTCCGCCGCCTGGGTGAACTGGTGGAACGGGAAAGTCCGACGGATCATCACTATGCCATCACGACCATATTCGAAATCATGGATGTGGGTGCCCGGGCGGATCTGAAAACCGACGTGCTCAAGGATCTCGAGAAGCAGAAGCATGTTCTCAACGGTTACCGCGGCAACCCGGCCATTTCTGAAGCGGTGCTTGATGAAGTCACGGGGCAGCTTGAGGGCTGCTTTGCAGCCCTGAACAATCTCCCGGGCAAGGCAGGGCATTCGTTGACCGAGAACGACTGGCTCATGAGCATACGCAGCCGTGTCGGTATTCCGGGCGGAACCTGCGAGTTTGACCTTCCGGCCTACTATGCATGGCAGCATCTGGGCTCCGCCACACGCCAGCACGACTTGCAGCGCTGGGTGGCACCGCTCGTGCCGCTGGCTGAATCCATACGCGTGCTGCTGACGCTATTGCGTGACTCCGGCGCGCCGCAGAAGGTGGTGGCACCGGGTGGGCAGTACCAGCAGACCCTGCCGCAAGGGCGCACCTTCCAGTTGCTGCGTCTGCGCATCGACCCCGCCAAGGGGCTGATTCCCGAAATCAGTGGCAACCGCCTGATCGTTTCGGTTCGACTGATGCGCCACGAGAGCGATGACAGGCTGCATGCGAGCACCGACGATTCGACGTTTGAATTGACCCTTTGCTCCTGAGCGCCTGATTTCCAGCAGAACCGTTTGAGGCCATGTCAGCCATGAATGAAGACTCAAGGCCCGTCAAGCGGGTGGCATGCCCCGGTTGCGGCGGCGAAAGCATCTATGCGCCGAGCAATCCTTTCCGGCCCTTTTGCAGCGAGCGCTGCAAAAACCTCGATTTGGGCGCCTGGGCCAGCGAGGAGTTCCGCATGCCGGCTGACACCCCGCCCGATGATGAAAACTACGGCGACCCCAAGCTGCAATGAGTGTTTAAGCAGCTGACAGAGTTCAGCCGGAGTTCAGCCGCATCCGGAAAATCAAAAGATCAAAAGATCAACAAGCAGGAAAAGGGGAGAGGAAATGAAGAAGTCCGTTTTCGGGGCTGTACATGCCCTGCTGGTGGTTGCCGCGCTGGTGCAGGGCACCGCTCATGTGCAGGCTACCGAGGCCGCACAAACCGCGACGCAGTCTGAAAAGGCCAAGCCCGGCAAAAAGCCGGCCAAACCTCAAGCCCGCGCCAGCAAGGTCAAGTTCATGCCCGGATCCGAAGAGACGGTCAGCCAGCGCGTGGCTCGCCTGAAGCGCGAATGCAAAGGGGCGGTGAACGCGGGTGCCTGCGAAGGCTATACGCGTTAACCGCGTGCCTGGCTCGCTGCGGTCGGGCCAGGGGGCAATAACGAATCAGCTCTCAGGCGGTGGGCGTTCCCAGCACCTGCTGGAGTTCGCCGTTCTGGTACATCTCCATCATGATGTCCGAACCGCCAATGAACTCGCCCTTCACATACAGCTGGGGAATGGTGGGCCAATTGCTGTATTCCTTGATGCCGTGGCGGATTTCCTCGTCTTCCAGCACGTTCACCGTCACAGGCTTGTTCACCCCGCAGGCTTTCAGCACCTGGATGGCGCGGCCTGAAAAGCCGCACATCGGGAACTGGGCCGTGCCTTTCATAAACAGGACGACGTCGCTGGATTTGACGATCTGGTCAATGCGTTGCTGGGTGGTGTCGGTAGTGCTCATGGTGAAATCCTTTTGGAATGGGCGCTCAGAGCCCGTGCGGGGTCGAAAAACAGAGGTTTTCGGCCGGGTCGTTCTTCAATAGATGGAATCTGGCAATCAGAATTCAACTATTTGATTATCCCGCTGTTTGAGGCCCGGTGCTCGGGTGCTACTGGTCCGTCCGGACCTGCCGAACTCCACGCGGGATACTTAACCCGGCCATTGACCGCCCGAGCAGCGTGCGATGCCGGCCAGGTCCAGCCGGCTCTGGACCTGTGCGAAGCCCCGCTCGCGCAGGAGACCGCGTACCGCAGCCGCCTGGTCATAGCCGTGCTCCAGCAGCAGCCAGCCGCCGGGCGCCAGGTGTTCGGGCGCCTTCGCCACAATCTGCCGGATGTCCCCCAGCCCGTCTGGTCCCGCGGCCAGCGACCCCAAAGGCTCATGCGCCAGCGCCACCAGGTGAGGGTCAGCGCTGGCGATGTAGGGCGGATTGCTGGCGATCAGGTGAAAGTGTCCACCAACTTCATCCAGCCAGTTGCTCTGGCTGAATTCGAGTTCCAGCTGGAGGCGCCGGGCATTTTCACGGGCCACGGCCAGTGCGCCGGCACTCGCGTCCACCGCAACAACCCGGGCTGGTCGGCCGGCCGCCTGCAGACTGTGCGCGATGGCCAGTGCAATGGCGCCGCTGCCGGTGCCCAGGTCCAGAATCTGCGGCCGTTCCGTCATCGCGGGCGCCTGCAGTACTTCCAGTGACCAATGCACCAGCGTTTCGGTGTCGGGGCGGGGCACCAGCACCCGGGCATCCACCTGCAGTTCCAGCCCAAAGAACTCCTTGCTGCCGACGATATAGGCCAGGGGTTCACCCCTTGCCCGGCGCAGGCTGAATGCCCGCATACGCTGGGCGACTTCATCCGTCAGCTGATCGGTGTCGTGCGCCAGCAGCCAGGCCCGGTCGATGGCGGGCTTGCCCAGCGCATGCAGCAGCAGCAACTGGGCGTCCAGCCGATCCAGCCCCAATGCCTGGGCGGCACTCAGGGCTTGGGCGCAGGTGGGCTGGTTTATCGGTTGGCTCATTGGGGTGTCCTGCATTTGCTATAAAAACAATAGCTACTTGCGCGGGTAAAAATTGGGCCCGAGGCCGATTTGGCATGTGAGAAGCGGAAGCCGGCCATCTAGAAACCGTTGCTGGCGGTTTCCAGCTCTGCCAGCTGTTCGGCGCCGCGCGCCACCTGCAGCGCGGTGATCACATCGCCCAAATCGCCTTCCATGATGGCCAGCAGCTTGTACAGCGTCAGGTTGATGCGGTGGTCGGTCAGGCGCCCCTGCGGGAAGTTGTAGGTGCGTATGCGGTCGCTGCGGTCGCCGCTGCCGACCAGGCCCTTGCGCATGGCCGCATCCTTCGCCGCGCGCTCCGAGCGGTCTTTTTCCACGATGCGGGCTGACAGCACCTGCAGCGCCTTGGCCTTGTTGCGGTGCTGGCTGCGGTCATCCTGGCATTCGGCCACGATGCCGGTCGGGATGTGCGTGATGCGCACGGCCGAGTCGGTCTTGTTGATGTGCTGGCCGCCGGCGCCGCTGGCGCGGTAGGTGTCTATGCGCAGGTCGGCCGGGTTGATCTGGATGGCCACCGCCTCATCGGGCTCGGGCAGCACGGCCACGGTGCAGGCACTGGTGTGGATGCGGCCCTGGGTTTCGGTGGCGGGCACGCGTTGCACGCGGTGGCCGCCCGATTCAAACCGCAGCTTGCCGTACACGCCCACACCCGTGGCATCGGTCGGACCGTCCATGCGCAACACCACTTCCTTGTAGCCACCGAGCTCGCTGGGCGATTCGCTGATGATCTCGACCTGCCAGCGGTTGCGCTCGGCAAAGCGCGTGTACATGCGAAAGAGATCGCCGGCAAACAGTGCCGACTCGTCGCCGCCCGTGCCGGCGCGGATTTCGATAAAGGCCGCCCGCGCGTCGTCCGGGTCCTTGGGAATCAGCATCAGCTGCAGGGCCTCATCGAGTTGGGCAATATCCAGCTTGGCGGCGGCGATTTCCTCTTCGGCCATGGCTGCCATCTCGGGGTCGTCTTTGGCTTCGGCCAGCATGCCCTCGGCGCTGGCCAGGTCGGCCTCGCGGCTGGTGAGCCGGGTGTATTGCTCGGCCACCACGCTGGCTTCGGCATGCTCGCGGGTCAGCGCCCGAAAGCGGTCCAGGTCACTCACGACGTCGGTGGCTGACAGCAGCGAATCCAGTTCATGCAGCCGCAGAAGCTGGCGGTCCAGGGTTTGGCGAAGAAATGGTTTCATCGAATCGAGGGGGCCGGGGCGGCGATAAATGGGGGGGGCACACCGGCGAAGCCGCCGGCAGGATGGCAACCGTTCTGGCGGCTGCGGCAGCGCGCAAGGCCGGCGCTAACGCTCTTTGTGTTCTTTGGGCGGTTGGCCGCGCAAAAACAGCCGGGACACCGTGTGCGCCGTGGCCTCGCGGCTGGCGGCGTCTCCCGCGTGCAGTTCCGCCAGCGCGCCATGCAGCATTTTCTGCGTGAGGCCGCGCGTCAGCGCATCCAGCACGGCATCCATCGGCTCGCCTTTGGCGATCAGTTTTTTGGCCCGCGCAATTTCCGCGGCGCGCCACTCGTCGGTTTGCGCATTGAGCTGCTGGATCAGGGGCACCGTGCGGCGCTGGCCCAGCCAGTGCATGAAGTTCTGCACGCCGGCATCGATGATCACCTCGGCCTGCGCCACTGCGGCCTGGCGGTTGTCCTTGCCGGTCTGGACGACGTGCGCCAGGTCGTCCACGGTGTACAGGTAGATGTCAGGCAGGTCCTTGACCTCGGGCTCGATGTCGCGCGGCACGGCCAGGTCAACCATGAACATGGGGCGGTGTTTGCGTAGCTTGACCGCACGTTCCACCGCACCCAGGCCAATGATGGGCAGGGTGCTGGCCGTGCAGCTGATCACCGCGTCAAACTCATGCAGGCGGCTGGGCAGATCGGCCAGGCGCATGACTTCGGCGCCGAAGCGGCTGGCGAGCTTTTCGCCACGCTCCAGCGTGCGGTTGGCAATTGCCATGGACTTGGGGGTTTTTGCGGCAAAGTGGGTGGCCGCCAGGTCAATCATTTCACCGGCGCCGACAAACAACACCCTGATGTCGCCCAGGTTTTCAAACAGCTGCCCGGCCAGCCGCACGCTGGCGGCCGCCATGCTGATGCTGTGCGCGCCAATCTCCGTGCTGGTGCGTACTTCCTTGGCGACGGCGAAGGAGCGCTGGAACAGCTGGTGCAGTGTGCTGCCCATGGCGCCCGCGTCCTCCGCGGCACGCACCGCGTCTTTCAGCTGGCCCAGAATCTGCGGCTCGCCGAGCACCATGGAGTCGAGCCCACTGGCGACGCGGAAAGCGTGGCGGGCTGCCTGGTCGTCCTGCAGTGTGTAGGCGTGCGAACGCAGCAGGGCAGGCGAGACGCCACCGTTGTGCGCCAGCCACTCCAGCGTGTGTTCCAGATCGTTGTGGTCGCCTGCGCAATAAATCTCGGTCCGGTTGCAGGTCGAGAGCAGGGTGGCCTCGGGCTGGCGGGCCAGCGACTCGCGCAAGCCGCGCAGCGTGGGCTCGATTTGGTCCAGGGCATAGGCGAATCGCCCGCGCAAATCGAGCGGTGCGGTGGTATGGTTTAGCCCCAGGGCCCAGACTGACATTCCCCGATTATAAAATTGAAGTGCGGGACAGGCATTTGGCCTGGATCAAACACCCTCAACCGTCTTTCTCGGGCCGCTTGCAGGGTGTGCCCCGTGACCCCACAACCGCTGCCATGACCGCTTACCTGCTGACCAACCACCTGCTCAATTTCATGGCGCCTGCTGCGCTTGTTGCCATGCTGCTGGTGCTGTTGTCCCGCCTCTTGTCCCGATTCTTCACCTCAAAAAAGCCGCTGGTCCCCACATTCTGGCGGCAGGTAGCTATTGTTTTCATAGCAAATACGGCCGTTTTGACGGCCGGGCTGCTGGTTTTCGGCCATGACGGAAAGATGCTGACCTATGCCGGGCTCGTGGTGGTCGCGGCGCTGTGCCAGTGGGTGTTGTTGCGGGGGTGGAAGGCGTGAGGGGCCTGGTGCCCCGTCTGCATCCCGTTGAGTGCTTGGGGCCGGACGAGGCGGCTTGAACGTCGTTGATCAAACCGGCCGGAAGGCATCCACCCGGTCAGTGATGATGCCGTCGATGCCCAGGCCGATCAGCCGCCTGGCGCTGCGTTCGTCATTGACGGTGTAGCTGAGCGTCCTGAAGCCGGCTTTTTTGGCCTGTGCCACCGTACTTGCATTCCAGAGCCTGTGATTGCAGACAATGGCCACGCATTGCAGCTTTGCCGCCGTTTCCAGCCAGTTTTCAGTCAGTGTGTCGAGCAGCAGGCCGCGCGGCAACTGGGGCTGCGCAGCCCGGGCCGCTTCCAGCGCAGCGGGCTGGAACGACGTGAGCAGGGGCGGGACGGTCTCGCCTTGCCACAGCCTGGCCGCTTGATTGGCCACCTCGGTGCCGGTAGGGCTGTCCAGCCCCGGAGTGGGCTTGATCTCGATGTTCAGGAAGTAGCCCTTGTCCAGGCAATAGCGCGCGATGCTTTCCAGCATCGGCAAGGGCTCGCCCGTGAACTGCGGCGAATGCCAGCGTCCCGCGTCGAGTGTTGCCAGCACGTCCCAGGGCTGCTCGCCGGCCACCCCTTTTCCCGTACTGGTGCGCTCCAGCGTGGCGTCGTGCAGCAAAAATGGCACACCGTCGGCGCTGAGTTTCACATCGCACTCGAACATGCGGTAGCCGTGGGCGGCGCCCGCCTTGAAGGCCGCCAGCGTGTTCTCGGGCGCCAGCTTGCCGGCGCCGCGGTGGGCGATCCAGCGCGGGTAGGGCCAAAAGGTTGAAGCTCCCACACTGGCCACGTCGTGTGCTGCGCTGCCCCTTTGCCGGGGTGGGCCGGCGCTGCGGCCGGCCGCTTCGACGCGTGCCGGATCATCCGGCCGGTTGCTCATGGCAAACGTTTCCCGGTCTCGGCGTCAAACCAGTGGAGGCGGTCACGGCGGGGGGCGACGTGGATGGTGGCGCCGATGTCGGGGGCGGATGACAGGCTTTCATCGGTGCGCACGATCAGGAACTCGTCGCCCATGCGGCAGTACACCAGACGCTCGGCGCCCAGCATCTCCAGCGTGTCGACCTGCACCGCCCAGCCGGTGGTGCCGATTTGCAGGTGCTCGGGGCGTATGCCCAGAAGCGCGCCCGGCTTGCCGCCGAAGTCGGTGTTGGGGGCGTGCCTGAGCAGGTTCATCGGCGGTGAGCCCATGAAGCTCGCCACAAAGGTGGTGGCGGGGCGGTTATAGACCTCTTCGGGAGTGCCGAACTGCTCCATGCGGCCCGCGTTCATCACGATCATGCGCTGCGCCAGGGTCATCGCCTCGACCTGGTCGTGCGTGACAAAAAGGGACGTGATGCCCAGTTCGCGGTGCAGCTTCTGGATCTCCAGCCGGGTCTGCACGCGCAGCTTCGCGTCCAGGTTGGAGAGCGGCTCGTCGAACAGAAACACCTGGGGCTGGCGCACGATGGCTCGGCCCATGGCCACCCGCTGGCGCTGGCCGCCGGACAGCTGCCTGGGCTTGCGATCCAGCAGGTGGCCCAGTTCCAGGATGTCTGCGGCCTTGTCGACGCGGGTCTTGATGTCATTTTTCGGAACTTTCGCAATCTTCAGGCCGTACGCCATGTTGTCGAACACGCTCATGTGCGGGTACAGCGCGTAGTTCTGAAACACCATGGCGATGTCGCGCTCGGCGGGCTCCAGGTCGTTGACCACCTTGCCCCCAATGGCAATTTGCCCCTCACTGATTTCCTCCAGGCCGGCAACCATGCGCAGCAGCGTCGATTTGCCGCAGCCGGACGGGCCGACGATGACGATGAATTCTCGGTCTGCGATTTCGGCATTCACGCCGTGCAGGATCTGCACGCTGCTTTTGCCGGCGCCGTAGCGCTTGATGACGTTGTTCAGTGAGATGGATGCCATGGGTGTTGTGCCTGCTCGTTGTCTGTTCTTGTCATTTTTTGTTACTTCCGCTTATTTCTCGGTATCCACCAGCCCCTTGACGAACCACTTCTGCATCAGCACCACCACGAAGGCGGGCGGCAGCATGGCCAGAATGGCTGTGGCCATGACCACGTTCCATTCATTGGCGGCGTCACCGCCGGCGATCATGCGCTTGATGCCGATCACGACGGGGTACATCTCTTCACTGGTGGTGGCCAACAGAGGCCAGAGGTACTGGTTCCAGCCGTAGATGAACTGGATCACGAACAGCGCGGCCATCGATGTCTTGGACAGCGGCAGCAGGATGTCCTTGAAAAAGCGCATCGGGCCCGCGCCGTCCATGCGCGCGGCCTCCACCAATTCATCGGGCACCGTCAGGAAAAACTGGCGGAACAGGAAAGTCGCCGTGGCGGACGCAATCAGCGGAATGGTGAGGCCCGCATAGGTGTTGAGCATGCCCAGATCGGACACTACCTTGTAGGTGGGGCCTATTCTCACTTCCACAGGCAGCATCAGGGTCACAAAAATCGCCCAGAAAAAGAAATTCTTGAAGGGAAAGCGGAAGTAGACGATGGCAAAGGCCGACAGCAGCGAGATCGCGATCTTGCCGAAGGTGATGACCAGCGCCGTCACCAGGCTGACCCACATCATGCGGGCAACAGGCGCGGTGGAACCCGTTCCGGTATTACGGCCGAAAAGCGCGGCGCGATAGGTGTCCCAGAAATGGCTGCCCGGCAGCAAGGGCATCGGGGCCTGCACGATTTCCTGCGCGGTATGGGTGGACGCCACAAAAGCCAGGTAGAGCGGAAAAGCGACAATCAAGACGCCCACAATGACCACCGCATGGGCCAGAAAATTCAGCCAGGGATTGCGTTCAACCATGGTCGTTGCCTTGAAACCCGTGTAAGCGAAGGGGCAGAGAGCGACACGCAGTGCGCGAACGTGGGGGCAAGGCTTTTCCGCCGGGCCGCCCCAAGGAAAAGAGCACTCCCTTGGGGGGCAGAGAGCGACACGCAGTGCGCGAACGTGGGGGCACCATCAATATTGCACTTTCTTTTCGACATACCGGAACTGCACCACCGTCAGCGCAATCACGATGAACATCAAGACCACCGACTGCGCCGCTGAGCCGCCGAGGTCCATGGCCTTGAAGCCATCGTAATAGACCTTGTAAACCAGGATGGACGTGTCCTGGCCGGGGCCGCCATGGGTGGTGGCGTCGACGATGGCAAACGTGTCGAAGAAGGCATACACCATGTTGATCACCAGCAGGAAGAAGGTGGTGGGTGACAGCAGGGGGAACTGGATCGTCCAGAAGCGCCGCCAGGGGCGGGCACCGTCAATCGCTGCGGCCTCGATCAGTGACTTGGGAATCGACTGCAGACCGGCCAGGAAGAACAGGAAGTTGTAGGAAATCTGCTTCCACACCGCGGCCATCACGATCAGCGTCATCGCGTGGCCGGAATCGAGCAGGTGGTTCCAGTTGATGCCCACCCGGTCCAGTGCATAGGCGACCACGCCCAGCGCCGGAGAAAACATGAACACCCACAGCACACCGGCCACGGCAGGGGCCACTGCATAGGGGACGACCAGCAAGGTTTTGTAAAACAGCGCGCCCTTGATGATGCGGTCTGCAAAGATCGCCAGCGTCAGCGACAAGGAGATACCAAGCACGGCCACCAGCACGGAAAATACCGCGGTGGTTTTGAAGGAGGCCAGGTAACCCGGATCGTTGAACAGGTTTTCAAAGTTGGCCAGGCCGACCCATTCGGTGGAGCTCCCAAAGGCATCCTGTACCTGGAACGATTGCAGCAGCGCCTGCGCTGCGGGCCAGAAGAAAAACACGCTGATCACGATGACCTGGGGAGCCAGCAGCAGCCACGGCAGCCAGCTTGAGCGGAACAAGACGCGTTTTTCCATGGGCCCATTCAAGGTAAACAATCCGCCCGCCAGCAACCGGGCATGCGGGGGATTGCGGGTTTAGCCGTGGCGTGGCCCCGCGGCCGGCGCCGGAGATTTCAGGGCTTGTTGGCTTTCTCGAAGCGTTCGAGCTGCTCGTTGCCGCGTTTCACAATGGCATCCAGCGCTTCCTTGGCTGATTTCTTGCCGCTCCAGACCTGCTCGAGCTCTTCATCCTCGATCGCGCGAACCTGTACGTAGTTGCCCAGGCGGATACCGCGGCTCTTGTCGGTGACCTTGCGAATCATCTGTGTCACGGCGACATCGGTGCCCGGTTTTTCCTTGTAGAAGCCGGATTTTTCTGTGAGCTGGTAGGCCGCCGTGGTGACCGGCAGATAGCCGGTACGCTTGTGGCTGGCGGACTGCACTTCAGGGCTGGAGATGTAACCGAAGAAGGCTGCTACCCCTTTGTATTCAGCGGGTTTCTTGCCTGACATGACCCACAGGCTGGCACCCCCGATCACCGTGTTTTGCGGCGCACCGGGCACGTCAGGGTAGTAGGGCAGCGGGGCCAAGCCATAGCCGAATTTGGTGTTTTTGGCCACATTGCCATAGAAGCCCGATGAGGTGTTGATCATTGCGCACTCGCCCGAGATGAAACTCGCTTCGGGCACATTGCCACGGCCCTTGTAGACGAACAGGCCCTGCTTGGACATGCTGGCCAGGTTCTCGATATGCCGCTGGTGCAGTGGCGAGTTGATCTTCATCCGCGCGTCCATGCCGGCCAGGCCATTGGACTTGCTGGCGAACTCGACGTTGTGCCAGGCGGAAAAGCTTTCCAGCTGGGTCCAGCCCTGCCAGGCCGTTGTGAAGGGGCACTTGTGGCCGGAGGCCTTGAGCTTGGCCGCGGCCAGCGCGACTTCGGGCCAGGTGGAGGGCGCCTTGTCCGGGTCCAGGCCCGCCGCCTTGAAGGCGTCCTTGTTGTAGTAAAAAATGGTGGTGGAGCTGTTGAACGGGAAGCTCAGCATCTGGCCGTTCGGTGCCGTGTAGTAGCCGGCCACTGCCGATATGTAGGCAGCCGGGTCGAATTTCTGTCCGGCGTCCTTCATGACCTTGGCTACGGGCACGATCGCGCCCTTGCTGGCCATCATGGTGGCGGTACCTACCTCGAACACCTGCAGGATGTGCGGCGCGTTACCGGCGCGGAAGGCGGCGATGGCGGCAGTCATCGACTCGTCGTAGCTGCCCTTGTAAGTGGGCACTATGCGGTATTCCTTCTGGCTCGCGTTGAAATCCCTGGCCAGGTCGTTGACCCATTCGTTGTTGACGGCAACCATGGAGTGCCACCACTGGATCTCTGTTTGCGCCTGGCTCGCCAGGGGAGCAAGCAGGGCGCAGGCGGCGAAAGTCAACGCAGATAGACGGGATTTCATGAAAACTCCTGAGGTGAAGGCCCATTTTTGGGTCGCTTATTCAAGTTGGGCAGTCTGGGACCTGTTTGTGACAGGCCGATTTAAGCGATTTGGTGCCTTCTTAACAAGCGGGGTTTCCATGAGGCCATTGGGCTGGGCCCCCGGCCAAATGCTGTGCTGCGGTAACATAGGGCAACAGCGCTGGACGTGGGTCCGAAGCCGCTGATTTTCACGATGAACGCCCCTACTACCCTTCAAGAATTGAACGTTTTTGCGGATGACGCAAAGCCCGGCGAAGCACGCATTCGCGAAATTCCCTATAACTACACGTCCTTTTCCGATCGTGAAGTGGTTATTCGTCTGCTGGGCGCGCCGGCCTGGGACTTGCTGAACCGCCTGCGTGACGAACGGCGTACCGGGCGGTCCGCCCGCATGCTCTACGAAGTGCTGGGGGACATCTGGGTGGTCCAGCGCAACCCGTATTTGCAGGATGACCTGCTGGACAACCCCAAACGCCGCAAGCTGCTGGTGGATGCCTTGCATCATCGCCTCTCCGAAGTCGGAAAGCGCCGCACACCCGATGCCGACCCGCAGCGCGACGCCATCGTTGGCGAACTGCTGGACGCGGCCCGCAGTGCGGTCAGCCGCTTTTCGGCCTCGTTTGAGGAAGTGGCCGGCCTGCGCCGCCAGACCGAACGCAAACTGCGCAAGCTGACGCTCAAGGACAACATCAAGTTTGACGGGCTGTCGCGCGTCTCGCATGTCACAGACGCCACCGACTGGCGTGTCGAATACCCCTTTGTCGTGCTGACCCCGGATTCCGAGCAGGAAATGGCCGGGCTGGTCAAGGGCTGCATCGACCTGGGCCTGACGATCGTGCCGCGCGGCGGCGGGACCGGCTACACCGGTGGCGCGATTCCGCTGACCTGGAAGTCGGCCGTCATCAACACCGAAAAACTCGAAGCGATGACCGAGGTCGAAATGGTCTCGCTGCCCGGCATCGCGCAGCCGGTGGCCACGGTCTGGACCGAAGCCGGTGTGGTCACGCAGCGCGTGGCCGATGCCGCCGAGCGGGGCGGATTTGTGTTTGCTGTTGACCCGACGTCTGCCGAGGCCTCCTGCATCGGCGGCAATATCGCGATGAATGCCGGGGGCAAAAAGGCTGTGCTGTGGGGTACGGCGCTGGATAATCTGGCCTCCTGGCGCATGGTGACGCCACAGGCCCAGTGGCTGGAAGTGACCCGGCTGGGCCACAACCTGGGCAAGATCCACGACGCCGAGATGGCGAGTTTCGAGCTCAAGTATTTTGAAGCCGACGGCAAGACGCCGGTGCGCACGGAACGCCTTGACATCCAGGGCAAGACTTTCCGCAAGGAGGGCCTGGGCAAGGACGTCACCGACAAGTTCCTGAGCGGACTGCCGGGCATCCAGAAAGAAGGCTGCGACGGGCTCATCACCAGCGCCCGCTGGATCGTGCACCGCATGCCCGCGCACACGCGCACCGTTTGCCTGGAGTTCTTCGGCAATGCCAAGGACGCCGTGCCCAGCATTGTCGAGATCAAGGACTTCATGTTTTCCGAGCAAAAGCGCGGCGGCGCCATCCTGGCCGGGCTGGAGCACCTGGACGACCGTTACCTCAAGGCGGTCGGCTACGCGACCAAGTCGAAAAAACACGGCGGCCTGCCGAAGATGGTGTTGTTTGGCGACATTGCCGGCGACGATGCCGATGTGGTGGCGCGGGCAACCTCGGAAGTGGTGCGCATTGCCAATTCGCGCCACGGTGAAGGCTTTATCGCCATCAGCCCGGATGCACGCAAGAAATTCTGGCTGGACCGCAAGCGCACTGCCGCCATTTCCCGGCACACCAATGCCTTCAAGATCAATGAGGACGTGGTGATCCCGCTGCCGCGCATGGCGGAGTACACCGACGGCATCGAGCGCATCAATATCGAGCTGAGCCTGCGCAACAAGATCAAGCTGTGCGACGAGCTGGAGACCTTTTTCCTCAAGGGCAACCTGCCCCTGGGTAAATCGGACGATGCCAACGACATCCCGTCGGCCGAGCTGCTGGAAGACCGGGTCGGCCAGGCGCTTGCCATGATTGCCGAAGTCCGTGCCCTCTGGGCCGGCTGGCTGGAGGGTGTGGAGGCGTTGTTCCCGCAACTGCAGGATCATTCGCTGCGCGCCAGCTGGAAGACGCAGATCCGGGCTAGGCTCCAGGCCATCTTCAGCGGCGCGCCGTTCTTGCCCATCCTGGAAGAGTGCAATGCCATTCACAAACGGGTGCTCAAGGGCCGTGTGTGGGCGGCGCTGCACATGCACGCGGGCGACGGCAACGTGCATACCAATCTGCCGGTCAACAGCGACGACTACGAGATGCTGCAGACCGCGCATGAAGCCGTGGCGCGCATCATGGTGCTGGCGCGCTCGCTTGATGGCGTGATTTCGGGCGAGCACGGCATCGGCATCACCAAGCTGGATTTCCTGACCGACGAGGAACTGCGTCCCTTCACCGAGTACAAGCAGAAGGTCGACCCCGAAGGCCGCTTCAACAAAGGCAAGCTGCTGCGGAATCAGGAGCTGAATACGCAGGACGGGAAAAGGCTTCCGGCCGATTTGACGAATGCCTATACGCCCAGCTTCGGCCTGATGGGCCATGAGTCGCTGATCATGCAGCAGTCTGACATCGGCGCGATTGCCGACAGCATCAAGGACTGCCTGCGCTGCGGTAAATGCAAACCGGTGTGCGCCACGCATGTGCCGCGCGCCAACCTGCTGTACAGCCCGCGCAACAAGATCCTGGCGACCTCGCTGCTGGTGGAGGCCTTCCTGTATGAGGAGCAGACCCGGCGCGGCATCAGCATCAAACACTGGGAAGAGTTTGAGGATGTGGCCGACCACTGCACGGTATGCCACAAGTGCCTGACCCCCTGCCCGGTGGATATCGACTTTGGCGATGTGTCGATGAACATGCGCAACCTGCTGCGCAAGATGGGCCAGAAGTCCTTCCGGCCCGGCAATGCGGCCGCCATGTTCTTCCTCAACGCCACCAATCCGCAAACCATCAAGTTCATGCGCGGCGCCATGGTCGACGTGGGCTTCAAGGCCCAGCGCCTGGCCAATGACCTGCTGCGCAAGCTGGCGCGCAAGCAGACCGACCGGCCGCCGGCCACGGTCGGCAAGGCGCCGGTCAAGGAGCAGGTGATCCACTTCATCAACAAGAAAATGCCTGGCGGCCTTCCCAAGAAGACGGCCCGCGCCCTGCTGGACATCGAAGACAAGGATTACGTGCCGATTATCCGCAATCCGAAAAACACCACGGCGGAAACCGAGGCGGTGTTTTATTTCCCGGGTTGCGGCTCCGAGCGCCTGTTCAGCCAGGTCGGCCTGGCCACGCAGGCCATGCTGTGGCACGCCGGCGTGCAAACCGTGCTGCCGCCAGGCTATCTGTGCTGCGGCTATCCCCAGCGCGGCTCCGGCCAGTACGACAAGGCCGAGAAAATCATCACCGACAACCGGGTGCTGTTCCACCGCGTGGCCAACACCCTGAACTACCTGGACATCAAGACCGTGGTGGTCAGTTGCGGCACCTGCTATGACCAGTTGCAGGGCTACGAGTTCGAGAAAATTTTCCCGGGCTGCCGCATCATCGACATCCATGAGTACCTGCTGGAAAAAGGCATCACGCTGCGGACGGACCAGCCCGGCAAGGGTTATCTGTACCATGACCCCTGCCACAGCCCGATGAAACTGCAGGAGCCGATGAAGACCGTCAAGGCGCTGCTCGGCGACAACGTCCTCAAGAACGAGCGCTGCTGCGGCGAATCGGGCACGCTGGGCGTCACGCGACCTGACATTTCAACGCAGATCCGCTTCCGCAAGGAAGAAGAGCTGCGCAAGGGCGAGGCCAATTTGCGGGCCACTGGAGCGGTGGGCGAGGGCGAGAACGTCAAGATACTGACCAGTTGCCCCAGTTGCCTGCAGGGCCTGTCCCGCTATGGCGACGACCTGCAAAACGGCCTGCTTGAGGCCGATTACATCGTCGTCGAAATGGCCAACCAGATTCTGGGCAAGGAATGGCTGCCGGCTTATGTCGAGGCTGCCAACCACGGCGGGATCGAGCGCGTGCTGGTGTAGAAGGGCAGAGCGCGGGAGGACGGTCTCTCGCTCCCGCGACGGGCGTTCCTTCCGCACGAGATTTCGATTTGGTTTATTCAGAAAGTGATGCATCACCATGGCAGGTCTCCAGGCCGGTTCACCGACTCCCACGGCGCTGACGGTTCACAGCCAGTCCCGCGTGCTGGAAATCGCCTTTTCGGACGGCGCCGGGTTCAGGATTCCGTTTGAACTGATGCGTGTATATTCGCCGTCCGCAGAAGTCCAAGGGCACGGACCGGGCCAGGAGGTGCTGCAAACCGGCAAGCGCGAGATCAATATCGTCGAGCTGGAGCCCATAGGCAACTACGCGGTCAAGCCGGTGTTTTCCGATGGCCATGAAAGCGGCATTTTTTCCTGGGACTACCTGTACCATCTGGGCGCCGACCAGGACCGGCTCTGGGACGACTACACCCGACGGCTGCAGGCTGCAGGCCGGGACAGGGACACCCCGATGGTCGAAGCCCCAGGCCACGCCTGTGGCAATCACTGAGGAAAGTCACTGACGGCGAGTCCTGCAAGCGTTGCTGTCCTGGACTGTTGTTTTTCCGGCATAAAACCCCACAATGCCCTGAAGCAGTGCAGGGTTGTCGCCACTAACCAAGGGCATTGCCCTCTAGCATTCACTCTATGACGAAAACCCATTTCGGCTTTGAATCCGTCGAGGAGCAGGACAAGGCGCGACGCGTGCGCGGCGTGTTTGACTCTGTGGCGCCCAAATACGACGTGATGAATGACTTGATGTCGATGGGTCTGCATCGTGCCTGGAAGGCCTACACCGTGCTGGTGGCCAACGTTAAGGAGGGCCAGCAGGTGCTCGACATCGCCGGCGGAACGGGCGACCTGGCCCTGGCTTTCGCGCCCAAAGTGGGCAGCAGCGGGCGGGTGGTGCACACTGACATCAACGAGGCGATGCTCAGGGAAGGGCGTAACCGGCTGCTGGACGCTGGTGTGAACCTGCCCACGTTGGTCTGTGATGCAGAACACCTGCCGTTTGCCGATGCGAGTTTTGACGTGGTCACCGTCGCTTTTGGCTTGCGCAACATGACGCATAAAGAAGATGCCTTGCGCGAAATGAACCGTGTGCTCAAGCCCGGTGGCAAACTGCTGGTGCTGGAGTTTTCCAAGGTGGCCAAACCGCTGGAAAAGATTTATGACTGGTATTCGTTCAAGGTGTTGCCCAGGCTCGGCAAGCTGGTGGCCAACGACGACTCAAGCTACCAGTACCTCGCCGAGTCGATTCGCATGCATCCGGGCCAGGAAGAACTCAAAGCCCTGATGCTTAAAGGTGGTTTCGGTCATGTGGACTATCACAACCTGACGGGCGGGGTAGTGGCATTGCATGTTGCAATCAAATGCTGAAGAAGTGTTGAAGAAGTTAAACCGGCTTAAATAAACAAACAGGCGCAAGGCTTGCTCAAGGAGACGTTATGAAGATTTGGTCAATCATTCTTTCCGCCGTGATGGCGCTCACCATGGCTCTGCCGGGGACGGACGCAGAGGCTGCGCGTCTGGGCGGCGGCAAGTCATTTGGCAAGCAATCGTCCAACGTCACGCAGCGTGAGTCCACATCGGGTGGCGCCACTTCTGCAACCAACTCTGCGGCCAAACCGGCTGCACCGGCCGCGGCGCCTGCCCCGGTTGCGCCGAAGAAACCTTGGGGCGCCATGCTGGGCGGCCTGGCTGCCGGCCTCGGCCTGGCCTGGCTGGCTTCGTCGCTGGGCCTGGGTGAAGCCTTCGGCCAGGTCATCATGTTCGCGTTGCTGGCCCTGGTGATCATGGTGGCGGTCGGGTTCATCATGCGCAAGCTCAAGGGCGGCGGGGCCGGTGCCGCGGCTCCACGCACGCAGGAGCCATTTGCCTTCCAGGGTGCGGGCAACGCTGCCACCCCCAGGAACTACAGCCCCGAGAATGTCGGCAACGATGCCTCGGCACGCCCGTGGGAGCGAAGCGGCATGGCCTTCGACGCGAACCGCGATGCGGGAGCCACGCCTGCCACCGGCTCGATGATTGGCTCGGCCTTGCTCGGCACCCAGACCTGGGGCGTTCCCGCCGGGTTTGATGCCGAGGGCTTCCTTAAGGCCAGCAAGGCGAATTTCGTGACGCTGCAGGACGCCTGGGACCGCTCTGACATCCAGAGCTTGCGCGCCATGATGACCGACGACATGCTCGAGCAGATCAAGGCACAGCTGGCCGATCGCGAATCGCACACTGGTGGTGTGGTCAACCGGACCGAGGTCGTGATGCTCAATGCGCAGCTGCTGGGCATAGAGGAGCTGAGCGATACGTATATGGCTAGCGTGGAGTTCTCGGGCATGATCCGCGAAGACGCTTCCGCCGGTGCCAGCCCCTTCCGCGAAGTCTGGAACATGACCAAGCCGCGTAACGGCGGCAGCGGCTGGCTCGTAGCCGGCGTTCAAGCTCTCCAGTAAACCCGCGCGCAGGTCTCCACTTCCACTTCCAGCAGGGGCCGCGGGACTGGCTTTGCCAGACCGCAGGCGCAGCGGCCCCCTCGGGGGGCAGAGAGCTACACGCAGTGAGCGACCGTGGGGGCCACATTGCTGTCAAAATCGGGGACGTATGAATAACACGTCCCCTTTTTCTTTTCTTGAGTCTGTCGCGAGTCGTTTTCAGCCACCCGCCTGGGTGGTCGATGAAGGGCAGCAGCGGCTGGTGCTGTTCTTGAACCATGTCCTGCTGCAGGAGAAACAGGCGCAGGACCGGCTGTTGCGGCAAAAGGGCCGTGTTGTCCATCTCCGGTGGGGCGTTTTTGCGCTGGACCTGGTCGTCACCCCGGCGGGTCTGGTTGACCGCGCGTCACCCGCGGCAAAGCCTGACTTGCTGCTTTCGGTGGCCACCGAGTCGCCCCTGGTCATCATGCAGTCGGTGATGGCCGGCAAATCTCCTCCGGTGAAAATTGAGGGCGATGTTCAACTGGCAGCCGAGTTTGGCTGGCTGGCCGAGAACCTGCGCTGGGATGCCGAAGAGGGTCTTTCCCGCCTGATAGGCGATGCGCCGGCGCATGCCCTTGCCGATGCCGGCAGGCGGCTGCTGGACGGCCTGAAGCAGTTTCTGGCGCAGGCACCGCTGTCCCCGTCCTCATCTTCCCCTTCATCCCCTACCTCATCTCCCACTTCATCCGCAGCGTCCGGTTCCTCCCCGGATGCCGCGAAGGCTTCTGCATGACCCGGGTGTTCAGGGGCGGGTTCATCGTTTGGACCGTGCTTCGCTTCGGCCTCGACGAACTGGTGTTGTCCAGCTTCGAAAAGCCGTGGATCCGCCGGTTGACCCGCATCGTCTCGCTGGGGCGCAACCTGAGCGCTCCCCGTGGCGCCCGTCTTCGCGAGGCACTGGAAGCGCTGGGGCCCATCTTCGTCAAGTTCGGGCAGGTGATGTCCACACGGCGCGACCTGCTGCCGCCCGACATCGCCGATGAGCTGGCGCGCCTGCAGGACCGGGTGCCACCCTTTGAATCGTCGGTGGCCGTTGCCATCATCGAAAAGGCGTTTGGCCGGCCCCTGGACCGTATATTCGCGACGTTTGAGCACACCCCCGTGGCCAGCGCGTCGATTGCCCAGGTTCACTTTGCGACGCTGCACGACGGCCGTGAAGTGGCAGTCAAGGTATTGCGCCCCAACATGCTGCCCGCGATCGAGAAAGACCTCGCGCTCATGCACATGATGGCCGGCTGGGTGGAAGGCGCATCCGCCGATGGCAAGCGCCTCAAGCCGCGCGAAGTGGTAGCCGAGTTTGACAAATACCTGCACGACGAGCTCGACTTGCTGCGTGAGGCCGCCAATGCGGCGCAACTGCGCCGGAACATGCAGGACCTCAATCTCGTCATGATCCCGGAAATGTTCTGGGACTACTGCATGCCCGATGTCATGGTGATGGAGCGCATGAAGGGGGTGCCCATCGGCCAGAGCCAGCGCCTGCGCGACGCCAGCGTGGACATGAAGAAGCTGGCTCGCGACGGCGTCACCATTTTCTTCACGCAGGTGTTCCGCGATGGCTTTTTTCATGCCGACATGCACCCGGGCAATATTCAGGTCAGCCTGGCCCCGGACACCTTCGGGCGCTATATTTCGCTGGATTTCGGCATCGTGGGCACGCTCACAGAGGTGGACAAGGAGTATCTGGCGCACAACTTCAGCGCTTTCTTCCAGCGCGACTACAAGCGCGTTGCCGAACTGCATCTGGAGTCCGGCTGGGTGCCCGCCACCACCCGTGTGGACGAGCTGGAAGCCGCCATTCGCGCCTGCTGCGAGCCGTATTTCGACCGGCCGCTCAAGGAAATCTCGCTGGGCCTGGTGCTGATGCGCCTGTTCCAGACCTCGCGCCGTTTCCACGTGGAAATTCAGCCGCAACTGGTCCTGCTGCAAAAAACCCTGCTCAATATCGAAGGGCTGGGGCGCGAACTGGATCCCGAACTTGACCTCTGGAGCACGGCCAAGCCTTTTCTTGAAAAATGGATGCTGGAGCAGGTGGGCCCCGAAAAATTGCTGGCCCAGCTCAAGGCCGAGGCCCCGGCCTATGCCAAGCTGCTGCCCGTGCTGCCGCGCCTGCTGGCCCAGTACCTCAAAGGGCCGTCAGGGCCGAGCCGCCGCGACCTGGAAGCCCTGCTGGCCGAACAAAAGCGCACCAACAAACTGCTGCAAAGCCTGATCTACGGTGGTTTGGGCTTTGTGCTGGGCCTGATTGCCATGCAACTGCTGCTGCGGGTCCGTATTTTTTGACGCCGGCCCGAGCCGGCTGCCGCACAGGTCCGAACGCTGTGGGTCTCCCCGCCCGTTTGCCTTGAAGTTGGCGGCAACGCCTATAATTGAAGGTTTTGCACTGGTAAGCCTTCTTCAGGCGCAATTTCCCGGACAGAACCTCTAGCACTATGCCAATCTACGCCTATAAATGCGAGTCCTGCGGGCATGCCAAGGACGTCTTGCGAAAAATATCGGACGCGCCCTTGACCGATTGCCCGCACTGCGGGAGCCCCACTTTCACGAAACAAGTCACCGCAGCCGGCTTTCAGCTCAAGGGCTCGGGCTGGTACGTGACCGATTTCCGCGGCACGGACAAGGCGGCGCAGCCTGCCAAATCGGGTGACGGCGGGTCGACGGCGGCGGTAAGCACAGGCAGCAAATCCGCCGATACAGGCGCGGCCGCTGCAACGGCCACTGCCCCCGCAGCAGCTACGCCTGCTGCAGCGCCGGCCAGCCAGGGCGCGACCAGCGATTCGTCGTCCAAAGCCGCGTGATGAGTTCCATTCGCCGATGGCTTCTGGCCGGACTCCTGGTGCTGGTGCCTCTGGCCATCACCTTGTGGGTACTCGACTGGATCGTGGGAACGCTGGACCAGACCCTGCTGATTCTTCCGGGCGCCTGGCACCCCGACAGGCTGCTCGGGTTTCACATTCCCGGTTTCGGGGTGTTGCTGACGCTGCTTATCGTGCTGCTGATGGGTGCCATTGCCAGCAATTTCTTCGGCAAAAAGCTGGTCTCCTGGGGTAATTCGTTGCTGCACCGTATTCCGATTGTGCGGTCCATCTATTCGAGCGTGAAGCAGGTGTCTGACACCCTGTTTTCCGAGAGCGGCGATGCCTTTCGCCAGGCCCTGCTGGTGCAATGGCCGCGTGAAGGCGTCTGGACGATCGGGTTCCTGACCGGTTTTCCCGGTGGTGATGTGGCCAACCATTTGCCCGATGATTACCTGAGCGTCTACGTCCCCACGACCCCCAACCCGACGGGCGGCTACTTCGTCATGCTGAAAAAAGCAGAGTGCATCGAGTTGAAAATGAGCGTCGATGAGGCGCTGACGTACGTGATTTCGATGGGCGTTGTTGTTCCCGCAAAGCCCCTCCCGCCGCCGACTCAACCCCTGTAAACGGCGAAAACTGCCCAAGAGCCCAAGAGGCATTGAAAGTTCGAGTATTTTTATGGCTATCGTTTCCCAAATGCGTTCCAATTATTGCGGTCTGGTGACCGAAAGCCTCATGGGCCAGACCGTCAGCCTGTGCGGCTGGGTCAACCGCCGGCGCGACCATGGCGGCGTGATTTTTATTGACCTGCGTGACCGCGAGGGTTACGTGCAGGTGGTCTGCGACCCGGACCGCGCCGATATGTTCAAGACCGCTGAAGGCGTGCGCAACGAGTTCTGCGTCCAGGTCAAGGGCGTGGTGCGCGCCCGCCCTGAGGGCACGGTCAATGACCACCTGAAAAGCGGCAAGATCGAGGTGCTGTGCCATGAGCTGACCGTGCTCAACCCCAGTGTCACGCCGCCCTTCCAGCTCGATGACGACAACCTGTCGGAGACGACGCGCCTGACGCACCGCGTGCTGGACCTGCGCCGCCCCTACATGCAGAAGAACCTGATGCTGCGTTACCGCGTGGCCATGGAGACGCGCAAGTTCCTCGACACCCATGGTTTCATCGACATTGAAACCCCGATGCTGACCAAGAGCACGCCCGAAGGCGCGCGCGATTACCTGGTGCCCAGCCGCGTCAACGAAGGGCAGTTTTTTGCATTGCCGCAAAGCCCACAGCTGTTCAAGCAGTTGCTGATGGTGGCCGGCTTTGACCGCTACTACCAGATCACCAAGTGCTTTCGTGACGAAGACCTGCGCGCCGACCGCCAGCCCGAATTCACGCAGATCGATATCGAGACGTCCTTCATGGCGGAGCAGGACATCCGCGACATGTTCCAGGGCATGATCAGCAACATCTTCAAGACCGTGCTGGATACCGACCTGGGCGAGTTCCCGGTGATGGCCTACAACGATGCCATGCACCGGTACGGCTCCGACAAGCCCGACCTGCGGGTGAACCTCGAATTCACCGAGCTGACCGATGTCATGGCCGATGTCGATTTCAAGGTGTTCAGCACGCCGGCCACCACCAAGGGCGGCCGCGTGGTTGCGCTGCGCGTGCCGGGTGGCTCCGAGATGAGCCGCGGCGAGATCGACGGCTACACCGAGTTTGTCAAGATCTACGGCGCCAAGGGCCTGGCCTGGATCAAGGTCAATGATGCGGGCAAGGGCCGTGAAGGGCTGCAGAGCCCCATCGTCAAGAACCTCCATGACGCAGCCATCGCCGAAATCCTCAAGCGCACCGGTGCCCGGAACGGTGACCTGATTTTCTTTGGCGCCGACAAGGAAAAAGTCGTCAACGACAGCATCGGCGCCCTGCGCCTGAAGGTCGGCCACAGCGAATTCGGTAAAAAGACCGGCCTGTTCACCGCCGGCTGGAAGCCGCTGTGGGTCGTGGACTTTCCAATGTTTGAATTTGATGAAGAAGGCCAGCGCTGGAGCGCGGTGCACCACCCCTTCACGGCACCCAAGGACGGGCACGAAGACTGGATGGACACCGATCCCGGACGCTGCATCTCCAAGGCCTACGACATGGTGCTCAACGGCTGGGAGCTCGGTGGGGGCTCGGTCCGTATCCACCGTGCCGATGTGCAGAACAAGGTGTTCAATGCGCTGAAGATCGGGCCGGAAGAAGCGCAGCAGAAATTCGGCTTCCTGCTGGATGCCCTGCAATACGGCGCTCCGCCGCACGGTGGCCTGGCCTTTGGCCTGGATCGCATCGTCACCATGATGACCGGGGCCGAGTCGATCCGTGACGTGATTGCCTTCCCGAAAACCCAGCGGGCGCAGTGCCTGTTGACCCATGCGCCGAGCCCGGTCGATGAAAAGCAGCTGCGCGAGCTGCATATCCGCCTGCGCAATCCGCTGCCGGTTTGAATGTGGCCCCCACGGTCGCTCGCTTCGCGTAGCTTCCTGCCCCCCGAGGGGGCCGCTGCGCCTGCGGCCCGGCTGAGCCGGTTCCGCGGCCCCTGCTTGAAGGGGGTGCCGTCACCACGCTTGCTCGTTGCGCCTCGGGGGCCGTCGGTGTTTGAGGAGCCATGAAGCGCTTCAAGATTCCCGAGTCGGTGCTGGTCGTCATCCATACGCCGCAGCTCGATGTGCTGTTGCTGGAGCGAGCCGACCATCCGGGCTTCTGGCAGAGCGTCACCGGCTCCAAAGACACGGTGGACGAACCGCTTTTGCAGACGGCGCTGCGCGAGGTGAGGGAAGAAACCGGCATCGTCGCCGCACCCGCGCAATTTCGCGACTGGGCGCTCTCCAACAGTTACGAGATTTACCCGGCCTGGCGCCACCGTTACGCGCCAGGGGTGACGCACAATACCGAGCATGTGTTCGGCTTGTGCGTGCCCGAGACCTGCGCTGTGACCCTCCATCCGCGCGAGCACACAGCCTGGCAGTGGTTGCCGTACCGGGCCGCCGCCGATCTCTGTTTTTCACCCTCAAACGCCGAAGCGCTCCTGTTCCTGCCACGCTTCATGGCTTGACGCGGACCCGGCCGCGCGGTTGGTCTTGTCGTTCTACTTCACGCCGGGGCCGGTGCGCTGCCCGCATCTGGGTCGCAGCCGATTGGCAAATGCAGGGCAGTCGGTTTAAATGGGCTGACAAGTCCGTCCTCATGACACCTGACACCTGACACCTGAAACCCACCAGCCCTGCCCCTCACACGAAATTCCCCGGCCCATGTCCCCACCCCACAAGTCCGAAGCCGTGCAATTGCTCGAGGGCGCCCAGGCCTTGTTTCCGGCCCTCATCGAGGCCTTTGATGCCGCGGTCAACTGGATACAGCTGGAAACCTATATTTTTGATGTTCACGGAGTCGCAGCGGAGGTGGCCGAGGCGCTGGCGCGGGCAGCGGGGCGCGGCGTGACGGTGCAGGTGCTGGTCGATGGCATCGGCACCGGTCCTTTGCCGGCCGAGTGGCAAAAAAAGTTCAGCGAAACGGGCGTGCAGTGGTGCGTCTACTCACCGCTGGGTACCGGTTTCGGCGGGTTGGGCGGCTTGGGCATGCTGCTGCCAGACCGCTGGCGCAGGCTGCACCGCAAGCTGTGCGTGGTAGACCAGCGCGTGGTTTTTTGTGGCGGCATCAATGTGCTGGATGACTTCTACGATCCGAACCATGGGGAGCTCCAGTCCCCGCGCCTGGATTTCGCCGTGGCTGTGACCGGGCCGCTGGCCGCCGATGCTGCCGACGCCGCCGCCCTGCTGTGGTGGCGCGTTCAGGCCGGCTACAGCGCACGGCAAAGGCATTTGAGCGCGGCGTGGGAAAAGTTCAAGGCGGCCGGTTACGGCGGCCGCACCGGCAACGGGATGCTCACCGGCCGGCCACATTTCAGGCTTGTCGGTGCGCCGGGCGCGCGGGCCGCGCTGATCTTGCGCGACAACCTGCGCAACCGCAGCAGCATCGAGCGTGCTTACCGCAAGGCGATTGGCCAGGCGCGCCAGGAAATCATCATTGCCAACGCTTATTTCCTGCCCGGCGGCAAACTGCGCCGCGCCCTCATCAATGCGGCCAGACGCGGTGTGAGCGTGACCCTGCTGCTGCAGGGACGCTACGAATACTTCATGCAATACCATGCGGCGCGGCCGGTGTACGGCGCCCTGTTGGCGGCAGGGGTGGAAATCCATGAATACGAGGCCAGTTTTCTGCATGCCAAGGTGGCCGTCGTGGACGGACGTTGGGCCACGGTGGGCTCGTCCAACCTGGATCCGCTCAGTTTGCTGCTGGCCCGGGAGGCCAATGTGGTGGTGGAGAACAAGGCGTTTGCCGAAGCGTTGAGAGACCGCCTGTGCGTGGCCATGACCAGCTACGGCCGGCGCATCGACCCCGCCGTCTACAGCCAGCGGCCGCTGGGCCAGCGTCTGCGGGGCTGGATGGCCTATGCCCTGATGCGACTGGCCTTGCTGATAACCGGACAGCGTTACTGAGCCCATCGCCCCGGCACTGGCGGGGGAGCCGTGGCAGCCCCTATTTTGCTATCAAATATATAGCTTCATGCGCTTGTGTCCTGTGGGCTGGGAGCTTAAAACCTTGTAAATTTCGGGACAAGACTGTTTCAGGACGGGCTGGTAATATCAGGCATGCTTATGAAATCCACCACGCACCCCCAGGGGTCCACCGACGAGGGAACGCCCGTATCCGTGAAGATCCGCGAGCGCCTGCATCAGGCACGCAAGCGTTTTCATGCGAACGACAACATTGCCGCGTTCATTGAACCGGGCGAGCTCGAAAAGCTGCTTGACGAAGTTGAAGTCAAGATGCAGACCGTGCTCGACAGCCTGGTGATCGATACCGCCGGCGATCACAACACCAACAACACCGCGCGCCGCGTCGCCAAGATGTATCTGAACGAGGTGTTCAAGGGCCGTTATGTGCAGCCGCCCACCATCACCGAATTCCCCAATGCCGAACACCTCAACGAATTGATGATCGTCGGGCCGATCACCGTGCGCAGCGCCTGCTCGCACCACTTCTGCCCGGTCATCGGCAAGATCTGGATCGGGGTGATGCCCAATGAACACACCAATGTGATCGGCCTGTCCAAATACGCGCGGCTGGCCGAGTGGGTGATGGGGCGCCCGCAGATCCAGGAAGAGGCCGTGGTGCAGCTGGCCGATCTCATCATGGAGAAAACACAGCCGGATGGCCTGGCCATCGTGATGGAAGCCAGCCACTACTGCATGGCCTGGCGCGGTGTCAAGGACATGGACAGCAAGATGATCAATTCGGTGATGCGCGGCGTATTCCTGAAGGACCCCAACCTGCGCCGTGAATTCCTTGCCCTGATTCCACAGAAAGGATGATCCCATGTTAGTCCGTTTGCTTTATGCCAGTCGCGCGCTGGACACCCGTCCCGATGCGATTGAGGCCATTCTGACCCAGTCGCGCCAGTACAACCCGACCTGCGGCATCACCGGCATTCTTTGTTACGGTGGGGGGATTTTTCTGCAGGCCATCGAGGGCGGCCGCATGGCCGTCAGCGAGCTGTATGGCCACATCCAGCGGGACCCGCGCCACAAGGACGTGGCGCTGCTCGACTATGAAGAAATTTCCGAACGCCGCTTCGGCGGCTGGACCATGGGGCAGGTCAACCTGCTCAAGCTCAACCACTCCATCCTGCTGAAATATTCCGAAAAGCCGGAACTCGACCCTTACTCGGTATCGGGCAAGGTATCGATGGCCTTGCTGGAGGAATTGATGGCGACCGCCGCCATCATTGGCCGGGCCTGATTGCTGGCACGGTTTTCATTGTGACCGGCGTGATGGTGCTGCTGGCAGTGGGTGCATGAGCATATGACGTCCGGCCTGCTGATCGGTTGCGACTTTTCCAGCAGTCCCACACGGCGCAAGCCGATCGTGATGGCTGCGGGCACTGCATCGCAGGGGCGGGTGCTGCTGGCCCGTCTCGAACGCGTGGCCTCACTGGATGAATTTGATGAATGGCTGCGCCGTGAAGGTGCCTGGATCGCTGCCTTCGATTTCCCGTTCGGCCTGCCGCGTGAATTGGTGGTGCATCTCGGCTGGCCCGAGCAGTGGCCAGCCCTGATTCGCCATTACGCCAGCCTGAGCCGGCCGGAGATACGCGACACCTTCGCCGCCTTTTGCGATGCGCGCCCCGTCGGAGGGAAGTTTGCCCACCGCGCGGCAGACAGGCCGGCCGGCTCCAGTCCATCCATGAAGTGGGTGAATCCGCCTGTGGCCTATATGCTGCATGCCGGTGTGCCCCGGCTGCTGGAAGCTGGCGTGCACCTTCCGTGCCTGCACGAGGGGGATGTCAACCGTGTCGCGCTGGAAGGCTATCCCGGACTGCTGGCCCGGGAGGTGCTCGGCAACCGGTCCTACAAAAGTGATGACCGCGCCAAGCAGACAGCCGATCGCCTGATTGCGCGCAAGGACCTGATCACCGCACTGGAGCACGGACAGACCCGGCTGGGGGTGCGCCTGAAGGTCAGCCATGCCCAGCGGGACGCCCTCGTGGACGATGCCAGCGGCGACAGCCTGGATGCCGTGTTGTGCCTCATGCAGGCGGCGTGGGCAGCGCAGCAGGGTGCCCCCCACTATGGCTTGCCACCCGACACGGACACGCTGGAAGGCTGGGTGGTCACTGCCTAGAATACGATGCGATGCGCCAGATTTGCTGGTTATTCGTAAGGGGTATCCGCTTAGCTCCAGCAATCGGATTTAACTGGATGTCCATCCAGTTAATGCTACTCGCTCGATGACGGCGAAGACAAGCCCTTGATGACGCTCTGGTAGGTCACCGGCTCGTAAAACTCCCTGATGTCGAGTTCGGCGCCGAAGTCGCGGATGTAGCGGCGGTAGTCCGCCCAGACCTGAGCCGAATAACACATGGGTGATCCTGACTCTCGATTTCCTCTTCGGCCCCCACGCATCGCCCGCGGTTCCGGGACAAGGAAATCGGGCGGCCCATCGAGGTGACTGCCAGCGCGATGGCTCAGGGGCCTACGAATGAATGTGTTCCCCACCGCTTTCTTGCCAACGTTGCTGGATTTGCAAGGCATCTGCATCGGAGTGCGCTTTCACACCAAGCAGAATGCCGCCTACACGGAGTCCGACTTCGTACTGCTCGACGCGCGAGTCCGGAATGCCCCAATTCTTGAGTATTCCCATGAGGCCGATCGCTACACCAGTCGCTGCGGAAGCTATCAGTGCTATGGCGAACGGCCCGGCAACTATCCCGAAGCCAGGAATCAGTAACACGCCCACAGCTGCAACTACCGGCGCAAGCGTGCCCACCGTCCCACCCACCGGACCACCCCACGTGTTGTTCGCTGGGTTGTTGATATCTGCTGCAGCGGCCTTCTCTTCCAGATCAGTCGTATCTGGATGATCTGTGGTCGGGTTGTGGGCGAGAAAGTATCGTTGGCGAACTTCGTCGGACATGACCACATTGACATCGCTCTTGTCGTAGCCCAGGTCGACAACGGACTGGAAAGCGAGCTCCGCGCTGTCCTTGTCCTTGAACAAGCCAGTGACCATGGTCATCGCATTCTCCTTGTCGCAGTCAGAGTAGGGAGCAACCTTGCTTTTGGAGGATAGTAAGTTCAAACGCCCCTTTTCGGTGTCGGTCGCACGCAGCCAACCCTGTGGCCTCGGTGCGGAGCCGCTCGAACAGCGACGTCGGTGGCGAACCAGTCGAGAAATTCGTTCCAGCTTTGCGGGTAGTCCTTCCCAGCTTGTGGCGCTAATATCTGGTTATCCATCCAGCTATTCTGAACCTGCTGGAGCTAAGCGGATACCCTGTTTATTCGTACAGTTCTTCGGGTACATTTGGTGTTCAATCCGGTCAAGCTGCGCCGGGTCCTGCGCTCGGTCTTTAGGGGGGCTCTTTAGGGGCGTCAGTAGAGGCTCGGCTTCGGTGCCGGCGGAAAGGCACAAGACGCACAGGACGGTCGCGGTGCCTGTAAAAAATCATTAATTTCGGCCGAAAATCCGTCAGGCAAGGAATCGTGCGTTATCAATTTAACAGTCTATGAGCCTGGCAATCCGTGACGAGGTGAAAGCGCTCGCGGCCCTCGCCCTGGCGGTCTGGCTGGCCTGTTGCGGTCCCGCGCGTGCGTCGGCTCCGGCCCAGGCCATGTGGGTGGGCGTGGTGACCTATGTCGTGGATGGCGACACCGTCTGGGTGCGGCCAGCGGATGGCGGCAAGCCCGTCAGCGTTCGAGTGGACGGCATTGACGCCCCCGAAATTTGCCAGCCGGGAGGTGGCATTTCCCGCGATGCGCTCAAGCGGCGGGCCCTGGGCCAGCGCATCGCGGTTTTCGGCAGGCGCCACGACGATTACGGTCGGCTGCTGGCCCGGCTGGAATTGAATGGCGATGACCTGGGCCAATGGATGGTCTCGCAAGGCCAGGCGTGGTCGTATCAGTATGGCCGGCGTGCGGGCCCCTACGCCCTGCAGCAAAGCCGCGCGAAAGCCGCAGGACTTGGTCTTTTCTCGCCGTCTGATGCCATGCCCCCGGTCTATCCCCGGGCCTTTCGCAAGCAGCATGGACCTTGCCACGCTTGAGCCTGTGAACAGTTTCCTGAATTGCGGTGTTTTCTGAAGATGCCAGTCCGGCGCCGGATGAGGGATTTGGATTTGTCCTACGGCATCTTCGGCCGGCGCCGACCTGACAGGGGCGGGGTCCATGGCTAAGGTCGAGAGACACGGCTCAGGATCGTCGCCTGCTGTGTGGTCCGGCCCCACTTGCTCGTTGAGCGTGCCTGGTGCCTATTTCACGACGACAGGATCACGAACAGGAGTACTCATGAAAGAAACACCTTCCGATCATTGCAAGCCCCGGGTGAGGCTGACAGGCAGTTTGCTGGTCCTTCTTTTCGCCTTGAGTGCTTGCGGCAAGCAAGATGATGGCAAAACGGCCGGCCAGCAGCTGGACACCGCCATTGCGAAAACCGAACAGGCCGCCGAGAAAGCGAAAGCCAAGACCGAAAGTGCCATGGCCAATGCCGGTGTGGCGATGAAAGATGCGACCCGGGAGGTTGAAGCCTCCGGCAAGCAGATAGCGGACAAGGCCGGGGAAAAGATCAACGACGTGACCATCACCGCCGCAGTGTCGTCCGGGCTTGCCAGGGATCCCGAGCTGAGCGCCCTGAAAATCAATGTGGATACCAAAAATGGCGCTGTCACCTTGACGGGCTCTGCCCCTACCGAAGCTGCGCGCGAGAGAGCCGGCACCCTTGCCAAAACTGTCAAAGGTGTGAATTCGGTCGAGAACCGGCTCACCGTGAAGGCGGGTTAACAGAGAAACGCTGCCGCATGACCTCCACCGGCCAGGTGCAGGTGGAAGCAGGCGGAAAAAGCAGACGATGAAAACTCCACCGTCTGCCTTCGGTTGACCCTTTACAGTGCTCACCGCCTCCAGAAACCTGAAGGCGGCGGGTACCGGTCAGGGACGGTCAGGGACGAACGACGATGTCGTTGCGAACGGCCTTGACGTTCTTCACGCCACGGGCAAGATCTTCAGCCTGGGCTTTTTCCGTGCTTGATTTGGCAAAGCCGGACAGCTGAACCGTGCCATTGAGCGTTTCAACGCTGATGGACATGGCTGAGACGGTCTTGTCCCCCACGAACTTGGCCTTCACCGCGGTCGTGATGGCCGCATCGTCAATGTAGGAGCCGGCCGTCTCCTGGCCCCGCCCAACGGCGCAGCCGCTGCCAATGACGGTGATGCCGGCCAAGGCCGCGAATGCAATTGCGCGAGCGTATTTCATATTATTTTCCTCTTCAGTTGTTGAATGAACCGGTGCTGAGTTAAAAAGCCTGCCGATCAGCCGCACCACGCCAATCGACCAGCGGTAATCATGGGGGTCTTCTGCGACCGTCTCTGGATTCGTCGGTCTGCACGGCGTCCCGGTGGCCATGAGCCCGAAAGCCCCAGGCCATCCCCGGCGGTGGTGAAAAGTCGAGCTTATTCATAATGGCTTTCCCGGGGTTCTGCGTCTTGCCCGGAGCCGGACAGCATGGAAAGCAGGACACTTGAAAGCTGGGGCGCCTTGAGGGTTGCCAGCAACACGCCACCCAGTGAAACCAGGCGCCAGGGACGCAGCACCACGGCGGCAGCGCCGATGCCTGCGGCGATGCCCAGGAGTTTGAAGGGTTGCTCTTGCGCAAATTTGCCAATCATCGGCCGGGCCAGATCAAAAGCGGCACTCCCGGGATGATGGCGCCACCAGGCCTGCATCGCCCCCTTGGCCACTGCCCACGTCCCTCCCGCACTTGCGCGAGTCTCATCGGTTTCATCGAACGGATGCTCGTTTCGCCTGTCTGAAGAATGTGAAGATTGGCCGTCACGCGTCATGTGCCGGACGATCGCCTGGCGGCTGGCCGCGAGGCGTTCTTGCGGTGTGGGGGCTGTGACGGTGGGCATGGCGGAAGGATCTCAGACGTCTCAGGCGACCATGCGCAACGCGCGCGCGTCAGTGTCGATCTGCGCCTTCAATTCAGGAAAGCGTTCGCTCTGGAGTGGTTTTTTGGCGCGGACGATGGCAATGAGCAGCAATACCAGCACAAAGCCAGGCACGACAACCAGCACCCAGTGGAAGTTGTTCTGCATCAGCCCCAGCATCAATGCCACGCCCGTCAGCCCCAGAAAAACTGAGGCCAACAGCACCGCCAACACCCAGTTCACGGTCCGGATCAGCAACTCGGAACCAGCGCTGGAAGCTTCCTGATGAAACAGCGCGGCATACGCCGAGACATGATCCACGATCAGGTCAGGCCTCTGGATCAGGGTTGAAAAAAGTGGGTGCAGCATGATGGTGGAGTGGGTTGGTTAAGCATCGGCGACGAGCAGGAGCGACCTTGATAACGCCTTCTCAATAACGCTGTTCGTTGCGATGGCGTGAAGAGGAAATCAGCAGGGCCACGGCCGCACCGACTGCCGCCGCAATGAGTATCGAACGCATGGGTTGCTCGGACACATACCGCGTCGTGGCACCTGTGGCGCGGGAGAGTGAATGCTGGGCACGCTCTTTGGCCTCGGATGCCAGGTCCAGGCTCTGACGGGCCAGCTTTTGGGCCTTGGATGCGAGCATGTCCACAACGGGGTCCACGCTACCGCGCAATTCGCGCACCTTGTTTTCTGCCTTGTCCAGCGCATCATTCGCATGGTCCCTGGTCGATTCCACGGCCTTGACGGCATTGGCGAGCAGCTCATCGGAGGCCTGGCGCATGCCGGTCATGGTGTCAAGGCCGGTGGGGGAGGAGGGCATATTGGGGGTCATTTGGGAATCCTTCAGGAGTTGGGGGTTCGGAGGGGCAAAGGGATAAACGGCGATATGCAGGTGGGTCTGTGACGGGGGCTTCGCGTCATGCCTTGCCCGGCAATGAAACCGGGAAAGGCGCCGGGACGGCGTCGCCACGGTGCCGCCGCAGGGCGCGTCAGTTCTTTTTGATCAGGCCCATCACAAAGCTGACCACAGCCATGATGGCGAAGATGAAGAAGAGGATCTTGGCAATCTCAACGGCGCCTGCCGCGATACCACCGAAGCCGAAGATGGCGGCGATCAGCGCGATCACCAGAAAAACAACGGAATAGTGCAGCATCTCGATCTCCTTGCATGACTGGGTTGGTCGGCGTTTCGTTGTCGAAACTTTGAAACGCCCTGCAGCAAGGTTAAAGACAATGGCGGTCTTTTCTCATCGGCTGTGGACGGGTGCCCCTGTCAGTTCCAGGGGGGAGGCGCTGTAGGAGGGCGCTGACAGTTTGTTACTGTTGGGCGCCCGCGTGCGGTCCGGTCAAATCGTTTTGGGCAGCACGGCAGAAATCCGCGTGCCGCTTCCCTCGGTGCTGGTGACCGTCAGGCGACCGCCGGCGGCCTCCACGCGATGGCGCATGCCCGCCAGGCCGTGGCTGGTGGGCCCCACGCTGTCCACTCGGAAGCCTTTGCCGTTGTCCTTGACCTCCACGGAGATGTATCGGTCGAAATTGTGAAGGCTGATCTCGGCCTGGCTGGCCGCGGCATATTTGGCGATGTTGGTCAGCGACTCCTGCACCAGCCGGTACACCGTCAGCTGGGCCGAACCGCCAAGTTCCACTGACTCCAGGTCGGTGGTGATGGACAGGCCGGATCGCTCCTCGAATTCCCGCGCCAGAATTTCCAGGGAGGCCACCAGACCCAGGTGGGACAACGAGGAGGGGCGCAAATCTTCGACAATGCGGCGCTTCAGGGCAATACCGCTGTTCAGCGTGCTGGTCAGGTGCTCCAGGCGTTCTGCCGCTTCCGGCAGGTTGCCCGCCAGGCGTGACCGCAGTCTGGCGACATCCAGTTTGGCGGCTGTCAGAAGTGCGCCCAGTTCGTCGTGCAGCTCGCGGGCCAGGTGGCCCCGTTCATCCTCGCGCACATTCTGCAAATGGGTGGCGAGTTCTGCCAGGGTGGCGGTGCGCTCCCGCACCTGCTTTTCCAGCAGGTCACGCTCGCGCTGCAGGGACTCCTGCTCGCGCCGGCCCGAGGCGAGCAGGGCCTTGGTTTGCAGCAGGTACATGTAAAAAGCCAGCAGGCCGGCCAGCGCCATGGTGGCCACGCCGATGCGGGACAGCTGCAGTGTTTTCTTGATCTGGGCCTGGCCCAGTTCCATCTTGCGGATGCTGCTGGCGGCCAGCTTGGACGATTGCACGCGAATCGCCTCCATGTGCTCCTTGCCGACATCCGTGGTCAGGACAAATTTCCAGGCATCTTCATTGCCTTCCTTGCGCATGCGCACGCTCAGGTCCATTTCGGCCAGTTTTCGCGAAATATGCCGCGACATGACGCCGAACTCCGCGAGTTCGTTCCGGTAGGGGATGAACAGCTGACGCAGCACATCCAGGTTCTGGCTGATATCTGCCGTGGCGTTGTTGTAGGGCTCCAGATAGCGCGGGTCGCCGGTCAGCAGGTAGCCTCGTGAGCCGGTTTCCGCATCCAGCATGCGCTGCAGCAATTGATTGATGGCTTCACGGGTTTGCTGCGCCTCCTCGATGTTGGCCGCCGCCGCCGTGGACTCGTGAAAACTCGCCTCATTGATGAAAATGAGGATGGCGGCGGCCAGCACCGCCAAGGGCAGGCTGATGGCCATTTTGGGGATCGAAAATTTTTTCACGGCTGGCTCCGTTGGATACTTCGGGGAATAATTCGTCAATAATGGGCACTAAAGCCAATGCGGATGTCCGGTCCGGCCATCCTTTTCATTGCGTTGATTGCGTTGCCTGCTCGTGCGGGCTTTATGGAAAGACAGCGACATGATAAAAATTGGAATTGTTGATGACCATGCCATCGTGCGTTCGGGACTCAAACAGTTTTTCTCGGACCAGGTGGATCTGCGTGTCGTCGGTGAGGCCGCCAGCGGCCGCGAGGCGATTGACCTGGTTCGAAATGTCGAGCTGGACATTCTGGTCATGGACCTGTCCATGCCCGGCCAGAGCGGCATCGATGCACTGGCCATGATCCGCGCCAAAGCCCCCGACGTCGGCATTCTTATCCTGAGCGGCTACCCCGAGGAACACTATGCGGTCAACCTGATTCGCCAAGGGGCCAGTGGCTACCTCAACAAGGAGTGCGATCCGTCTGAAATTGTCGATGCCATCCGTGTCATCTCGCTTGGCAAGCGCTACATCACGCCGGCGGTGGCAGAACTGCTGGCGCAACAACTGAACCGGCCCCACGACGTCGCCTCCCACGAGCAATTGTCGGAACGGGAGTTTCAGGTGTTCCTGAAGCTGGCCAAAGGGGAAACGGCCGGTGATATTGCAAAAGCGCTTTCGCTGAGCGTGAAAACCGTCAGTACCTACAGAACCCGCGTGATGGAAAAAATGAGTCTGGCGTCGAACAGCGATCTGACCTACTACGCGCTCAAGAACAAGTTGATTGACTGACTTCAAGCAGTACTGCCGCTCTGCTGGATGCCGCTCTGCTGGATGCAATAGTCCACCAGCGCGTCAATTTCGTTGGACTTGTCAAACACCGCATCGACGCCCAGCTGCGCGCACCGGTGCCGGATGTCGGTGGTGGCGTAATTGCTGAGCACCACCACCTTCTGTCTCGGCTGGCGATCGCGGCAAGCTGCGAGCACCCCCAAGCCGCTCCCCTGCTTCAAAAACAGATCAACGATGGCCAGGTCCCATTGGTCACTGTTGTTGGTGAGCCAGGCTTTACCTTCGTTTTCGGTTTCTGCGGTTCCCACAGCACTGACGCAAGCGAGTTCTTCAAGGGTGCCGATCAGGTTTTCCCGAATGGTGGGGTTGTCTTCGACGATATAGGTTTTCAGTCTCACTGATCAGGTCCAGGTGGGGCGGCACGGTTCGCGGAAGATTGACGAAGCCCTCAAAAGTGAACACGCCGTGTTTCTTAATGTATCGTTGCCTCGAGGGTGATTCTGCCAGTGACTCTGTTCAGCACTTGTAGGATGTTTCCTACTTCCCCGCTTTTCGTTATCTTTTAGAGACTGTAGGTACTTGCCCACAGCTTTTCATCGCGCAGGACGACTGTCTGAACCGGCTTGCCCATCGATAGTGAAGGCTCTGCCCTGAAGATGCGCACGTGAGCCCTCTCAGGTTCACTGCGCGGTTCCGCATCGATGCCGTGTCGGCCAATGCAGGGACAGAATGTTGAGGCGGGCCTGAAACCCGCCGGGATGCATGACCAAATCGTTGCTTCACTCCGCTGTTTTTCGCAGATCACTTGCGGGCCTTGCGGCCCTGGTCGTCGTTCTGGTGCTGGTGATTCTTTTTTTCCCCTGGGATGTTCTCCGCGGCCCGATCAATCGTCATGTATCGGACCAGCTGGGGCGCCGCTTCGAGATCACCCAACATCTCGCGGTTCATCTTGGGCGAACCGTCACTGTCAAGGCCGATGGCGTGGAAGTCGCCAACCCAGAATGGGCCACTGAGCCCTATCTGCTCAAGGCCAGCGTCGCTGAATTTGACATCAAGCTGTGGCCGCTGCTGTTTGGACAGGTCGAACTGCCACGGATTGCATTGATCGCGCCGCAATTTGGCCTGCAGATCGAACCGGACGGACGGCGTACCTGGGCGCTTTCGCGCGATACGTCCGATGAGAGCGCTGTGCCTGTCATCGGGTCCTTGCTCGTAGACCAGGGTTCGCTGAAATACCTGTCGGCGGCGCAGGGCGCCAATATAGCGGTCACATTTTCCCTCTCTCCGGAGTTAGCCGGTCCGCTGCCCTTGAGCTACAAAGCTGCCGGTAAATGGAAAAATGAGGTCTTTAGCGCCAGCGGACGCACCGGCGGCGTGCTGCAGTTGCGCGCGAAAACCCAGGCACCTTTCCCCATCGAGATCAGTGCCCTGGCGGGAAAAACCAGCCTGAAAGCCCAGGGCTCGATTGCCAACCTCGCAGACCTTGCAGGCGTGGATGCCACATTTGACCTGCGGGGCCGCAATCTCGAAGAGTTGTATAAATTGGTGGGTGTTGTGCTGCCTTCCACGCTGCCCTACAAGGTTCGCGGCAAGTTGGCCAAGCACGGCAAGGTATGGGCGGTCAGCCAGATTCAGGGCGTGTTGGGCAGCACTGACATCAACGGCGCCCTCCGCTTTGATCAGTCGGCGGCGGTGCCTGTTTTGACCGGCAATTTACAGTCAAAACTGCTGGACTTTGGGGATCTGGGGCCGATGATAGGCGCAACGCCCGCTGCCAGCAAAGCGGCCGAAGCCAAGGCCAAAGCACAAGCCGGGACAGAGCAGCCGGGCCGGGCCACGGCGTCTTCACGCAAGGTATTGCCCGCGACCATCCTGAGCCTGGCCAGACTTCAGGCCATGGATGCCGACGTGACCTACTCGGCGGCGAATATCCGGCATGTGCAGGCGCTCCCGCTGGACAAGGGCAGCGCCCACATCAAATTGAATGCGGGCGTCCTGCAGTTGAGCCCTTTTTCGCTGGGCGTGGCTGGCGGGTCGGTCGCCGGAAGCCTCAAGGTTGATTCCAACGTCGCGCCTGCGGCGTTCACTGCCCGGCTGGATGTGCGTGCGGTGCAGCTGAATCAGCTGTTCCCCAAAGTGGAGACAACCAGGAGCAGTCTCGGAAAAATCAGCGGGCAGTTCGACTTCCAGGGGCGTGGGGCTTCCGTGGCGCAAATCCTGGGATCTGCCTCGGGGCAAGTCGCCGTTCTCATGGGCAAAGGACAGATCAGCAACATACTGCTCGAATTCCTGGGGCTCGATGGCGGGGAGGTCATCAAGTTCCTGGTGCGCGGCGATCGCAATGTGCAACTGCGCTGCGCTGCGGCCGCCTTTGACGTGAACCAGGGCCTGATGACCAGCCGGGCCATCGTGCTGGATACGACCGACACGGTGATCAATGGCCGTGGCCGGGTGAGCCTGGCCGATGAAACGCTGGATATCGTCCTGGAACCGGCTCCCAAGGACCGCAGCATTCTGAGCCTCAGGTCACCGCTGCGGATTGGTGGGACCTTTGCATCACCGTCGGCCGGACCGGACAAGGGTGCGCTGGCCGGCCGCGCCGGTATCGCCCTGGTGCTGGGCGCCATCAACCCGCTGCTCGCGCTGGCTGCCACAATTGAAACAGGCCCCGGTCAGGATGCGGATTGCAGCGAGGTTCTGGCACAGGCCGCCAAGCCTAATGGGGGCTCCAGACCTGCTGCGACGGCCACCCGGTGAGTGGCGGGTGACCCTGGGCGCAGGGACCGGTTCTCGAGGCCCCCCGGCTCAATCAGTGGTAGTAGGTGTAGGCGTGGGAGCGGAGGCACCACAGACCGTGCAGGCGATGTTTCGCGCCAGTTTCATTTCGCTCCACTCCATGGTTCGGCCATCCAGCATCAGCAGCCGCCCGGTCAGTGGCTGCCCGACGCCGCAGAGCAGCTTCAAGGCTTCGGCGGCCTGCACGGTCCCCACGATGCCGACCAGGGGGGCAAACACACCCATGGTGGCGCAGCGGGTTTCTTCGAACAAATCCGACTCCGGAAACACGCAGGCATAGCAGGGCGATTGCGCGCTCCGCGGGTCATAGACCGACACCTGGCCGTCAAAGCGGATAGCCGCGCCGGAGACCAGAGGCTTGCTGTGCCTGACACATGCACGGTTAATGGCATGGCGGGTGGCAAAGTTGTCGGTGCAGTCGAGAACCAGGTCAGCCTCCCGGACCAGTTCGTCAAGCAGCGCACCCTCGGCCCGCTGCGTGACCGGGATGACCTGGACATCCGGGTTGATGGCCGCCACGGACTGCACCACGGACTCTGCCTTGAACGTACCGATGCGGGCCAGGTTGTGGGCAATCTGCCGCTGCAGGTTGGTGGCATCCACGCGGTCATGGTCGACAACGGTGATGCGGCCCACGCCGGCACTGCCGAGGTACAGGGCCACCGGAGAACCCAGGCCGCCCGCGCCCACAATCAGCACGCGCGAGGACAGGAGCTTTTCCTGGCCCTCAATACCCAGTTCGTCGAGCAGGATGTGCCGGGAATAGCGGAGCAGCTGTTCGTCGTTCATGGGAGAAAGGGGACATAAGCCGGTACGTACCCGCGTCGGCGCAGGGGCAGCGCACGGGTGGATCCGATCAGGTGGACGGGAGCCGACGACCTGATCGTTACCGGCCTACAGACTGGCCTAGTTTTCTTTTTTCTCGTTTTTGGGCTCGACCACCGCCGTCTTGCTGACCAGCACCGGCCGGCCCTTGAGCTGGTTGATGGCCTGCGCCAGCTGGAAGTCCTTGTCGCTGCCCAGTTCGGGCGGGCGGCGCTGCTCCGGCGTCTTTTTGGCCTCTTCTTCCAGGCGCTTCAAGGCTTCCTCGCGGGCTTTTTCCCGGCTGGCATCCTTGACTTCAGAGCCCTGGCCGCTGTTGAGATGCTTTTCCAGATCGGCTTCGCGCGTGCGCAATGCGGCAAACGGGCTGCCTTCGGCGGTGTCGTCCACCATCACGTCGGGAACGATGCCGCGCGCCTGGATGGATTTGCCGCTGGGGGTGTAGTAACGGGCCGTGGTGAGCTTGATGCCGGTATCAGGGCCCAGCGGGCGCACGGTCTGGACCGAGCCTTTGCCGAAAGTCTGGTTGCCCATGATGGTGGCGCGTTTGTAGTCCTGAAGGGCACCTGCCACGATCTCGCTGGCGGAGGCTGAGCCTTCATTGACGAGCACCACCAGCGGCACCTTCTTGATGGCCGCGGGCAGGCGCTTCAGGGGATCAGCTCCGTTGCGGCGCTGGTAAAACTCCGGGGACGCCTTGTAGGTGAATTTGCTTTCTGCCAGCTGGCCGTTGGTGGAGACCACCGTGACGTTCTCCGGCAGGAAGGCGGCTGACACCGCAACGGCCGCATCCAGCAAGCCGCCGGGGTCGTTGCGCAGGTCCAGCACCAGGCCCTTGAGGTTGGGCTCCTGCTTGTAGATCTGTTCCAGCTTGGTGACAAAATCTTCCACCGTGCGCTCCTGGAACTGGCTCAGCCGGATCCAGGCGTAACCGGGCTCGACGACCTTGCTGCGCACAGACTGGGTACGAATTTCCTCGCGCGTGATGGTGACGGGAAATGTGCGGTTTTCGTCCTTGCGGAAGATCGTCAGCAGCACCTTGGTTTTGGGCTCGCCACGCATTTTCTTCACCGCGTCGTTGAGGGACAGGCCCTTGACGGCCGTGTCGTCGATCCGGGTGATCAGGTCATTGGGTTTGAGGCCCGCGCGATCGGCGGGTGAGCCTTCTATCGGGGAAACCACCTTGACCAGGCCGTCTTCCTGGCTGATCTCGATGCCGACACCCACAAACCGTCCGGAGGTACCCTCGCGAAACTCCTTGTACGATTTTTTGTCGAAATAGACGGAATGCGGATCCAGGCTTGCCACCATGCCCGAAATGGCGTCCGTAATGAGTTTCTTTTCGTCAACCGGTTCGACGTAGTCGGTCTTGACCATGCCAAAAACGGCGGCCAGTTGCTGCAACTCTTCGAGCGGCAAGGGGGTCAGGCCGCCGCGCGCGACGGCCTGGAGTTGCACTGTGGTGAGGGCACCTGCCACGGCACCGATCGAAATCCAGCCTGCTATCTTGAGCTTCTGACCCATAAATCACCTTCGTAAACCTGTTGGAGAACCCTTGTTCCCCTATCACTGGAACAATATACACCTTGGAGAAAGACCCGGCGCCGCAGTTCCATTGTCGGGCCCCCAAGGACGCAGCCGGGAAGCCGTAAAAGTACCGGAACCGTCGGGTTTTACAGGACCTTTACAAAAAAGCAGGTCCATCAGGTCCGAAAGGCCGTGTTCAGGCCTTGCCCTGGGCGCTGACGGCCGCCACGGCCCTGGCAGCGGCTTCGCTGTCGCCCAGGTAGTAGTGGCGCAGGGGCCTGAGCTGGGCATCCAGCTCATACACCAGCGGAATGCCGTTGGGGATGTTGAGTCCCACGATGTCGCTGTCGGAGATGTTGTCCAGGTACTTCACCAGCGCGCGTATCGAGTTGCCGTGGGCAGCCACCACCACGCGCTTGCCGGCCTTGATGGCGGGTGCCATGGACTCATTCCAGAAGGGCAACACCCGCGCCACCGTGTCTTTCAGGCACTCCGTCAGCGGCACCTGCTCGGGCGGCAGCTTGGCATAGCGGGGGTCGCCGCGTTCGCAGCGCTCGTCGTTGGCCGCCAGCGGCGGGGGCGGCGTGTCATAGCTGCGGCGCCAGATCAGTACCTGGTCTTCGCCATATTTTTTGGCTGTCTCGGCCTTGTTCAGGCCCTGCAGCGCGCCGTAATGGCGCTCGTTCAGCCGCCAGCTGTTCACGACCGGCAGCCAGGTCCGGTCCATCTCGTCCAGCACATGCCAGAGGGTGCGGGTGGCGCGCTTGAGCACGCTGGTGTAGGCCAGGTCAAAGTCGTAACCCTCGGCCTTGAGCAGCTTTCCGGCATCCTTGGCTTGCTGGATGCCGGTTTCCGTCAGGTCGACATCGGTCCAGCCGGTAAATCGGTTTTCAAGGTTCCAGGTGGATTCGCCATGGCGGATGAGTACGAGTTTGTACATGGTGTGGCAGTCGGGTGGGAAGGAGAGGGATGAAGTGAAAACGGGGGTGAGAAAGGGTGCAGCAGGCAGGGGTAAAAGAGGCAGCCGGTAGGCAATTTCCGGCCTCCATTCTAAAATCACTGGTTTGGTGAAAAACACACAAAGGGTAGCAAGTGAAATTTCTGATCGATAACTGGATGCTGATTTCGGTAGCGCTCGCCTCGGGCGGCATGCTGATCTGGCCCATGATTTCCGGTGTCATGAACGCCGGCGCGCTAAGCGCCAGCGGCGCCGTACAGCTGATCAACCGCGAAAAAGCCGTGGTCGTAGACGTGAGCGAGGCGGACGAGTTTGCGGCCGGCCATGTCGGTGGCGCCAAGAACGTGCCTTTCGGCGAACTGGAAAGCAAGCTGCCTGGCGTTGTGAAAAACAAGGCCTTGCCGCTGATCCTGGTGTGTTCCAGCGGTGCGCGCGCCGGCCGCGCCGTGGCCGTGGCCAAAAAGCTCGGTTACGAGCATGCCCAATCGCTGGGCGGCGGGCTGAAAGCCTGGAAAGAAGCTAACCTTCCGCTTGAAAAGGCGTGAGAGGGCGGGGGGCCGCTCATTGCCTTGCCGCCGGGACGCGGCCCTGGACGGGCTGTTTCCGGCTTCCACCCATTTCCCTGCAGCGGCGCCTTGAAGGCGCTGGCTGCGTGACCGGAGAATCCATGCAACCCGTCAAGATCTACACCACTGCCACCTGTCCTTATTGCATTCACGCCAAACAACTGCTCAAGCAACGCGGTGTGGCCGAACTGGATGAAATCCGTGTGGACATGCTGCCCGGTGAGCGTCAGAAAATGATGGACATCACCGGCCGGCGTACGGTGCCGCAAATCTTCATTGGCGGCACCCATGTCGGCGGCTGTGACGACCTGGTGGCCCTGGACGGGCGGGGTGGCCTGATGTCCCTGCTCAATGGCGGCTGAGCCGGCGCACGAGCCTTGCGCCCGGCCCCGGAGTTCAGCCCGGGTCCGCAGGTTCTACTGAGATAATGCCCTGTTGCCTGCCCTTGGGGGCAGGCTCCTACCTTCCAATTTATTCAAGCACCCGAAAGAGCACCATGGCTGAAGCCAATCTTGATCCCGTATTCCAGATCCAGCGCGTTTACCTCAAGGACGTGTCGCTGGAGCAGCCCAATTCGCCCGAAATCCTGCTGAACCAGGAGCAGCCAGGTGTCGACATCCAGCTGGGCGTCGATGCCAAGCCGGTGGCTGACGGCATGTTTGAAGTCACCGTGACCGCCACCGTGCATACCAAAATTGCCGACAAGACAGTCTTTCTGGTCGAAGCCAAGCAGGCGGGCATTTTTGAAATCCGCAACATGCAGACTGACCAGCTCGGTGCGATCCTGGGTATTGCCTGCCCGCAGATTGTTTACCCTTACCTGCGCAGCAACGTGGCCGACGTGATCCAGCGCGGCGGTTTTCCGCCCGTGCACATGGCTGAAATCAATTTCCAGGCCATGTACGAGCAGCAGCAGGCCGAGGCCGCCACGCCCCAAATCATCGTTTAAGGGGCGGCTGAACCGCTGCCCGCCTTTTTCGCTCATCCGCTCATCTGGACATGAAAATAGTCGTCATTGGTGCCGGCGCATGGGGTACGGCACTGGCCGTCAATACGGCAGGTGCTGTGGAGGCGGCGGGCTCCGACGCGCCCCGGCATCAGGTCACGCTGTGGGCGCGCGACGCGGCGCTGGTCAAGGCCATGCAGGCCGAGCGCGCCAACACCCGCTACCTGCCCGGCGTGGCCTTGCCCGGCAACCTGCTGCTGCAAGGCGGCGGGGAGACCTCGTTGGCCGAGGCCGTCAGCGGACAGGACCTGATCATCCTGGCCACGCCGGTTTCCGCCGCGCGCGGCTTGTTGCAAAGCCTGCAGCAGGCCAGCGTTCCGGTCGTCTGGCTGAGCAAGGGTTTTGAAGCGCCGGTTGCCGCGGTACCCCACTCAGCCCCCTCTTTAGCGTCATTTGGCCTGATGGTCCATGAAATACGGGCGCAGGTTGCTACTGATTTGAGAGCGGGCATACTCAGCGGACCGAGTTTCGCGCTCGAAGTGGCACGCGGCCAGCCGACCGCCCTGGTCGCCGCCAGCGAGCATGCCGAGGTGCGCGATGCACTGGTTGCGGCATTCCACGGCACCTCACTGCGCATTTACGCCAGCGACGATATCGTGGGTGTTGAGGTCGGCGGCGCTGTCAAGAATGTGCTGGCCATCGCTACGGGCCTGTGCGACGGCCTGCAATTGGGGCTGAACGCCCGCGCCGCCCTGATCACGCGCGGGCTCGCCGAAATGACGCGGCTGGGCGTGACCCTGGGCGCCCGTGCCGAAACCTTTACCGGCCTGTCGGGACTGGGCGACCTGGTGCTGACGGCCACCGGTGATCTCAGCCGCAACCGCAAGGTGGGGCTGCAACTGGCGCAGGGCAAAACCCTGGCCGAAGCGGTCAAGTCACTGGGGCATGTGGCCGAGGGCGTTTATTGCGCCCGCACGGTGGTGCAGCGTGCCGCCGGCCTGGGGGTCGACATGCCGATTGCGCAAAGCGTGGTGGCACTGCTGGATGGCAAGCTCCGGCCGGCTGAAGCCGTCGCTGCCCTGATGGGGCGTGGGCCGACGACTGAACTGGCCTGAGTATGGCTGCTTGTTTTGCTATTGAATAAATAGCGTAAAACGACCGATCTGATGGGATTCAAGCCTTCAGGCTGGTTTACTTGCGCAACACCAGGGTCACCAGCAGCGACGCATCCCGCACGGCCGTCAAGCCGTGTTCAACACCGCCGGCCAGCCAGAGCAGCTGGCCCGCCCGCATTGTCTGGGTTTTTCCGCCGGCCGTGAATTTCACCTCGCCTTCCAGGCACTGCAAGGTGATTTCACCCTGGACATGGTGGGAGGGAACGGTCTTGCCGGTGGGCACGACCAGCCACATGACCTCAAGTCCATCACTTTTGAACAGTGCGATGGTTTGCGCTTCCGGGAGACTTTCGGCGAGGGGACGAACGTCAATGAGCTGCCCCGACTGGGCGTGCGGAATGGCCATGATGGAACTCCTGAAAAGTGCTGCTGATACCGGGAATACTTATACCTGAACGGTGCAGGCAGCCGATGGCCACCTGAGCGGCTTGCTCGGGTTTGGCGCGCTTTTTTAAAGAAAAACAGGTTCCCAGCCAAATCAGCATGGGCCTAAGATGCTATCAAAAATAGAGCGGATGTTGCCTCGCGCCGGGCGCTCAGGTGTTTTGCGTGGCGCGCTTTTTTTTTGACCTCGCAAGCAATTCTGGTTAACCTGCTTCACTACGGCAGGCAGGCTCCGAACCTCTTCATGGGCTGCATCCTCTGGAACTGAACTGAAAACGGGTTCATGCCGCGCCTGACTTTCACCAACAACACTTGGGAGGATTCCATGGAAAACACCAGCAAAGACAGGTTGATCAGCGACATGAAAGTGGTACTCGCTGACGTGGAGGACCTGCTGAAGTCGGCAGCTGCGGCCACCGGCGAAACCGCCGTGGCCCTGCGTGAAAAAGCGGCCGGCAAGCTCAAGCTGGCCACCGAAAAGCTGACCGGGCTGCAGGAAGCGGCGCTGCTCAAGGGCAAAGAGGCTGCCAAGCTCACCGACGACTATGTCCATGCCAATCCCTGGAAGGCCGTTGGTATTGCCGCTGCCGCCGGGTTTCTGATTGGCTTGCTGGTTAACCGCAAGTAACTGCGGGGACCGCAAGACGGGCCGGCCCGCTGCGCCGCCCGATGACGGCACTCACCATGAATACACCCCGGCCAAAATCCCCAAGCGCAGAGTCCCCGCATGCGGAGCCGCCGCCGCGCCTGTTCGCGTCGCTGCGCCAGCTGGCCATCACGCTGCTGGGCATGGCGCACACGCGCATGGCGCTGGCGGGCGTGGAGCTGGAAGAGGAGCTGCAGCGGCTGATCGGCCTGTTGTTGAGCATGCTGGGCCTGCTGGTTTTTGGCCTCGTGGGCGTGCTGATGTTCACGCTGATGGTGGTGCTGGCCGTTGACGCGGCGCAGCGTGTGGCGGTGCTGGCGTTCTTTGCGGCGAGCTACCTCGGCTTCGGCGGCTGGTTCTGGTGGCGCATCCAGCGTGCGCTGGCAACGCGCCCGCCTTTGTTGCAGGCAACACTGGCAGAAATGGCGCAAGACCGCGAGGCCCTGCAAGCCGCCATGGCACCCGGTGCGCAACGCGAAGCTGCACCATGAAGGTCCGGCCATGAACGACGCAGACGCCAACGCCAACGCCCAGCGGGCGCTGAGAAAACAGCTGTTGCTGATGCGCGCCGCGACGGAGCGAGCCGAGATGGTGGGCGCTATTGACGCGACACGGCAGAAGGTGACTTTTTTCAATAGCGGCGTTCCGGGCCTGGCCTTGACCAAAGGCCTGCCGCTCGCCTTGGGGCTGATCAAGCGCGCTCCCCTGGTCAGCTCGCTGCTGACGCTGGCCTTGTCAGGCGCGCGCCGGCCCTTGCTGCGCTACGGTCTGCTGGGTGGAGGCGCGGCCCTGCTGGCGTGGAAGGGCTACCAATGGCTCGCTGGCCGGCCTGGACAGCCTGCAGAGTCGTCCCCGGAGCAGCCTGCAGACGCTGACACCGCTGACACGCAACAGTAGAGCGAATCGGGGTGCCGCTCCGCTCCCCGCCTCGGCCCGCTCAAATTTCCAGGTTGTCAATCAGACGGGTGTTGCCCAGTTTGGCCGCACCCAGCACCACCAGCGGCTCTGAAGCCAGCGGCCCCTGCGGTGGCTGCAGGTCAGCGCGGCGGCGCACGGTCAGGTAGTCGGGCTTCCAGCCGCGGCGTGCCAGCGCCTGCATGGCCTGGGCTTCCAGCGCCAGCAGGTCGGGCGTTGGCGTGGCCCGGGCGGCATCGCCAAGCGCCTTCAGGGCTTTGGACAGTTGCGCCGCTTCAATGCGCTCGTTGGGGCTCAGGTAGCTGTTGCGTGATGACAGCGCCAGCCCGTCCGCCGCACGCTGGGTCTCACCGGCCAGGATTTCGATTGGCAGGGCAAACTGCTGCACCATGCGGCGCACCACCAGCACCTGCTGGTAGTCCTTTTTGCCGAAAGCGGCCACGCCCGACGGCTTGCCGGCATAGACGCATGAAAAAAGCTTGAGCACCACCGTGCTGACGCCGATGAAAAAGCCGGGGCGAAAGTGTCCCTCGAGGATGTCGCCCAGGTCGGTGGCGGGGTGTATCTTGTAGGTCTGCGGCTCGGGGTACAGCTCTTTCTCGCGCGGCGCAAACAGCACATTGCAGCCTGCGGCTTCCAGGCGCTGGGCATCGGCGTCCAGCGTGCGCGGGTAGCTGTCGAAATCCTCATGCGGCGCAAACTGCAGGCGATTCACAAAAATGCTGGACACCGTCACGTCGCCCAGCGGCTTGGCCTGCTTGACCAGCGCGATGTGGCCGTCATGCAGGTTGCCCATGGTGGGCACAAAGGCCGGGCGCTGGAAGGGTGCCAGTTTTTCGCGCAGTTCGGCGATGCTGTGAACGATGTGCATGAGGTCTCCTCGGCTGCTTTTTTTTTGACTGGGTCCGGATTACCACGCGTGGGTGGCATTGACCGGGAAGCTGCCGTCTTTGACGGCGCGGACATAAGCCTCCATGGCGCCACGCACACTGGGCGCTCCGTCCATGAAGTTTCGTACAAATTTGGGCATCTTGCCCAGGTTCATGCCCAGCATGTCATGCAGCACCAGCACCTGGCCGGCCGTGCCATTGCCCGCACCAATCCCGATGGTGGGGCAGTGCGTCAGTGCCTGGGTGAGCGCGGCCGACAAGGCCGCAGGCACCATTTCCAGCACCAGCATGGCCGCACCGGCGTCCTGCAGTTCATGGGCCTCGCGTTTGAGCGTGGCGGCGGCTTCCTCGGTTTTGCCCTGCACGCGGTAACCGCCCAGGGCATGCACGGTTTGCGGCGTCAGGCCCAGGTGGGCGCAGACGGGAATGCCGCGCTCGACCAGAAAGCGCACGGTATCGGCCGTCCAGCCGCCGCCTTCGAGCTTCACCATGTGCGCGCCGGCCTGCATCAGCGCCACGGCGTTGCGCAGGGCCTGTTCTTTCGACTCGTGGTAGGTGCCAAAGGGCAGGTCACCGATCAGCCAGGCCGTGGCGTGCGAGCGGCGCAGGCCGTTGGCCACGCACTCAGTGTGGTGGCGCATGGTTTCCAGCGTCACGCCCACGGTGCTCGTCAGGCCCTGGCAGACCATGCCGAGCGAGTCGCCGACCAGGATGCATTCCACGCCGGCCGCGTCGGCTACGGCCGCGAAGGTTGCGTCGTAGGCGGTCAGCATGGTGATTTTTTCACCCTGCGCATGCATCTCGCGCAGGCGCGGCAGGCTCAGCGGCTTGCGCGCCGACGGTGTGGCGGCGGGCGGCAGCGTGCCATAAGGGGTGGCCGATGGCGTTGCCGGGGACGGGGCAGGAGCGTTCGCTGGAGTCATGGTTCAGTCCAAAGTTAGCGAGAGTCTAACCAGCTTGCCCGGCCTTTTCGCCACCGTTTTAGAGGGAGGTGTCAAGCCTGCTCAGCGAACGTCCGGCGCCGAGCGGCTCATGCCCAGGCGCTGCAGCAGGGTCACGTCGGCCTCGGTGTCGGGGTTGCCGGTGGTCAGCAGCTTGTCGCCATAAAAAATCGAGTTGGCCCCCGCGAGGAAACACAGCGCCTGCACGCCGTCGCCCATTTGCTGCCGGCCGGCCGACAGGCGCACGCGCGCCGTGGGCATGGTGATGCGGGCCACCGCAATGGTGCGCACAAATTCAAACGGATCGAGGTCCGCCTGATTCGCCAGCGGCGTGCCTTCAACCTTCACCAGGTTGTTGATGGGGACCGATTCGGGGTAGGGCGTGAGGTTGGCCAGTTCGGCCACCAGGCCCGCGCGCTGGCGGCGGGTTTCACCCATGCCCACAATGCCGCCGCAGCAGACTTTCACGCCGGCGCTGCGCACGCGTGCCAGCGTGTCCAGCCGGTCCTGGTAGTCGCGCGTGGTGATGATGTCGCCGTAAAAATCAGGGGCGCTGTCGAGGTTGTGGTTGTAGTAGTCGAGGCCCGCGCTTTGCAGTGTCTGCGCGTGGCCGTCTTCCAGCATGCCCAGCGTGGCGCAGGTCTCCAGGCCCAGGGCCTTGACGGTGCGCACCAGCTCGGCGACTTTTTCAATGTCTCGGTCCTTGGGTGAACGCCAGGCTGCGCCCATGCAGAAACGCGTGGCGCCGGCGGCCTGTGCACGCTGGGCGGCAGCCAGCACTTCGGCGGGCTCCATCAGCTTGCTGGCTTCCACGCCGGTGTCGTAGCGGGCGGCCTGCGGGCAGTAGCCGCAGTCTTCGGCGCAGCCTCCGGTTTTCACCGACAGCAGCGTGGCGAATTCAACCCGCGTGGGGTCGAAGTTCTCGCGGTGCACCGTTTGCGCCCGGTGCATCAGCTCCGGAAACGGCAGGTTGAACAGCGCTTCAATCTCGTCAACGCTCCAGCGGCCGTGTTCCCGTGGCTGGACGGCGGGGCGGGGCGGGTGGAAGGCGAGGGGTTGGGTCAAGACAGAGGACATGAACGTGGGGCTCCTAAAGTATTGAAAGTATTCACAGATGCACTGTTATCAGTACCACACAGCTTGTCAGTCTGTTCGATGCGCTTGCTCGCACGGCTTGTGCATGACGATTCGGGGCCATCGTCTTCGGCCGCCAATTTTACCCAGCACTGACGAGGCCGGGTTCAGAGACTGCCGGGCTTTGCCAGCTCGGTCAGGGCCTGCACCAGCCGGTCAATATCTGCCTCGGTGTGCGCGGCCGACAGGGCAATGCGCAAACGGGCCGTGCCCTCAGCCACGGTGGGCGGGCGAATGGCGGGGACCCACAGTCCGCGTGTGCGCAGGCCTTCCATCACGGCCAGCGCCGCGTCGTTGGGGCCAATCACCACGGGCTGAATGGCGGTGGGTGACTCGCCGAGCCGCCATGAGCTGCCTTGCAGGCCTTGAGCCAGGCCGCTCCTCAAGCGGGCAATGAGGCGCTGCAGGTGCTCGCGCCGCCACTCGTCCTGCTCAATCAGTTGCAGGCTGGTTTGCAAGGCGGTGGCCAGCAAGGCAGGGGCGGCGGTGGCAAAAATGTAACTGCGGGTTTTTTGCAGCAGCCATTCAACCAGTGCCTCGCTGCCCGCCACAAACGCCCCGGCCACGCCCGCGGCCTTGCCCAGCGTGGCCATGTAGAGCACGCGCGGTGAAGCATTTTCACCGGACAGGCCAAAGTGGGCCAGGCAACCCCGCCCCTGCGGGCCCAGCACGCCAAAACCGTGTGCGTCGTCGAGCAGCAGCAGGGCGTCATGGCGCTCGCACAATGCCAGCAGCGCAGGCACATCGGCCACATCGCCGTCCATGCTGAACACGGCGTCACTGATGATGAGCTTGCGCCGCGCCGGGCTGCTGATGAGCTCCTGCTCCAGTGCGGCCAGGTCGGCATGCGGGTAGCGGTGAATCTGTGCGCTTGACAGCCTTGCGCCGTCAATCAGGCAGGCGTGGTTCAGCGCGTCTGAAAAAATCGCATCGCCTTTGCCCACCAGCGCGGGCACGATGCCGATGTTGGTGGCATAACCGGCGTAAAAGTACAGGGCGCGCGGCTGGCCGACAAAGCGGGCCAGGGCGGCTTCCAGCGCCTCGTTGGCGGCGCTGTGGCCGCTCACCAGTGGCGAGGCCGCCGCACCCACGCCGAAAGCCCGGGCACCGTCGCAGGCGGCTTGCACCAGCGCGGGGTGGCCGGCCAGGCCCAGGTAGTCGTTGCTGCAAAACGCCAGCATGCGCTGCCCGTCAACCTGCAGGTGGGCGCCATCTTCAGGCACGACGACGCGACGCCGGCGGCGCAAATGCGCGCGGTCCAGCTCGGCAATGCGCGCCGGAAATTCATCGAGCCAGGAATTTGTCAGTGGGGTGTTGATTGCCATGCCAGGGGGAGTTCCAGGTTCAGGGTTTTGGGGTCGGGCTGCGACTGGTGCGCAATGCTGGCCAGCAGCGGTGCGGCCAGCTGGTGCTGCAAAAAGGCGATGTTGTCGCCTTGCGCGAGCATGCTGGGGTCTATATGGTTGGCCACCCAGCCCGCCAGCGTGAGGCCGCGCGCGCGAATGGCGGCGGCCGTCAGCAGCGCGTGGTTGAGGCAGCCCAGGCGCAGGCCCACCACCAGTACCACGGGCAAGCCCAGGGCCTGCGCCAGATCCGCGCCGGTTTCCGTATCCGACAGCGGCACCATGAAGCCGCCTGCGCCTTCCACCACCACGGCGTCAGCCAGCTGCAGTAATTGGCGGTGGCAGGCCACGATATGGGCGATGGCTATGCGAACGCCAGCGCGCGTGGCGGCAATGTGCGGCGACACCGCGTCGGGCAGCAAAACGGGATTGTCCAGTTCGGGGGGTACGCGGCAGCTGGATGCAGCGCGCAGGGCCAGCACGTCGTCGTTGGCTTGCAAGCCGTCCATCAAGGTGGTGCCTGCTGCCACCGGCTTCATGCCGACCACGCGCGGGTAGTGCGGGGCCAGCGCATGCAGCAGCGCCGCACTGACCAGGGTCTTGCCCACGCCGGTATCGGTGCCGGTCACGAAAAAGGAAATTTTCGGATGCTCAGCCATGCGCAGCTTCTTCGGCCAGCGTGGCCTGCAGGGCCGCCAGCGCGCCGCGTGCCAGAAAACCGGAGCTTTCCTCGTCCATCACATACGGCGGCATGGCGTAAATCGTGTTGCCAATCGGCCGCAGCAGCACACCCTGCGCCAGCGCGTGCTGGTAGTAGCGGCGCGAAAAACCGGGCAGCGCATCAGCTACATCCCAGGCCCAGATCATGCCAAGCTGCCTGGCGTTCCGGACACGCGGATGGGCGGTCAATGGCGCGAAGGCTGCGGTCAGGCTGCGCGCCACCGCGACATTGCCGGCCAGCACATCGTTTTGTTCGAACAGTTCCAGCGTGGCCAGGGCGGCGCGGCAGGCCAGCGGGTTGCCGGTATAGGAGTGCGAGTGCAGAAAACCGCGCGCCACGTCGTCGTCGTAAAAGGCCTGGTAGACCGTGTCGGTGGTCAGCACGGCCGACAGCGGCAGGGTGCCGCCGGTCAGGCCTTTTGAGAGGCAGATGAAGTCGGGCCGGATGCCAGCCTGCTGGTGGGCAAACATCGTGCCGGTGCGGCCAAAGCCGGTGGCTATTTCGTCCACCACCAGATGCACCTCGTAGCGGTCACACAGGGCGCGCACCCCGCGCAGGTAGCTGGCGTCGTGCATGGCCATGCCGGCGGCGCACTGCACCAGCGGCTCCACGATGAGGGCCGCGGTTTCTGCGTGGTGCTGCTCGAGCCAGGCCTGCAGCGCGCCGGCAGCGCGACCTGCCACGTCCACAGCGCTTTCGCCCGGCCGGGCGCAACGGGCATCGGGGCTGGGCACGGTAGCTGCCAGTCGCACCAGCGGCGCGTAGGCCTCGCGGAAAATGGCGATGTCGGTCACGGCCAGCGCGCCCACGGTTTCGCCGTGGTAGCCGCCGGCCAGTCCCACAAAACGGCATTTGCCGGGGCGCCCGGTGTTGCGCCAGTAGTGCGCACTCATCTTCAGCGCGATCTCGGTGGCCGAGGCGCCGTCGCTGCCGTAAAAGGCATGACCCAGGCCGGTCAGCTGCGCCAGCTTTTCAGACAGCTCTACCACCGACTGGTGCGTGAAACCGGCCAGCATCACGTGATCGAGCCGGCCGAGCTGGTCAATCAGCGCCGCCCGGATGTGGGGGTGGTTGTGGCCAAACAGGTTGACCCACCAGGAGCTGATGCCGTCGAGGTAGCGGTGGCCTTCAAAGTCGTGGAGCCACACCCCGTCGGCCCTGGACACCGGAATCAGCGGTTGCGATTCGTGCAGCTTCATCTGCGTGCAGGGGTGCCACACATGCCGCAGGCTGCGCTGGACCATCGAGGTGTTGTCCATGGATGCTCCGGTTTAAAAGACGGTGGAGGCCAGCGCTTGTGCAGGCGGGCAGGGCGGCACGCGGGATGCGTGACGGGCGATGCGTGGATTCAGGGCATCTGAACCGGAATGGTCGAGCGCTCTTCCTTGATTCGGTTGTCGGGGTCGACAAACACCAGCTTGGGCCGGAAGCCGGCGACATACTCTTCATGCACCTGCGCAAAGGCGGCAATGATGACGAGATCGCCCACGGCAGCCCGGCGGGCCGCGGAGCCATTGACCGAGATGATGCGGCTGCCGCGCTCGGCCCGGATGGCGTAGGTGATAAAGCGCTCGCCGTTGTTGATGTTCCAGATATGCACCTGCTCGTTCTCGCCCAGGTTGGCAGCGTCCAGCAGGTCTTCGTCAATCGCGCACGAGCCTTCGTAGTTCAGTTCGCAGTGGGTGACGCTGGCGCGGTGAATTTTGGATTTGAGCAGGGTGCGAAACATGATGGGCTGGCAATAAAGAAGTGACGATTAATCTGGGGCAATCGGATAACAGCGTACAAACAGCGAGACAATAAAGCATCTGTTACCGTCATATCAGTAACATTTAGTCTGTTGAACCGTAGTCTAGGGGAGTCTTTATTCCCGTAGTCTAGGGGAGTCTTTATTCCATCTGGGCGAGTCTTTATTCCAACTGGTTATGAAAAAGTCATTTGATTTCTCGGCTGAGGCCATCGTTGAGGTAGCCAAGGCCGACGCAATTCTTGCGCTGGCCGAAGATGTGGGCGCGGGCGATTTGACGGCGGGGCTGATTGATCCGGCCCGCAGCGCCCGGGCGCAGGTGCTGGCACGCGAAAGCGCCGTGATTTGCGGCAGCGCCTGGGTGGAAGCCACGATTTTGCAGCTCGACCCCCAGGCCCGCCTGACCTGGCATGTGCGGGACGGCGAGCGCTGCGCCGCCAACCAGGTGGTGCTGGAGATACAGGGTCGGGCGCAGGCCCTGCTGACGGCCGAGCGCACGGCGCTCAATTTTCTGCAGCTGCTGAGCGCGGTGGCCAGCAAAACGGCTGGCTATGTCGCTGCGGTGCAAGGCACGCGGGCGCAGATTGTGGACACCCGCAAAACATTGCCCGGCCTGCGCCTGGCGCAGAAATACGCGGTGCGTACCGGCGGCGGCACCAACCACCGGATTGGCCTCTACGACGCGGTGCTGATCAAGGAAAACCATATTGCCGCTGCCGGCGGCATTGCGCAGGTGCTGGCGCGTGCGGCCGCGGTGGCGGCCCAGGCAGATTTTGTGCAAATCGAGGTTGAAGACCTGGCCGAGTTGCAGCAGGCCCTGAATGCCGGCGCCCGCATGGTGCTGCTCGACAACATGACGCTGGACCAGTTGCGCGAGGCGGTGCGCATCAACGAGGGGCGCGCCAGCCTGGAGATCTCCGGTGGCGTGACGCAGGAAAGCCTGCGCAGCCTGGCCGAAACTGGCGTGGACCGGATTTCCATTGGCGGCCTGACCAAGGACGTCAAGGCCATCGATTTCTCGATGCGTTTTCACGAGCTGTAAGGAACTGCGATGGGCGCCGTGACTGACGTGATTGATGTTGAATACGACTCGCCGCACCCGGCGGCGGTTCCGGGCGCCTCGGCGTGCGACACCAGGCACGCCTGGGCGCGTGTACCGGTCGAGCCCGGCCCCAAGCAGCGTGCCGCGCTCAAGGACAAGATCCGCCGGCTGCTGAAGGAGCGCAACGCGGTGATGGTGTCGCACTACTACGTGCACCCCGACCTGCAGGACCTGGCCGAGGAAACCGGCGGTATCGTCAGCGACTCGCTGGAGATGGCGCGCTTTGGCCAGAACCATGCGGCGCAGACGCTGGTGGTCTCGGGCGTGCGCTTCATGGGCGAGACGGCCAAGATTGTTTCGCCCGAAAAGCGCGTGCTGATGCCCGACCTCGACGCGACCTGCTCGCTGGACCTGGGGTGTCCGGTCGATGAGTTCAGCGCTTTTTGCGACGCGCACCCGGACCGCACCGTGGTAGTCTATGCCAACACCAGCGCGGCCGTGAAGGCGCGCGCCGACTGGGTGGTCACATCCAGCTGCGCGCTCGACATTGTGCAGGCACTGAAAGACAAGGGGCACAAGATCTTGTGGGCGCCCGACAAGCATCTGGGCGGCTACATCCAGCGCCAGACTGGCGCCGATATGGTGTTCTGGAACGGCACCTGCATCGTGCACGACGAGTTCAAGGCCTTCGAGCTCGAAGCGCTCAAGAAGGAGCACCCGAAAGCCAGGGTGCTGGTGCATCCCGAGTCACCGGCCGATGTGGTGGCGCTGGCCGACGCGGTGGGTTCCACCTCGGCCATCCTGAAAGCCGCGCGCGAACTGGACGCCCCGGAGTTCATTGTCGCCACCGACAGCGGCATGATGCACAAGCTGCGCACACTCAACCCCGGCAAGATCTTCATCGAGGCGCCGACGGCTGGCAACAGCGCGACCTGCAAGAGCTGCGCGCACTGCCCCTGGATGGCCATGAACAGCCTGGCGGGCCTGGCCCATGTGCTGGAGACCGGCCGCAATGAAATTCACGTTGATCCGGCGCTGGGCCTGCGTGCCCGCCTGCCGATTGACCGCATGCTGGCGTTCACCGCTGCGCTGAAGGCCGGCCAGCCGGCGGGCGCGCTGGTGCCGAACATCGGCGCGGCCTGATGGGAGCCTTGTCGGCACTCATCGACTTCTCCAACCCGGACCATCCCGACGGGCCACGTTTGCGCCAGGCCTTTGGCGTGGCGCGCCAGGTGCTGGTGGCGCGCGAGCCGCAGCAGGTGCGCGCGGTGCTGGACGCAGTGCAGCAGGCTGCGCAGCAGGGCGCCTGGTGCGTGGGTTACCTGCGCTACGAGGCCGCGCCCGCCTTCGATGCCGCGCTGGCCGTGCATCCGGCGGACGGGCCCCTGGCATGGTTTGCGGTGTACGACGAGGCTTTGCCATGGCCGGGGGACGCGGCGGATGCGGCGGATGCAGCCGTCCAGGTGCAGTGGCAGGAGACCTGTCCGCGCCCCGTTTTTGACGCGGCGCTGACAAGCATCCAGCACGCCATTGCCCAGGGTGAGCTGTACCAGGTCAACATCACCGCACCGCTGCTGGGCACGTTGCGCGGCGAACCGGGGGGTGATGCGGCTCGCGCCCTGTTTTCCGCCCTGCAGCGGGCCCAGCCCGGCGGCTATGCGGCCTTTCTGGACACCGGCGATGCGCAGGTGCTGTCGGTATCCCCCGAGCTGTTTTTCGACTGGCATGCGGGCCGTATCCTGACGCGGCCCATGAAGGGCACGGCACGGCGCGGCGCCTCGCCGCACGACGATGCAGCGCAGGCCGAGGCGCTGCGCACATCGGCCAAGGAGCGCGCCGAGAATGTGATGATCGTGGACTTGCTGCGCAATGACCTGTCGCGCATCGCCCGGCCGTTCAGCGTGCGGGTGCCGCGCCTGTTCCACACCGAGGCGCTGCCCACGCTGTGGCAGATGACCTCGGACGTCGAGGCGCGCACGCGCGAAGGCTGTTCGCTGGCGGATGTCTTTGCCGCGCTGTTCCCCTGCGGTTCGGTAACCGGCGCGCCCAAGGTGCGCGCGATGCAGATGATCCATGCGCTGGAACCGCAGGCGCGGGGTGTGTACTGCGGCGCCGTTGGCGTGGTGCAGCCGGGCGAACACGGCGGCATCAGGGCCACGTTCAATGTACCCATCCGCACCGTGACCCTGGGCGGGATGGCGCTGCGCTGCGGCATTGGCAGCGGTATCACCGCGGACGCCAGCGCCGACGGCGAGTGGCAGGAGTGGCGCCACAAGCAGGCTTTTGTGCAGCGCGCCAGTGCGCCTTTTTCGCTGCTGGAAACGCTGGGACTGAAGGACGGGTGTCTGCGTGATGCCGATGCGCATCTGGCCCGCATGGCGCTGGCGGCCCGGCATTTTGGCTACCCGTGGGATGTGCTTCAGGTTGAGCGATCGCTGCAGGCGCTGGTGCAGGCCCATGCCCAGGGTGCGTGGCGGGTGCGCCTGCTGCTTGATGCGCAGGGGCGAGCGCAGGCCGAGGCCCATGCGCTGGAAGCCGGGCCGGCGCGCGTGCGCCTGTGTCTGGCCGAACGTGCCATCGCCGATGCGCACGATGAGTTCGTGCGTTTCAAGACCACCCGGCGGGCCCACTACGACGCATTCACCCCTGCCCAGCCGGGCGTGTTCGACACCCTGCTGTGGAATACCGACGGCGAGATCACCGAATGCACGCGCGGCAACGTGGCGCTGCTGCTGGACGGCCACTGGGTCACGCCGCCGCTGCGGTGCGGATTGCTGGGGGGCGTAGCGCGCGCCAATGCCTTGCGCGAAGGCCGCGTGGCTGAAGCCGTGGTCCGCGTGGCGGATCTGCCGCGGGTGCAGGCGCTGGCTTTTGTGAACAGCCTGCGCGGCTGGATCCCGGCGGAGCTGGAGCCCCGCACCGCCTGATGCCCGCGTCGGTTCAGGCCGCTGGCGGCACGAGGATGGTCGGGGTCGCCGTGGCCGCCATGGCCGGGTAATCGCGGCTGAAATGCAGGCCGCGGCTTTCATGCCGGGCCTGGGCCGAACGAACAATCAGTTCGGCCGCCTGCACCAGGTTGCGAAGTTCCAGCAAATCGCGCGTGACATGGAAATGCGCGTAGTACTCCTGGATTTCGCCCTGCAGCAGCGTGATGCGGTGGGCGGCGCGCTCCAGGCGCTTGTTGGTCCGCACGATGCCCACGTAGTCCCACATGAAGCGGCGCAGTTCATCCCAGTTGTGCGAAATCACCACGGCCTCGTCGGCGTCGGTGACGCGGCTGTCGTCCCATTCGGGAAGTACTGGCGCCCGGGGGCGCGGCGTTCGAACGATGTCCTGTGCCGCAGCGCGCGCAAACACCATGCATTCCACCAGCGAATTGCTGGCCAGCCGGTTGGCGCCGTGCAGGCCGGTGCAGGCCGTCTCGCCAATCGCATACAGGCCGGGCAGGTCGGTGCGGCCGTCCAGGTCGGTCAGCACGCCGCCGCAGGTGTAGTGCGCTGCCGGCACCACGGGAATCGGCTGCTTCGAAATGTCGATGCCAAATTCAAGGCAGCGGGCGTAGATATTGGGGAAATGGGCCAGGATAAAAGCCAGCGGCTGGTGTGAAATGTCCAGGTGCACGCAGTCAAGGCCGTGCTTTTTCATCTCGAAGTCGATTGCGCGCGCCACCACATCGCGCGGCGCCAGTTCGGCGCGCTCATCATGCAGGGGCATGAAGCGAGTGCCCCCTGCCGATTCGGGCAGCAGCAGGCGCCCGCCTTCGCCACGCACCGCCTCGCTGATCAAAAACGATTTGGCATGCGGGTGGTACAGGCAGGTGGGGTGGAACTGGATGAATTCCATGTTGGCCGCGCGGCAACCGGCGCGCCAGGCCGCCGCCACGCCGTCACCGGTGGCGGTGTCGGGGTTGGTGGTGTACAGGTAGACCTTGCCCGCGCCCCCAGTGGCCAGGATGGTGTGCGGCGCGCTGAAGGTGAGTACCTTGTCGGTGGCTTCGTCCAGCGCATACAGGCCGAGGCAGCGATCGGGTTCAGCCGCCGAGGTGTGGCCCAGCTTGCGGGCGGTGATCAGGTCGACCAGCGTGTGGTTCTCGAACAGCGTGATGTTGGGCGTGCGGCGTACCTGCCCGATCAGCGTGCGCTGCACGGCGGCGCCGGTGGCGTCCGTCACATGCACGATGCGTCGGGCGCTGTGGCCGCCCTCGCGCGTCAGGTGCAAGCGACCGTTCTGGCCGTCTTCCTGCGAGAACGGCACGCCCATCTCCTGCAGCCAGGCAATGGTTTTCGGCGCGTTTTCCACCACAAAGCGGGTGGCGGCCGGATCCGACAGGCCTGCGCCCGCCACCAGGGTGTCGTCCACGTGCGAGTCAAAGCTGTCGTCTTCGGCCATCACGGCGGCAATGCCGCCCTGGGCCCAGCCGCTGGAGCCGTCGTTCATGGCGCGCTTGGTCAGCACGGCCACGCGGTGGGTGGGGGCCAGCTGCAGCGCCGCCGTCAGGCCGGCCAGGCCGCTGCCGACCACCAGCACATCAAACACATGTTGCACGGGGGCAGTTGAATCAGTCATGAAGGATGAATATCAGGCGGGAGTGTAGGCCAGGCGCACGTAAACCGGGGCAAAAGCTTCGGCCTGCGTGACTTCCAGCAGGCCTTCCTTGGACAATTCGAGCAGCGCGATGAAGGTCACCACCAGCACCGGCATGCCGCGTGTGGCGTCAAACAGGTCTTCAAATTCGAGGAACTTGCGGCCCTGTAGCTTGCGCAGCACGATGCTCATGTGCTCGCGCACCGAGAGCTCTTCGCGGGAGATCACGTGGTGCTGCACCAGGCGGGCGCGCTTGACGATGTCGCGCCAGGCCTCCTGCAGGTCGACCACATTGACGTCGGGAAAGCGCGGCTGCAGCGACTGCTCCACATAGACCTGGGCACGCAGGAAGTCGCGGCCAAATTGCGGCACATCGTTGAGCTTGTGGGCGGCCAGCTTGATCTGCTCGTACTCGAGCAGGCGGCGTACCAGCTCGGCGCGCGGGTCTTCGGCTTCCTGGCCCTCGGCCACTTTCTTCGGCGGCAGCAGCATGCGCGACTTGATCTCGATCAGCATTGCGGCCATCAGCAGGTATTCGGCCGCCAGCTCCAGGTTGGTGGCGCGGATCTCGTCGACATAGGTGAGGTACTGGCGCGTGACCGCCGCCATCGGGATGTCGAGAATATTGAAGTTCTGCTTGCGGATCAGGTAGAGCAGCAAGTCCAGCGGGCCCTCGAACGCCTCCAGAAACACCTGCAGGGCATCCGGCGGGATGTACAGGTCGTGCGGCATCGCAAACAGCGGCTCGCCATAGAGCCGGGCCAGCGCGACCTGGTCGATCACTTCCGGCATGTCTGGGTCCAGGTTGGCGGGCAGGTCCTGACCGGCTGCGGGCGGCAGATCCTGGGGAGAGGGCAGGGAAGGATTCTGGGACATATTGCGGCAACCGCAGCCGGGGGTGACAAGGCAGGTTTGCTATAAAAAATATAGCTGCTAAAAATAGAGCTGCTTATTCCCGGTTTTCGGGGTCGGAAGCCTGTTTGGCAATTACTTGCCGTTGGGGTGATTGCTCGTGCCGTACACATAGGGCTGCTGCGGTACACGGGCGTCGCTGTAATCGGCCTCGTCCTGCAGGCTCAGCTTTTTGTCCCACAGCAGGGCCCGGCCGGCCCGCTGTTCGGCCTCCAGTGTGGGCTTCTTCGCTTTGAGCTGGTCAATGAACTGGGTGACTTCGGAGGTGTAGTCGGGGCGGCGAAAGAAGGACATGGGTCTAAACTGCCTAAAACATGTAGTTGACTGATTTTACCGGGGGTCTGCCTTGCGCTCATTGTTACCTGTCTCCGCGCCTGTTCCGGTGGCCTTTTCACCGGTCGGCCCGCAGGGGCCCTCGCAGCCGCCAGCCACTAAAACTTCCAGAAGGACGATTGCTTGTATGGGCCTGCTGTCATTTGTTCTCGGGCTGGCCGGCTGCGACCCGCAGCGCATTGCCGAACTGGAGGAAGGTGTGTCCACCGAGGCCGATGTCCGGGCGCGTTTCGGCGAGCCCGAAAAAATCTGGGAGGCCTCCGACATGGCCGACACACCGTTGCCGGGCGCCGCCGCCGAACCTGGCGCGCGGACCCTTGAATACAACCGTCAGCCCGAGGGCCAGGTCAACTACATGATCACCATAGGCGCGGACGGCAAGATGAGCGCACTGCGCCAGGTGCTGACGCCGCAGACCTTTGCGAAGGTGCTTCCCGGCATGCGCATGGAGCAGGTGCGCAGGATGCTGGGCAAGCCGATGAAGGTGACACCCTATCCGCTCAAGCAGGAAACCCATTACGACTGGCGCTACCTGAACCCGCCCGGCACGCCCCGGATTTTCACCGTGGTGATGGACCGGGACCTGAGGGTGCTCGGCACGGGGTCCGTCGATGAAGAGAACGTCCGTCCGGCGGGTGGCAACCGGTAAAGACGCGCTTCCCGGATAAAAACAGGCTCTGGCCCAGGAAGAGCGGGTGCAGTCAGCTACTATTTTTTTTCAGAGCGTTTCTATTGTTCCAGGGAACCCGGCCGCTGCCCGGGGAAAACTGACAGTCTTCGAGGCGAAATTGGGGCGGACCTCTCTTGCTCCCTGATCCTCAAGATGTGTGCCTTCTTCTGGCTGATTTTGAAGTCCCGGACGGCGTGAATTCGACGCCATGCTCGACCAGGTACTCGCGAATGAGCCTGCGTACGACTTGGGAGGGGGTGACGTCCTGTTTTGCACACAAGCCCTCGAACGCCAGTTTCTTTGCCGGATCAATCAGAACCGTCAGTCGTGCCGTCTTTAGCTCCATTGGTGCTCCCATATTCATGTCCCCCTCATGTTCCTGTATTCATTTCATCGCATAATATGATAATGAAATTATAATTGCAATTGAATTGAATGTAACCTATATTCAACCCATGCGCAACGAGGTCGAAGGGCTTGCAAAGCTCGTTTTTTTTATCCCGGCAAACTTCCTTCACGGCCTGACCCATCGAGTGAGAACGCGACGGAGCAATCGCCAATTGGGCGGAGTGCTTGCGTTTATCGCCGGCGCCATCAATGCAGGGGGGTTTCTTGCGGTGCAGCGCTATACCTCTCACATGACCGGAATTCTGTCTGGCATCGCGGACGACCTGATCCTGGGGCACACTGTTTTGGTTCTCGCAGGAGTCGCGTCGCTTGCCTCATTTCTTGGTGGAGCCGCAACAACCGCAGTCCTGATTAATTGGGCGCGGCGGCGGCAAATGCATGGCGAGTTTGCGCTGTCCCTCATGCTCGAAGCGGTCCTGCTTCTGGTCTTCGGCTTGCTGGGGGCGAATCTTCAGCTTTTCAGTGAACTGTTTGTGCCGTCCACCGTGCTGCTGCTGTGTTTCATCATGGGATTGCAGAATGCGATCGTCACCAAAATATCCAAGGCCGAGATCAGAACCACGCACATGACGGGTGTGATCACGGATCTCGGCATTGAGCTGGGACGACTGATCTACTGGAACCGCACGCGGGAAACCAATGTCGAGCACTTCGTGAAGGCCGATCGCGACAAACTGGCTATCCACTCGGTCATTCTCGGCTTGTTTTTTGTTGGGGGCGTGATTGGTGCCGTGGCGTTCAGGGCTTTGGGCTTCGCGGCAACAGTGCCCGTGGCTGCCTTGCTCATGGTATTGGCCGCACCTCCGCTCCTGAGAGATTTCTGGTTACTCGGCAAGAAAATCCAAAGGGAAATGCCATGAGCCGCCGGGCCGCTCCTAAGGCGAATACCGCAGCGCGCAGCGCGGAGGTTGCCCCAATGAACGCCGGGCGATCCAACATGCCGACGGAGCCTGTGAACCGGCACATCAAGCTGCTGCGGTACACGCCTCGATCGGGAGGCCCCAGCCGTGTATTCGGTGCGGTCTGGAAACGCCGCGATGAAGTTCACTGGGCGTCGCCGATTGTGCAAAGAATCGATGACGTGTTTGACCCGCAGCCCTTCGTTGCCCGTTTCCCCGACGCTGCGTATGAGTTTGATCACTTCGTCGCAGCTGTCGCATGGCTGGAGTCGGTCTGCTACGCGGCGCGAGAACCATTTGAAGTTGCTCGTGCCTGCGAGACAGAAGCTGATCTGGGGTTGAGCTGTATTCGGTATCAAGGCCCGGGTCGCGGAGAAGATCTCGCCAGCCTGCTCGGAGGAGAGGGGGGCCGGGCGCAGTTGCTGGACGTCGAGTTGCTCAGGACTGCCGTCAGCCTGACGCTGGAGCACCTCGTCAAAGAGCATGCAGTGCTCAAGGGTCTTCCGCTGGAACTGATATCGCAGGGCACCGATGAATGCGCGCGCCTTCACCTTCCTGGTGATCAAATCGTACGCATCTACTTTGATCGCGACACCCCGCCGGGTGACGTGATGCCGAAATTGCTGGTTGAGAGCGATCGATTGGACCGTGAGGCCCCCGAATCGGAGGTATCGTTTCTGGTCTTTGCCCAACTCAAGACTGCACTGCCCATCACGCCGACCTCCCGAGTGCTCGCGACTGGCATGAGGCTGCCGCACATCGCAAACGGCCTGGTTCGGCTGGTCTGGGCTACACCGCGGTCGCCATGAAACTGCCCGGCAAACCTCGTGGAGAAATGCAGCTGGGTAATCCCGGGTGCACCTCGCCTCAAAACGAAGCCGTGAACTTTTCCTGCAGGAGCCGTGCAGCTCATCGGCTGCGCCGCGCCTGAATGGAGGCGCACGGTCCATTCATATTCCGACTCCGTCCGCCACTGTGTACATGATTTCCAGCACGACCGCCTTGGCCGTCGCCGAAATTCATGGTGACAAGTAGTTCCGTCAACTGTTTTGCGCAACGACGCTGTTCCGCCCATTCATTCGAGGCACCCATGCCAGACCATCCTGAGTACCACCAGCACCTGCGACCATTTGTGGACGAAACGCTGACCTCGAAGACCTTGTACTTCTCGGAGTGCGACATTCAAAGCAGGATGCAGATCGGCCGGCCAGACCTGCTGTCGCTGTCGTACACGCGACTCATGATGGGGTTTTTGCTGCTGGTTCCCCGCCCCCGCAGTATCGCGATGGTGGGTCTTGGCGGTGGCTCACTGGCGAAGTTTTGCTACCGGTACCTGCCCAGATCGCGGATTGAGGTGATTGAAATCAACCCCCATGTCATCGCTCTGCGCGATAAATTTGAGGTGCCCAAAGACGACCACCGCTTCCATGTCCATGAGGCGGATGCGGCCGACTTTGTCCGTACAGCCCAGTGCCGATACGACGTGATCCTGGTCGACGGATTCGACAGTGATGGGCTGCCAGCGTGCCTTGCCTCTCGCACCTTCTACGACAACTGCTTTGACCTGCTTGAACCCCGTGGTGTTCTGGTGGCGAATTTTCATTCTCACCACCAGAATTCCCCAATCTACATGGATCGCATGAAAAGAAGTTTTGAGGGACGTATGCTGACCGCCATCAATGACCACGAGCGCAGCAATACCGTAGCCTTTGCATGCAGGGACAGGCTCGCAGGCACGCCATTGCACGGGCCATTGCATTGCCCACCGCATCTGGCCCCTGACGCTTGGGTCCAACTGGCGCCCAGCATGTCGAGGGTCAAAGAGGCAGCCAGACGGCAACGTCCAGAAACCCCGCTGCACTCGGTTTAACAGAAACGATGTCCAATACCTTCGACTTCGAGGCCCTGCAGCACGCGGAGCCCTTCGTGATAGAGACACCGGGTAGCCGGTCACTGCATTTCACCCGTCTGGAGATGCAAAGCCGGATGTGTCTCGACCAGCCCGACTGGCTGAGCCTGGAATACACGCGCTTGATGATGGGATTCCTGCTGTTCATGAGCCAGCCCGGGCATGTTGCCATCATCGGGTTGGGCGGTGGCTCGCTGGCCAAGTTCTGCTACCGGCACCTGGCGGAATCGCGCATCACCGCGGTTGAGGTTAATCCGCACGTCCTCTCGCTGCGCGACAAGTTCCATGTTCCGCCCGATGACGAGCGATTCTCCGTGATTCTGGGCGACGGAGCGGACTTCGTCAGGGCCGCTGAGGACTCGCTCGACACCTTGCTGGTAGACGGCTTTGTGGCTGAGGGGATTCCTCCCCAGCTGTCATCGCAGAGCTTCTACGATGACTGCTTTGCCGCATTGCGCCGCGGCGGGATGGCGGTTTTTAACCTGGACGGCGATGATGGCGATTCCGAGCAACACATCGAAAGGATTGCCCGAAGCTTTGACGCTCCAATCTTGCGAGTCAGCGCCGCTACCTGTACGAATGTCGTGGTTTTCGTGTGCAAAGGCGATCTGATGCTCAACCATTCCATAGGTACGGAAGCATTGCCGCAAGATATGAAGTTCGACGTGCGCGCGCATCTCCTTCCGGCATTCAATCGCGTCCGTCTGGCGCTGAAAGACCAGCGGTGCTAGTGCCAATACGGTTCAGTCAAGTTATTCACCTTGAATCGGAATGTCGGAATGACCAAAACCTTGACTTGTCATGGCGGGCCTGACCGCAATCCATGGCTCCCGGATCAAGTCCAGGATGACAAACCAGGGGCAAGGGCTTAACTGAACCGTATTGGTTAGCGCGGTGTTGCACGCTATCTGGAACATAAAACCGCGTCTTTTGCGCCATGGCGGCGTTGCAAATCCGCGCGATACCTGCGGGTATCGCTGTGGTGTGCGCCTTGCCCTGACCCAACATCCATCGCTTTTGTTGGTTCCATCAAGCATGCAACACGGCACCAGGCGTTTGTTGATCACATGGCATTCATGTACGATGTGACGCATGTAATCATCGCATTGTCATGCCGAGGATTTATGGAGCTCAAGACCGCGCGGCTAACGCTGCTCATTGACCCGAACAAGAAGGCGGCCCTGGAGCGCCTGTGCGCGCAACTGGATCTGACGGTATCGCAGGTGGTGCGACAACTTATCCGCGACTACCTTGCGCAGCATGGTGTCCAGTACACGCCGGGCAGTGCACATGCGGACGACTCCGGGCCGGTTGGTCATGTTGCGCCAGCCTTGGCGAAACCAGCCTCAATACGCGATAAACCACCTCCTGTGAAGCGACGTGTAGCGCGCCGGCGTGGGGCATGAGCAGCCTGCCCCCCATCGCGCAATGGTTCATCCTCGACTGGATGCTCGCGGTTGTGCTGGGCTGGCTGATCGTGGGGGTCGCAGGGGTCATGGCGCTGCATCGACTCGCCCTGGTGTCCCGCGTGCTTTTCCCGGTCGGCGGCTTGCTCGGGCTGGCGCTGTTCGGCCTGGCCTTCGGCGCGGTGCCCGGCACGCCTGAAGTCGCCGTGCTCCCCATCGGCCTGCCGGACTTGCCGTTCCACCTGCGCCTGGATAGCCTCTCGGCCTACTTCCTGATGGTGATAGGCGCGGCGTCGGCCGGTATCTCCGCCTTCGCGGCCGGCTACTTCCGCAAGGGCGAAGGCACGTCGCCGGGCCTGCTGTGCCTGGAGTACCACGTCTTCCTGGCCAGCATGGTGGGGGTGGTCCTGGCCGACGATGCCTATTCGTTCATGGTGATGTGGGAGACGATGGCGCTGTCGTCGTTCTTCCTGGTGACCGCGAACCACCGCATCCCGGAAGTGCGTAGCGCCGGCTACCTCTACATCACGATGGCGCGCATCGGTGCGATCGCCATCTTGCTGTGCTTCGGCGTGCTGCAGGCCAACACCGGCGACTACACCTTCGCCAACATGCGGGCGCAGGCCCCGACACCTTTCTGGGCCTCGCTCGGCTTCCTGCTCGCCGTGTTTGGTTTCGGCGCCAAGGCCGGCATCCTGCCCTTGCATGTATGGCTGCCAGAGGCCCACCCGGCCGCACCCTCGCCGGTGTCGGCCCTGATGAGCGGTGTCATGCTCAATACGGCCATCTACGGTCTGATGCGCGTGTCTTTCGACTTGCTGCACATGCGTATGTGGTGGTGGGGCGGGCTGCTGCTGGCCGTTGGCCTGGCTACCGCCCTGTTCGGCGTGGTCTTCGCGGCGGTGCAGACCGACATGAAGCGGTTGCTGGCCTATTCGTCGATCGAGAACATGGGCCTGCTGTTCGTCGGCATTGGCCTGACGCTGATCTTTTCGGCCTACGACATGAATCCGATGGCAGCACTGGCCATGACGGCGACGCTCTATCACGTCGCAAGCCATGCCTGCTTCAAGAGTCTGCTCTTCCTCGGCACCGGCAGCGTCCTGCACGCCACGTCCGAGAGAAACCTCGGCAAGCTGGGAGGGTTGATCCGCACCATGCCCTGGGTCGGCTGGCTGACACTGATCGGCGTGCTGGCCAGCGCCGGTCTGCCGCCACTCGGCGGGTTCGTGTCGGAGTGGTTGTTGCTGCAGAGCTTTTTATTCACGCCGAGCCTGCCGTTGCCGCTGTTGACCATGCTGATCCCTGTGGTCGCCGCGCTGATCGCCCTGGTGGCAGCACTGGCTGGCTACACGATGGTCAAGTTCTTTGGAGTGATTTTCCTCGGCCAGCCGCGCGAGGGCAAGCTCGCCGGTGCCCACGACGCTGGACGCTGGGAGATAACGGGCATGGTGTGGCTGGCGCTCGGCTGCGTCGCGCTCGGCCTGCTGCCGACACAGTTCATTCAACTGATAGACCCCGTGACGCAGCAGCTCGTCGCGTCGGGTCTGGGTGCCAAGGTGGCGGCTGGCGGCTGGCTGCTGGCGCCGAACAGTCTCGAGCAGGCGAGCTACGGGCCGGTGATTTTCCTGCTCGGCATCCTGGGCAGCTTCGCGCTGGCTTACCTGCTGGTGCGCTGGCTCTACCACGGCCGGGTGCGTCGCGGCCTGCCTTGGGCCTGTGGCTTCCCGTGGGGCAACGCCCGCATGCAGGATACGGCAGAGGGCTTCGGCCAGCCGATCCGCCAGATCTTCGAGCCCTTCTTCCTGATGCAGCGCGAGCTGCCGTCGCCCTTTGACGAACAGCCGCGGTATCGCGTCAGGGTCGAGGATCACTTCTGGCGCTGGCTCTATGTACCCATTGCCGACCTGGCCGCGTACCTGGCGCGACTGATCGGCCTGATGCAGCAGGGGCGCATCGCGGTGTACCTGCTGTACAGTTTTCTAACCCTGATCGCCACGCTGCTGGCGGTGATGCGATGAGGCGGTCATGAGCACGGCGCCGGACCGGTTCCATGCAGTGCTGCGCCCCCCGGGGGCCGGGCGCGCGGCGGCCTGGGGGCAGACATGACCTTCTCCGGCTTTCTGTCGCAGTTGCTCGAGATCATCCTCGCGATCTCGATGGCGCCGTTGCTGACTGGCTGGGTCAACCAGTGGCGTGCCTGGCTGCAGAACAAATCCGCGCCCAGCCTCTGGCAACCCTACCGGATGCTGCACAAGCTGTTCAACAAGGAATCGATGGTGGCCGACAGCGCATCGCGCCTGTTTCGCATCGCGCCTTACGTGGTGTTTGGCTGTATGGTGCTGGCATGCTCGATCATCCCCACCGTCTCCACAGACCTGCCACTGGCGACGGCGGCCGATGCGATCGCGCTGGTCGGCCTGTTTGCGCTGGCGCGCGTGTTCATCTCGCTGGCCGCCATGGACATCGGCACTGCCTTCGGCACCATGGGCGCGCGACGCGAGATGCTGATCGGCTTTCTGGCCGAGCCGGCGCTGTTGATGGTGCTGTTCTCGGCATCGCTCATTTCAAAATCGACCTCGCTCACCACCATCGTCGAGACGCTCGCCCATCGCGAACTGGCCATCTACCCTGGCCTGGCCTTTGCCGGCGTTGCATTCACGATGGTGTCGCTGGCGGAGAACGCCCGCGTACCGGTCGACAACCCCGCCACGCACCTGGAACTGACGATGATCCACGAGGCGCTCATCCTGGAATACTCGGGCCGCCACCTGGCGTTGATCGAGTGGGCGGCCAGCCTGAAGCTGTTCGCCTACTCGTGCATCGGCCTGGCGCTGTTTTTCCCCTGGGGCGTGGCCGAGGCCCAGGCCCCGCTGGCCATGCTGCTGGCACTGCCCGTACTGGTGTTCAAGCTCGCCGTCGGTGGCTTCCTGCTTGCCGCGCTGGAGGCGTTCTCCGCCAAGATGCGCATCTTCCGCGTTCCCGAGTTCCTGGCCACCGCCTTCCTGCTGGCGGTGATCGGAATGCTGGTGCAACTGCTGCTCGGGCAATGATGCAATGCCGCCGCGCTCATTTCATTCGCCGCCCCCCCAGGGGGAGGCTCGGCGCCCTTGATGCGGCCGGGCGGGTATTGAGATGAGCGCCTTGTTGACCCAGTTCGTCAATCTGCTCGGCGCGGTGCTGCTGATGCTCGCGTTCGCGATGATCGCGCAGCGGCGCATCCTGTCGCTGATTCACCTGTTCACGATGCAGGGCGCGACGCTGGTGCTGGCGACCGGCGTGGTTGGCTACGTGACGAATCAGCCGCACCTGTACATCTCGGCCGGCGTGACTTTCGTGCTCAAGGTCCTGTTGATCCCGTACCTGCTGCACCGGGTCATCGACCGCCTCAATATTCGCTGGGACGTCGAGACGCTGATCAATATCCCGACGACCATGCTGATCGGCATCGTGGTCGTGATCTTCGCATTCGACCTCGCGATGCCGATCGCGCGGCTGTCGTCGGCGCTGGCCAGTGGCACGCTGGGCATCGCACTGGCCTGCGTGCTGCTGTCCTTCCTGATGATGATCACGCGCGCGAAGGCGGTGCCGCAGGTGATCGGCTTCCTGGCGATGGAAAACGGCCTGTTCTTTGCCGCCACCTCGGCCACCTACGGCATGCCCATGGTGGTGGAGCTCGGCATCGCGCTGGATGTGCTGATCGGCGTGCTGATCCTGGGCGTGTTCATGTTCCAGATCCGCGAGCAGTTCGACAGCCTGGACATCAGCCATCTCGAAAAACTCAAGGATGACTGAGTTGCTTGCCCTGGCCTTCCTCCTCGCAACCCCGCTCGCCGGCGGGCTGGTGCTGGCGCTGGTCGGCCACCGCGACAACGCGCGCGATGTCAACGTCGCCTTCAGCCTGGCAACCTTCATTGCCGCTTGCGTGCTCACGATACAGATCATCGAAGGCGGGCCGCTGCTGGTGTGGGGCAACGAGTTCTACATCGATGCGCTGAACGTCTTTCTCGTCTCGCTGACCGCGTTTGTCGGCTTCACTACCTCGATCTTCTCGCGGCCCTATATGCGCATCGAGCGCGACCGCGGCAAGATGACCCCGCCGCGCCTGCGCCTTTATCACAGCATGTACCAGCTGTTCAGCTTCACGATGCTGCTGGCACTGACGACCAACAACATGGGCATTCTCTGGGTCGCGATGGAGGCCGCCACGCTGACCACCGTGCTGCTGGTCAGCGTCTACCGCACCGCGGCCAGCCTGGAGGCCGCGTGGAAATACTTCATCCTGTGCGGTGTGGGTATTGCCCAGGCGCTGTTCGGCACGGTGCTGCTCTACATGGCGGCCGAGAAGGTCATCAGCGCCGAGGCCGGTGCCTTGCTCTGGACCAACCTCGATGCGGTGAAGAATCAGCTCGACCCGAACATCATTACGCTGGCGTTCGCGTTCCTGTTCATCGGCTACGGCACCAAGGTTGGCCTGGTGCCGTTGCACAACTGGTTGCCGGACGCCCATGCCGAGGGGCCTACGCCCGTGTCCGCCGTGTTGTCGGGCCTGCTGCTGAACGTGGCGCTCTATGCGATCCTGCGCTGCAAGGTGCTGACGGACGGTGCGCTGCACAGTCATCTGGCCGGCCGGCTGATGATGGGCTTCGGCCTGTTGTCGGTGGTGGCTGCGGTGTTCCTCATGATCCGGCAGAAGGACGTCAAGCGCATGTTCGCCTATTCGTCCATCGAGCACATGGGGATGATGACCTTCGCGTTCGGCATGGGCGGCCCGATCGCCAACTTCGCCGGGCTGCTGCACATGACGGTGCATTCGCTGATCAAGTCCGCGATCTTTTTTGCCGTCGGCCACGCCACGCAGAAGGCCGGTACACAGGTCATGGAAAACATTCGCGGGCTGATCAAGGTCAGCCCGACGGTCGCCTGGGGCCTGATGCTCGGATCTCTGGCCATCCTGGGTATGCCGCCATTCGGGGTTTTCGCCAGCGAGTTCCTGATCGTCACGACCGCGATGCGCGAGCAGCCCTGGGCGACGCCGTTCCTGTTGATCGCCTTGGGCCTGGCATTTGCATCGGTCTTCAGCCGCATCCAGCCCATGGTGTTCGGCGAGACCAACGTCCAGCCCCTGGCGCATCCGCCAGCACTGATCCCGGTGTTTGTTCACCTGGCGCTCGGGCTGATGCTGGGCCTGTACATTCCGTCCTATCTCAACGCCTGGTACCGGCAGGCGGCCGCCATGCTGGGAAGCTGACCGTATGGCGCTGCCTGACCTTGGACTCGACCTGCGGCGCCTGCCGGCGCCCCTGCCTATGTGGCACGGACAGGTCGGTCGCGACGCCTGGAGCTCCGCGGCGCGCACCATCGCGGACAGCGGCGGGCGACTGGTTTCAGTTTGGGGCGTGGACCGCCGGGCCAGTGGCGGCGCCATGGCGGCCTGTGCGGCCTATGCTGTATTCGAGGGGCTGGTCTGGCTCGAACTGCCGCTCGACGATGCGACACCGGGCTTTCCGGATCTGTCGTCCGCGTTCCCGTGTGCGGGCCGGATGCAGCGCGCCATGGCCGACCTGTCGGGCCTGCACGCAGACGGCAGCCGTGACGACCGCCCGTGGCTGGACCATGGCATGTGGGCGCCCGGAAACCCACCGCTGCAACACCATGCCGAACCGAAGGCTGCGGGCGTCGGCACGCTGCCCGCCGATTACCCCTTCGTGTGCGTCGAAGGCGACGGGGTGCACGAGATCGCCGTCGGCCCGGTGCATGCCGGCATCATCGAGCCTGGCCACTTCCGTTTCTCGGTGGTCGGCGAGAAGGTACTCCGGCTGGAAGAGCATCTGGGCTACACGCACAAGGGCATCGAGCGCCGCTTCACCGAACTGACGCCAATCGAAGGCCACCGGCTCGCTGGCCGCGTGTCGGGCGACTCGACGGTGGCGTATGCCTGGGCCTATTGCATGGCGCTCGAGTCGGCTTGGGGCAGCAGGATCCCGGCCAGGGCGACCTGGCTGCGCGCGCTGATGCTGGAGCGCGAGCGCGTGGCCAACCACCTGGGTGACCTTGGCGCCCTGGGTAACGACGCGGCGCTGGCCTTCGGTCTGGCGCAGTTCTCGCGCCTGCGCGAGGACTGGCAGCGCCTGTCCAAAGAGGCCTTCGGCCACCGCTTCATGATGGACGCGGTGGTACCTGGAGGCGTCGCGGTCGACCTCGCGCCACCGATGCTCGATCGCCTGCGCAAGCAGTGCGACGACATCGAGCGGGACGTGCGCGCGCTGAAGGTCGTGTACGACGAACATGCGGGCCTGCAGGACCGCTTGCTCACCACCGGGAGGGTGACCCCTCAGCTCGCCGCCCAGCTCGGTCTCACGGGTCTGGCAGGGCGCGCCAGCGGTCAGACGGCCGACCTGCGCTGCGACCACGAATGGGCGCCCTACGACCGGTTCGAGGTCGCGATGGCCACACACCGCAATGGCGATGTCGCAGCGCGCGTGACGGTGCGCTTCGAAGAGACGTTCGAGTCGTTGAGGCTCATCCGCGCCATTTGCGCCGGCTTGCCGGGCGATGCCACCCATGTCGACCTGCGGCCACCGGCTGTGCCGACCATGGGTGCGGGCTGGGTGGAGGGCTGGCGCGGCGAGGTTTTCGTCGCGCTCGAGATTGGGGGCGATGGCCGCGTCGTGCGCTGCCACTGTCACGACCCGTCGTGGCAGAACTGGCCGGTGCTCGAGCACGCCATCATCGGCAACATCGTTCCGGACTTTCCGCTGATCAACAAGTCCTTCAATCTCAGCTATTCGGGGCACGACCTCTAGAGATCCCTGACATGTGGCACATCCTCAAACAGATCGCCCGCACCGGCATCATCACCGAACCGGCTCCGGGTATTGACGACGCCCAACGTACCGCGATCGAGCGCATCCACCGCGATATTTTGCTGATCCTCGGTCAGGCGCTGACCATCCGCGCGGTCGATGCCGGCTCGTGCAATGGTTGCGAGCTGGAAATCCACGCGCTCAACAACCCCTACTACAACATCGAAGGGCTGGGCATCAAGTTCGTCGCCAGCCCACGCCACGCTGACATGCTGCTGGTGACCGGCCCGGTATCGCGCCACATGGACGAGGCGTTGCGGCGCACCTATGACGCGACGCCCGAGCCGAAACTCGTGGTCGCTGTGGGGGACTGCGGCTGCACCGGTGGTATTTTCGGCGACAGCTACGCGAGCTGTGGCCGCGTTGCCAACGTGATTCCTGTGGATGTCACCGTGCCTGGCTGCCCGCCGCCGCCCATAGAAATTCTGCGGGGAATACTGACCGCGGTGCGGCAGCGCCGACCCGGCACGGCGGGAGATAACCCTGCAGGCAGCTGACGGGTTCTTGCTGTGCTGTATGGACCGGAGACATGGGACATGGGACATGGGACAGTGGACAGTGGACAGTGGACAGTGGACAGTGGACAGGGGACAGGGGTGTGCGGGGACATGGGAAACACCCGCAGGTCTCAGGAAGTGACGCTCAGCGCGTTCAGATCCAGCCGCATGAAGCGGTAATGGCAGAAGAGACATCCTGGTGTGGTGTGGCACGCTATCTGCCATCAAGCATGCAACACCACACTGGCAACCATCGTTGCTGCGGTCCGCGTGGAAGGCCTTGGGTTGCTTGAGCAGCACGGCGATGCCGTTGGTAAAGCCCACCCCGATGCGCACCAGTACATGCCGAACCAGCGTACCCAGCCTGAAAAACCTGAAAAATCCCACAGAGTGAACAGCAGCACGCCGGCGCAGGCGGTGGAGATCAGCAGATTGACCAGGCCGTAGCGCTCGGGGATGCCGTGCACAATGACAATGAACGTGCCGGTGGGGCTCCCAATTCCGTAACGCCGAGCCGTAACGCCGAGCCGCCGAATGCAGGGATCAGGGTGCCTGCAATGATGGCCGTCCAGATACCGGCTTCGGGCCTGAGGTAATGGCAAATGCCATGGCCAGCGGCAAGGCCACTATCCCCACAGTCGGCCCGGAACCTGCGTCCTCGAAAACCGCCTGCGGGTGTACCGGCAAGCGCGGTCAGCAGACGGGGACGAAACGGCGCGAGATAAACGGGTGGATGCATGAACGCTGATTAAGCATGTTGGAAACAAGGAACAAGACAGCCGATTCCGTGACATATGTCTGTAGTCAGAAATGTAAATAATTGTTACATTCTTTGTGTGGCCTGTACTGACTGCACTGAATTAGTGTGAATCAGTGACTCGTAGTGACGCCTGTTGTTTCCGGTGGGGTACCCAGACTTCCTTCGTTTTTCAACAGGGCATCGCATGGACCATGTTGTCTGGAAGTAAGCAATTGCGTCGCCTATTGTGTTCATCGCTCGTGTTTCTCCCGCGGCTGGCTTCCTGCCTGGCAGGCCTGCTGCTGGTTCACGGGCAGGTTTTTGCGCAGGAGGCTGCGAGCCTTCAAGCGGTGGAGCCGCGCCCCGTCCACGCGCAAATCGCCGTCGCAGGCACCTCAGGCTTCCAGAAAGAAGCGTCGATGCTGCTCGACACGTCGGGCGATCTCACGGTAGACCAGGTTCATGCGCGGTTTGAGGCGGGTGAGGGCCAGCCCGTCAGCGCGGGGCAGATCATGCCTGCCGGTGGTGGCCGCACGCTCTGGTACCAGCTCAAACTGAGCTCTGTAGCCATACCCGCGCGGCTCGTGCTGGCGGTGCCGTATCCCGGCATGGACAACGTGGAGCTTTACCGCCTGGCACCGCAGGCGGGGGGCGAGGGCGAGTGGCAGCTGCAACGTTCGGGCGACCAGATCCCGGTCATGGCCTGGCCATTGCGGCACTTGTATCCGGCCTTCGAACTGCAGGTTCTGCCGGGTGAAAACCGGCCCACCTACCTGCGCATTGCCCACAACCACCCCATCCTTGTTTACTGGACCTTGTCGGACGCGCGCAGTTTTCAGGAGCGCAGCGAGCACTGGCATCTGCTGCTGGGCATCTATATCGGGCTGGTGCTCCTGATTGTCGTGATGAGCGCCTTTCATGCTGTGTCCTGGCGCGATTCGATCCATCTCTTTTACGCAGGGTATGTGCTCGTGGTCGCAGTTGGCCAGCTGGCCCTGACAGGCCTGGGCGGAGAGTATTTCTGGCCAGGTTCGGCATGGTGGAACGATCGTGCGCCGGTGGCGTTGACCTTGCTGGGTGCGGCTTTTCTGCATCTGTTGCTGCGCCAGCTCGTGGTCGAGCGGGATGTGCCGTCCTGGCTGTCCCGTTGGCTGCTGACCATGTCGGCGCTCGGTGCGATGCTCGCGCTGGGCTTTGTGGTGGCTGAGAACAAGCCGTATTTTGTCTTCCCCTTGCCTTACTACCTGGTCAGCATGGCCGTTTACCTGGGCGTGGCGGGCTGGTATGCGCGGCGCAGGCCCCGAGTGGGTCTGTGGGTGCTGGCTGCCATGATCTGCCTGGCGGGCGGGTCCATCTTCCCGTTGCTCCTCAGGCTCGGCCTCTTGCCCCTGAGCGTGGCCGCCCAGTATGGCGCGCAGATTGGCGCAGCCCTTGAAATCCTGCTGCTGCTGATTGGCCTGTATTTCCGCAGCAACGAGCGGCGCGACACCCATGCGCGCGTCGGAGCACTCGGCCGCGTGGATCCACTGACCGGCGTTGCCAGTCATCGGGTCCTGCTGCGGCGCCTGGAGCAGCTGATTCTTCGCCAGGAGCGCCACCCGGGTGCGGGTGCGGTCCTGCGCATCCGGGTCGGCAATGCCATTGACATCCGCCAGGAGTACGGGATGGAAGCTGCGCAGGGCGCGGTGGTACATGCCGGCGCCTGCGTCACCGCAGTGGCCCAGGAAGGCGATACCGTGGCACGGCATCGCGATGGCGATTTCGTGCTGATCCTGCAGGGCAATGTCACGCGCGAGCAACTGACCGCGCTCGGACAGCGCCTGATCGCCCGGGGGCTGACCGAGAGCCCCAGTCTGCCGCCCAGGACGGTGCTGCGGCTCAAGGTGGCGGTGGCGCAGGCGCCCTTCAAGACGAAAGACCCCGCGCAGCTGCTTCAGTCACTGGGGGCTGTGCTGGCCGAGCTTGCAGGGCACGCCGGCACGGCACTGCGGTTTGTCAGCGCGCCGGATGCCCCGCACGCTGCGATGAAGCACAAACCCTAGTGCAGTCTGTCGGGCTCAGCGAACGCGCAAACCCGGTGATGCGCCAGGCAGCGGCTCCAGCACATAAATGCCGGGCTGGGCTTTCTCGTCAGCGTGGCTGGCGGCCAGCACCATGCCTTCGCTGACACCAAACTTCATTTTGCGCGGCGCCAGGTTGGCCACCACCACCGTGTGCTTGCCGATCAGCTGGTCGGGCGTATAGGCCGAGGCGATGCCGCTGAAGACGTTGCGCATCTTGCCTTCACCCACATCCAGCGTCAGGCGCAGCAGCTTGGTGGAGCCTTCCACGGCTTCGCAGTTGACGATCTTTGCAATGCGCAGGTCTACCTTCGCGAAATCGTCGATGGTGATCGGGGCCGCCAGCGCTTCCCCGCCGGGGGTGAGCTGTGCCGGCTCGGGCGCAGCGGCCGGGGGCTCGAACAGCGCGTCCAGCTGCTTCACGTCGACGCGCTGCATCAGGTGCTTGTACTCGCCGATCACGTGGCCACTACCGAGGCTGGCTCCCGCGTCCCGGAACGTCAGCGAACCGGTTTTCAGGAAGTCTTCCACCTGGGTGCCCAGCGCGGGCAGCACCGGCTTGAGGTAGATGGTCAGCAGGCGGAAAGCCTCGATGCAGACCGTGCAGACGTCGAGGAGCCGGGCTTCCATGCCTGGCTGCTTGGCCAGCTCCCAGGGCTTGTTCTGGTCGACATAGCCGTTGACACGATCGGCCAGTTGCATGACCTCGCGCAGGGCCTTGCCATATTCGCGTTCGGCATAGAGCTCCTGGATCGCCGGCGAGGCGCCCCGCAACACTTCAAGCAGGGCATCGCCATCAGCGGACGGCTCGCCGAGCCGGCCGTCAAACCGCTTGCTGATGAATCCGGCCGCACGGCTGGCAATGTTGATGTATTTGCCGACCAGGTCGGCATTGACGCGCGCCATGAAGTCTTCGGGATTGAAGTCGATGTCTTCATTGCGGGCGTTGAGCTTGGCGGCGAGGTAGTAGCGCAGCCATTCGGGATTCATGCCCAGGTTGAGGTACTTGAGCGGGTCCAGCCCGGTACCGCGGCTCTTGCTCATTTTTTCGCCGTTGTTGACGGTCAGGAAGCCGTGCACAAAGACGTTGTCCGGCGTCTTGCGGCCGCTGAAATGCAGCATGGCCGGCCAGAACAGGGTGTGGAAGGTGATGATGTCCTTGCCGATGAAGTGGTACTGCTCCAGCCCCGGATCGGCCATGTAGGCATCGTAGTCCAGGCCCTTCTTGTCCAGCAGGTTTTTCAGCGAGGCCAGGTAGCCGACCGGGGCGTCCAGCCACACGTAGAAATACTTGCCCGGTGCATCCGGGATCTCGATGCCGAAATAAGGCGCGTCGCGGCTGATGTCCCAGTCGTCCAGGCCTTCGCTGGTGGTGCCGTCGACGTTCTGGCGTGGCGAAAACCATTCCTTGACCTTGTTGGCAACTTCGGTCTGCAGCATGCCGTCCTGGGTCCACTGCTCCAGGAAGGCCACGCAGCGCGGGTCGGAAAGCCTGAAGAAAAAATGTTCCGAGCTTTTGAGCACGGGCGTGGCGCCCGACAGGGCCGAGTACGGGTTGATCAGGTCGGTCGGCGCATAGACCGCGCCGCATACCTCGCAGTTGTCGCCGTACTGGTCTTTCGCGCCACATTTGGGGCACTGGCCCTTGATGAAGCGGTCGGGCAGGAACATGTTCTTGTCGGGGTCGAAGAACTGCTCGACGGTTTTGGTTTCGATCAGCCCGGCCTTTTTGAGGTCCAGATAGATCTGCTGCGCCAGCTGGTGATTTTCCGGCCCGTCGGTCGAATGCCAGTTGTCAAAACTGATGTGAAAGCCGTCGAGGTAAGGCTTGCGGCCCGCGGCGATATCGGCCACGAACTGCTGCGGTGTCTTGCCCGCTTTTTCGGCGGCGATCATGATGGGTGCGCCGTGCGCGTCGTCGGCGCCGACAAAGTTCACCTCATGGCCCTGCATCCTCTGGTAGCGCACCCAGATGTCGGCCTGGATGTATTCCATGATGTGGCCAATGTGAAAATTCCCGTTGGCGTAGGGAAGGGCGGTGGTGACGAAAAGGCGGCGCTGGGACATGGTGGGTGCTTTGGTGGGGCTAACCCATGATTTTAAGTCGCCTGACGGCCTTTGCCGCTCCCACCCCGCGACCGGGTGTTTTCGGGGCATTTCGGTCCCGTGCGCCACGCCAGGCTGCGTGCAGCCTTCGCCAGTGCCGTGCCGGCGCTTGATGTAGATCAAGCACGGAGTTGGCCGCCCCCGTTGCCCGCCCCGGAAGGCGTGCCTATACTGGACTGAAGAGTCAGCTTTCAAGCTTCAAGCGGCCACTGACGGGCCTGAGCAAGTCGAGGTGAGCAATGGACCCTGAAATCGGGTTGCCCCGCGGGCAATCGTCACGTCAACAAGCCATGTCTAGCGGCATGCGTACGGTCGTACCGACGGGAACGGGCAAATATGACAGCATGGTGACCCTGCTGCCGTGGCAGCAGGTGAGGCGGTCCGGGGTTTGCCATGCCGCGTACACGCTTGGTACACAAGCGGCCGTCCGCGGTACTTGCCGCGGGGGCTTCCCGCTCAGCCAGTTCATCGGGTGACATGCCATGGATGCGCCAGTTCCTGATCAGCCCGCCCTTCCAGACCTTCCAGAAGGGGTGATTGCGCTGGTTCCCATGCGCAATGTCGTGCTGTTTCCGCATGTGCTGGTGCCCATCACCGTCGGGCGCGCCAAATCGGTTGCGGCGGTGCAGCATGCACACCAGACTGGCGCCGGACTGGGCATCGTGCTGCAGCGGGACGCGGCAATTGACGATCCGGGCCGCGATGCGCTGTATGACGTGGGAACCATCGCCAAGGTGCTGCAGCACGTTGACGCCGATGAGCAGTTGCAGCACGCCGTCTGCCAGGGCGTGGAGCGCTTTCGCATCGAGGCACTGGTCGAGGGCTACCCGTTTCTGGCCGCCCGTGTGCAGCCCATCCCGGAGCCGGCCGTGATTTCCACGCAAGCTGAAGCGCTGGGGCTGCAATTGCGTGACCGCGCAGTGGAAATTCTGGCACTGCTGCCGGGTGCGCCGGCCGAACTGGCCCACACGCTGCAGTCCGTGCGCTCGCCATCGCACCTGGCGGACATCGTCGCGAGCCTGCTGGATGCCGAGCTGGTCGAAAAGCAGATGCTGCTCGAGACGGAGAGCCCGGAAGACCGGCTGCCGAAGGTGTTGCAGATGCTGGAGCACCGCATCGAGGTGCTGCGCCTGTCGCAGGAGATCGGCGAGCGCACCAAGGAACAGATTGACCTTCACCAGCGCAAATATCTGCTGCGTGAGCAACTCAAGGCCATCCAGAAAGAGCTCGGTGAGAGCGGGGACGACGACGAGGATATCGTGCGCCTCGAAGAGCTCATTGCGAAAGCCGGCATGCCGGACGATGTGCAGGCCCAGGCGCGCAAGGAGCTCGGGCGCCTGCAACGCATGCCGGATGCGTCCGGCGAGTATTCGATGCTGCGCACCTACCTGGAATGGATGACCGAGCTGCCGTGGGCGGCCCCGCCGGCCAATCCGATCGATCTGGGCGAGGCGCGCCGGATCCTCGAAGCCGACCACTACGGGCTGGACCGCATCAAGCAGCGCATTGTCGAGTTTCTGGCGGTGCAAAAGCTCAACCCGCAGGGGCGCGCGCCCATCCTGTGTTTCGTCGGGCCACCCGGTGTGGGCAAGACCTCGCTCGGCCAGAGCATTGCGCGCGCGCTGGGGCGGCCGTTCGTGCGGATGTCGCTGGGTGGCGTGCATGACGAAGCCGAGATCCGCGGCCACCGCCGCACCTACATCGGCGCCATGCCGGGCATCATTGTGCAGAGCCTGCGCAAGGCCGGCGCACGCCATTGCGTGATGATGCTGGACGAGGTTGACAAGCTGTCGCCCAGTGCCCAGGGCGACCCGTCGGCCGCGCTGCTCGAGGTGCTGGACCCGGAGCAGAACGCCACCTTCCGCGACAACTACCTGGGGCTTCCTTTCGATCTGAGCCGTGTGGTCTTCATCGCCACGGCGAACGTGATTGACCAGGTGCCCGCGCCGATGCGTGACCGCATGGAGGTGATCGACCTGCCGGGCTACACGCAGGAAGAAAAGCTGCAGATTGCGCAGCGTTACCTGGTGCAGCGCCAGCGCGAGGCCAACGGCCTGCGCGGCGACCAGTGCGAACTGACACCGGCTGCGCTGCAGGCGATTGTGGCCGACTACACGCGTGAGGCCGGGGTGCGCCAGCTCGAGCGCGAGATCGGGCGCGTCATGCGCCATGCCGCAGTGCAGATCGCCGATGGTTCCACGCCGCAGGTGCGCGTCGATGCGGCCGACCTGGATGCGCTCCTCGGCGCCACGAAGTTCGAACACGAAACCGCGTTGCGCAGCAGCGTGCCGGGTGTGGCCACCGGGCTGGCGTGGACGCCGGCCGGCGGGGACATCCTGTTCATCGAGGCAACCCGCGTGGCCGGCTCGGGCCGCCTGATCCTGACCGGTCAGCTGGGCGATGTGATGAAGGAAAGCGCCCAGGCCGCCCTGACGCTGGTGAAGTCCTGTGCCACTGCGCTGCACCTGTCGGCCAACGCCTTCGATGACATCGACGTGCACGTGCATGTGCCGGCCGGGGCGATTCCCAAGGACGGACCCAGCGCAGGGGTGGCGATGTTCATCGCCCTGGCCTCCCTGTTCGCCAACCGTGTGGTGCGCCACGATGTGGCCATGACCGGCGAAATCAGCCTGCGCGGCCTGGTGCTGCCGGTGGGCGGCGTCAAGGAAAAAGTGCTGGCCGCGCAGCGTGCCGGCGTGCACACCGTGCTGCTGCCGCAGCGCAACGAGAAGGACCTGCGCGACGTGCCCGAGGCCAGCCGCCAGAACCTGACCTTCGTCTGGCTGAACAATGTGGATGACGCCATCCGCGTGGCACTGGGCGACGCCGCCACCCGAGGCGCCGGGTTCGAGCTGGTGTGAGGGCGGCACCATGCCCTGGACCGCGCAGCGCTATCCGGTGTCGATGCGCAATCTCCCGGAGCCGGTACGCGTCAAGGCGATCGAAATTGCCAATGCGCTGCTTGACGAGGGCATGGATGAAGGCCGCGCCATCCGCATTGCCATCGCCAAGGCCAGGCAATGGGCGGCGCACCCGGGTGGAGGGGTGGCGCGACGGTAGCGAAGCGGGGACAATGATTAATTCTGCAGGACGCTTGAGTCCCCTGGTCTTGACCGCAGAACGTACGCCATCGCTGTCGACACCGCCGGGACCGAAGGAGGCGATGATGACACGCAAGGAAAAAACCAGCGTGAAGGCCAAGGTCAAGGCCAAGGCAGGCACTCCACGCAAGGAAGACATGCCTGAAGAGGTGGCTGAACCCGATGCCGACAATGGACGGGACCGGATTGTGGCGCGCCCGGACGGCTACCACTGGCTGACACCCGACGGCAAGCAGGAGTTCGGCCCGTTCGAGACGGTCGAGCAGGCGCGGGCGGACATGGATGCCGCCAACGAGCGGGCGCTGGCGCCGGCCATCACCTTGCCGGAGGCCGAGCGCGAGATCGGCATTGCCGAATGGCTGGATCCCGAGACCGGTGAGCCGGCCGAGGGTCCAAGTCCACCTTGTCCGGAAGAAGAATGACCGCGGCAATGACGGTGCCACCCGGTCAGCGGCGCGTCGATGTCTGCAATGGCGACGCTGACGGGCTGTGCGCCGTGCTGCAGTGGCGGCTGCAGACGCCGGCACCGGCCACGCTGGTGACGGGGCTCAAGCGCGAGATCGCCCTGCTTGACCGGGTGCAGGCGATGCCGGGCGACGAACTGCTGGTATGTGACCTGTCGCTGCAGCGCAACCGGACGGCCCTGCTGCGCCTGCTGGCGCAGGGCGCGCGGGTGCGCTACTTCGACCATCATGCGGCTTGCGACGTGCCGCCCCACCCCAACCTGCACACACACATCGAGCTCGGCAGCCAGACCTGCACCAGCCTGCTGATGGACCGCCACCTGGGCGGCGCGCAGCGGCTTTGGGCGCTGGCTGGCGCCTATGGCGACAACCTGACCGCGGTGGCCGACGCGCTGGCGGCGGACTCGGGTGTAGGGAGTGAAGACCGGGCCCGGCTGCGCATGCTCGGCGAGGCGATCAACTACAACGCCTATGGCGAGGACGAGCGCGACGTTTACATCCCGCCGGCGCGCCTGTATGAGACGCTGAGCCGTTATCGCGATCCGCTCGACCTGTCGCTGCATGAGACGATCGTGCGGCCGCTGGACGCCTTGCGCCGTGCCGACCTGCGCCAGGCGGCGCAGGTGCCGCCGCATTGGCAGAACGGTCGCGCCAGCGTGTACCTGCTGCCCGATGCGCCGTGGAGCCGGCGCGTGATCGGCTGCCTGGCCAATGAGCTGGCCAGCGCCCGGCCGGCGATGGCGCATGCTGTGCTCAAGGCGGTGCGTGCCGGCGGCTATGTCGTCAGTGTGCGTGCGCCCTTGTCGGCGGCGGGCGGCGCCCGCGAGTTGTGCTTGCGTTTTGGGGGCGCCGGGCGTGCCGGCGCGGCGGGTATTGACGACCTGCCGGCGCGGGATCTGGACCGGTTTATCCAGGCGTTCGGTGCGGCCCGTTGGGGCGAGTCAGGCTGAGAGGCGCTGCGCTGCCAATCAGACCTCAGCCCGACAGTTCAGGGGCGGCCCCTGTGCTTCTGGTAGGTGCCGACCAGTTCGGCCCGGGCCAGCACGTGGCCCTGCATGGCGTGCTCGACAGCCGCCTTGGCGGGTTGGTGAAGCGCGGGCAGTGTCGTGTCGAGGGCGTAGAGCTTGAAAAAATAGCGATGCCGCCCGATCGGTGGACAAGGCCCGCCATAGTCCGGGCGGTGCCAGTCGTTGATGCCTGCGCGCGTGCCGGCGGGCAGCGGATGGCCGCCCTCGGGCAGGCCGGGTGCGGCCGGAGGAATATCGACGAGCACCCAGTGCACCCAGGTTAGCTGCGGTGCAGCCGGATCGGGCGCATCGGGATCATCAACAATCAGCACCAGGCTGCGGGCAGCGTCCGGAACACCGGTCCAGCGCAGCGCGGGAGCGATGTCTTCCCCCTCGCAGGTATGGCGTTGCGGGATCTCGCCCTGAGGCGTAAAAGCAGTAGAGGTCAGTTCCATGAACCATCTCCCGGGAAGAAGAGAAAAAGAGGCGTTCAGCTCGCGGCCGGATAACCAACGGTTTGCGCCAATGCAATGCGTTGGGTCTTTGCCAGTCCCAGTAATGCCGCCAGCCGGGAGCGGTCGATCAGACCGCGCACCACCGTCGCCAGGCCCACGCTGGCGCAAAACAGATAAATATTTTGCGCGATGCAGCCGGCATCTGCCCCGGCGAGGAAACGGCGCTCTGCCGGCCGGGCATCCGGCATGCGATGAAAGTCCGCGACGTAGACCAGATTGAGCGGTGCGGTGGCAATGAAGTCCTGGGTGCCGGTCGTGCTGCGCAGGTCTTCGGCCTTGATGAGCAACAGCTGGTGGGTCTGCGCCTCGTAGCGGTAGGCTCCCTCAGCCAGCACCGCAAAAATATCGATTTCCTGCCAGTTGTGGGTCGAGGGCGCGGTGCGATGGGCGCTTTCCTGCCGGTTGATGCCAAAGCCGGCCCAGAGCAGCGCCGACAGCGTCTCCAGCGGTAACGGATCGGGCAGGAAAGCCCGCGAACTGTGGCGGTTCTTCAGCGCCTGCTCCAGCGTAGCCTGGGGTGACAGCGCAGGCGGTGGCAGAACTACCGTATCGGTCTCGAAATTGAGTGAGATCGTGGACATGCGAGTCTCCGGCAACTTCATTGGCTTCAGGGGGCGGCCGGCGTGAACCATGAGGCAGATCACCCAGGCCAAACACTGGATGGCGGGCGGGCAGCCATTTTCCGACGCCATCCCGTGACACATTCTGGTCTTGTTCCAGTCTGCCTGAATTGAGCAAGATCAAGGCGTGGCCTGCCGATGCTGCCTTGTCAGGTCATGGCTTCTCCGCGCGTGCGACGCGCCTTTATCCGCATTGCCTTAGACTTCTGCTCAAGCCCGGGAGCCTGTCGGGTTGGGACGTCGTCGGCTGTAAACCGGCCATAGCAGTCCATTTTTACCGTCGTTTTGTCCCGAGCCCCGGCTGGGGCCGGAAAACTCGGCAATCGCCCCCGCTGGGGCTTTTTCCAATTGGCTGTCCCATGCCCGACAATCTCCCGACCGCCCGGCAGCGCGCCCCAGCGCTCCCGGCTTGCCCCCCATTCAATCGGAGATTTCCCAGATGGCTGTAGAACAACCGGCAATTTTGAACGCGCTGCAAAGCGTGCTTGACCCCAATACCGGCAAGGACTTTGTGAGCACCAAGGCGCTCAAAAACCTGCAGATCAACGACGGCGATGTGTCCTTCGACGTGGAGTTGGGTTATCCAGCCAAAAGCCAGATGGCGGCTATCCGCAAGATGCTGATCGCGGCGACCAAGGGGGTGGCCGGCGTGAACAACGTATCGGTCAATATCGCGGTCAAGATCGCCGCCCACAGCGTGCAACGCGGCGTGCAGCTGCTGCCCAATGTGAAGAACATCATTGCCGTGGCCTCCGGCAAGGGCGGCGTGGGCAAGAGCACCACCGCCGTTAACCTCGCGCTGGCCCTGGCCGCTGAAGGCGCCAGCGTGGGCCTGCTCGACGCCGACATTTACGGCCCCAGCCAGCCCATGATGATGGGCATCGAAGGCCGGCCCGAGAGTGTGGACGGCAAGAATATGGAGCCGATGGAAAACTACGGCATTCAGGTCATGTCCATCGGTTTCCTGGTGGCGCAGGACGAGGCCATGATCTGGCGCGGCCCCATGGCCACCCAGGCGCTGGAGCAGCTGCTGCGCCAGACCAACTGGAAAGACCTTGACTACCTGATCGTCGACCTGCCGCCCGGCACCGGCGACATCCAGCTCACGCTGAGCCAGCGCGTGCCCATGACGGGTGCCGTGATCGTTACAACGCCGCAGGACATCGCACTGCTGGACGCCAAAAAAGGCATCAAGATGTTTGAGAAGGTGGGTGTGCCCATCCTGGGCATCGTGGAAAACATGGCGGTGCATGTGTGCAGCCAGTGCGGCCACGCCGAGCACATCTTTGGCGAGGACGGCGGCAAGAGACTGGCGGCCGACTACCACATGGACTATCTCGGCGCGCTGCCGCTGGATATCAACATCCGCCTGCAGGCCGACAACGGCAGGCCCACGGTCGTGGCAGACCCCGACGGCGACGTGGCGGCCATCTACAAGGCCGTGGCGCGCAAGGTGGCCGTGACCGTGGCTGCCAAGGCGAAAGATTTTTCCGCCAAATTCCCGACCATCACCATCTCGAAAAACACCTGAGCCACGCCGGCATGGCGCCGGGGTCCCGGGCGGCGAACCGGGGGCGTCCCCGGGTCCGCTGATGCAGCCGGCAAGCCCCGGCCCGCGTTGGTGGCTTAGCGATTCATGGTGTCCGCCGTACACTGCGACCATGGCTGATTTCCTGATGCAGTCCCCCGAGGCTGGGGACGCTGTTCACCGTCCCACCCTGCTGGTGGCCGTCGTCATGCGCCGCGAGCGCATTGACAACCGCTGGCAGCCCTGGCGCTGGGTGCTGGCCGATGTGGTGCCGCACGAGGAGGCTTTCGGCAAGCAACCCCGCTTGCTGCTCAAGGACGACCACGAGGAGCGCTGGCTGCACCCCGGCTTCAAGGTGGAGCTGTTTGTGGGCGATGCCGAGGGTTATTACCTGAATGTGACCACGCCCCAACCCTGCTTCTGGGTGGTGTGGCGCATGGAGGAAGAGGCAGCCTTGGCCGATGAGCCGGTGGCCGTGCCGCAAACCGTCACACTGAGCTACCACGATGCGGGGCGCTGGCTCGATGCGCAGGAAACCGTCGAGCAGGTCCCTGCGCCACCCGAGGTGGTGCAGTGGCTGCAGGAGTTTGTGGACCGGCACCATGTGCTGGAACCCAAGCGGCGCCAGCGTCCGCAAAGCTTCCGGCCCCTGCAGGATCGTTTCGGCAATCCCGCGCGGGTGAGCACTGACAAGAAACCGGACGGGCCCGGCCATGACTGAAGAGCGCGGGGGATTCCTGGGCCGCTGGGCTCGCCGCAAGTCTGACGCCCTGCAGGGCAAGCCGCTCGAAGAGCCTGCGCCGGTTGCGACCCCGGCAGTGGGTGCCGGCGCCATCCTGCCGCCGGGCCAGCCGGAAGCTGCACCGGTCGCCGCACCAACACCTGCTGGCGGTGCCGAGCCCGCTGAAAAAGAGCTGTCACTCGATGACGTGAGGCTGTTGACCAAGGACTCCGACTTCAAGCCCTTCATGGCAGAAGGTGTGGGCCCCGACGTCCGGAACGCCGCCATGAAAAAGCTCTTCGCCGATCCGCATTTCAACGTGATGGATGGCCTGGATATCTACATTGACGACTATTCCATCTCCGAGCCGATACCCGAGTCCATGCTTCGGCAGATGGCCAGTGCGAAATTCCTCAAGCTGTTTGATGACGAGGAGGACGACCAGGGTGAGCAGGATGACCCGGAAAAAATCCAGGCTGCGGTAGCGCGGGAAAGTGCGAATAACCCTGAAGCTGAAACCGTGGCACAGTCTCCAGAAGACACGGGCATGCCAATTCCCGACTCTGTGAACCCCGACAACCGAAGCCAAGCCGGGTCATTGCCTGACACTGGCGCCAGCCAACGCCCAGACGACCATGCCCACACTGATTTGCGACTGCAACCAGACCATGCCCCTCCAGCCCCTGGCGGTGGGCGCGGCACTCAATGAAAATCTGACGCGGCATTCAACCTTGTGCCGGCGCGAAGCCGGCGCGTTCCAGAAGGCGGTTCAATCCGGCGAGGACGTCGTGGTGGCATGCACCCAGGAAAAGCGCCTCTTTGCGGAGCTGGGCGAGCAGACCGCGGGGGCGACTTCCGTGGTCAGGTTCGTCAATATCCGTGAAACCGGTGGCTGGAGCAAGGACGCCTCGGCCGCCAGCCCCAAGATCGCCGCGCTGCTGGCCGTCGCGCACCTGCCGGATGCAGAGCCCGTCTCGACCGTCACTTACAAAAGCGCTGGCCGCCTGCTGATAGTCGGTCCGCTGGACCGGGCCGAGCAGGTGGCCGGGCTGCTCGCCGATGCGCTGGACGTGACGATTTTTTCGCAAGGTGTCGCTGACCCGGCGTCGGGCGACTTTCCCGCGCAGGAGCGCAAGTACCCGGTCATCAGCGGTACCGGCCTGAGCCTGCAGGGCTGGCTGGGCGCTTTTGAAGCGAAATGGACAAAAGACAATCCGATTGACCTTGACCTGTGTACCCGCTGCAATGCCTGCGTGGCCGTTTGCCCCGAAGGCGCCATCGACCTGAGCTACCAGGTGGACAGCAGCAAATGCACCTC